>JAYUGA010000097.1:0-37423 GCA_043738565.1 Rhodobacterales bacterium
GGGCTGAATGCCAATGCCAACCGCTTGGCGACGATTTCCGACAATATCGCGAACTCGTCGACCTATGGCTACAAACGGGCGCAGGCCGATTTCTATTCGGTGGTCATCAACGGTGACGCCACCACGACCTATTCGGCAGGCGGTGTCCGCTCCACCTCGATGCGGCTGATTGATGAACGCGGGCCACTGATCGGCACCGCGAATTCGACCGATCTGGCGGTGGATGGTCGTGGCTTCATGGCCGTGACGACGATTGACGCGGTCAATCGCAACAACGGCAGCTTGCCCATATCGCTGGCCACTACCGGGTCATTCCGCGCCGATGCCAACGGCGTGCTGCGGAACTCGGCGGGTCAGGTGCTGATGGGCTGGCCCGCCAATCCGGATGGCACGGTGAGCGCCTATCCGCGCGACAGCATGGCGGCATTGCAGCCGGTGCGTCTGGGCCAGAACGAATTTGTCGCCAACCCGACAACCGCGATGAAACTGGGGGCCAACCTGCCCGCAACGGCGACGGCGGCGGGTGCCGATGGCACGGCGCTTTCGATGTCGGTGCAATATTCCGGCAACCTCGGCACGCCGGAGACGCTGAGCTATAGCTTTACCCCGACTGTGCCGACCACCGGGTCATCCAACACCTGGACCATGACCATTGCCGACAGTGCGTCTGGCGGGGCCGCTATTGGCGTATACACGCTTACGTTCGATAGCGGCCAGACCGCAGGCGGCACTTTGGCCACGGTCACAACGGTTAGCGGTGGCAACTACGATCCGGCGACCGGGACAATCCCGCTGACCGCAGGCGGGGGCGCCATGACGCTGGATCTTGGCAAGATCGGAACGCCGGGCGGACTGTCGCAATTGTCCGGCAGCTTCGCGCCCATCGGCAAAAGCACGAATGGCACGCCGGTTTCCCGTCTGGTCTCGGTCGAGATTGACGACAGCGGTTTTCTGCGGGCCAATTATGATCAGGGCTTCGCCAAGGTCATCTACCAGATTCCGGTGGTGGACGTGCCGAACCCAAATGGCCTGACCGCGCTCAGCAGCCAGACCTACAAAGTCTCTGCCGATTCCGGCCCGTTCTATCTGTGGGATTCGGGCGATGGGCCGACCGGCAAACTTGTGGGCTACAGCCAGGAACAATCGACCACCGATGTCACCACCGAACTGACCAACCTGATCACCACGCAGCGCGCCTATTCCTCCAACGTCAAGGTGATCCAGACGGTGGACGAGATGTTGCAGGAAACCACGAACATCAAACGCTGACGGTGGCTTGAATGAGCATCAGCGGCACCCTTTCCAGCGCTCTGTCCGGCCTTTCGGCTGCGGCAAAGGCTGCCGAACTGGTATCGTCCAACCTCGCCAACGCCACCACGCCCGGCTATGGGCGGCGCGAATTGCAGACCACGGCGCGGACCGTGGGTTCCAGCGGCCAAGGTGTGCAGATTCTCGGCGTCAGCCGCGCGGTCAACCTGCCACTGCTAAGCGACCGCCGTCTGGCGCAATCCTCGGCCGGCGATGCCGATGCCCGCGCCGCATTTTACCAGCGGCTGGAAACCACGCTTGGCACGCCGGATCAGGCGTTTTCGGTCAATGGCCGGGTTGCAGCCCTCGACGCCGCGTTGACCGAGGCGGCGTCGAACCCCAATTCCGAACCCCGGCTGTCCAGCGTGCTGAACTCTGCCCGCGCCCTGGCCAGCCAGATCACCGCCGCCGCCAAGGACGTGCAGGCCACCCGCACCGCCGCCGACCGTGAAATCGCCGGTCAGGTGACCACCCTCAACAGCGCACTGAACCGTGCCGCCAAGCTGAACACCCAGATCCGCAGGAACTCCGGCGTCGGTCAGGACGTGTCGGCGCTGCTGGACCAGCGCCAGCAGGTGATCGACAGCATCGCCAGGATCATCCCGCTGCGCGAGGTGCAGGAGGACGGCGGCACCGTCTCGCTGTATACGCCGAACGGCGCGGTGTTGCTGAACGGCACGCCTGCGGTTTTCGGCTTTACAGCGACCGCTGACATTTCACCGGACCAGACAGCCGGCGCGGGCCTGTCGGGCCTGACGCTGAACGGCAGCCCGATTGCGACCGCAGGTGACGGCGCGTTCATCGCAGGCGGCAGTCTTGCTGCGAATTTCGCCATCCGCGATGACCTTGGCGTCAAGGCGCAGGCCCAGCTGGATGCCGTCGCCCGCGATCTGGTCGAACGCTTTGCCGACCCTGCTGTTGATGCGACCCGCGCGCCCGGCGACGCGGGGCTTTTTACCGATTCCGGCGGCGCCTTTGACCCGGTCAACGAGGTCGGCCTGTCGCAACGCCTGAAACTCAACGCCGTCGCCGATCCCGATCAGGGCGGTGCGCTGTGGCGGCTGCGCGACGGGCTGGGGGCCACAACCCCCGGTGCCACCGGCAATTCCGCCCTGCTGACCACCCTGCGCGGCGCCCTGACCCGGCAACGCCAACCGGCGTCAGGCGGTTTCATGGCGGGGGCGCGCAGCCTGTCCACCCTCGCCGGCGATCTGTTGTCCTCGGCTGCGTCCAATCGCCTGACGGCAGAGGGTGATGTCGCCTACAACAAGACCAGGCTTGAAACCTTCACCTCGATGGAGGCAGAGGGCGGCGTCGACAGCGATCAGGAGATGCAATCGCTGTTGCAGATCGAACAGGCCTATGCCGCCAATGCCAAAGTGATCAAATCAGTGGATGAGATGATCCAGATATTGCTGGAGATTTAAGGATGCCCAACCTCTCCGTCGGCGACATGGCGCAAACCATGATCCTCAGCCGCCATAGCCTCACCCTGAAAAACAACCTGCAAACCCTGTCGACCGAGGTGACAACCGGGATCGCAGTCGACAAGACCGGCGCCGTGTCCGGCAATTATGCGCCGCTGGCCGGGATCGAGGCGTCGCTGACCCAGTTGCAGGCCTATCGCGCCGTTACTGCGGAAACCATGATCGTGACCAATGTCATGCAGACCGCGCTCAATGCGATGTCCGACCAGGCCAAGACGCTCGGCGCTGCTCTGTTTGCCGCCGCCACCAGCAATTCGCCGACCCGGATCGACACTTTGGGCGTCGATGCCGGCCAGCGGCTGCAAAGTGTGATGTCCTCGCTCAACACCAGGCTGGGCGAGCGGAACCTGTTTTCCGGCATCGCAACCGATCGCGCTGCGGTGGCAGATACCGAAACCATGATGACTGCGCTGGATACGGCGGTGGCGGGGGCGCTGTCCGCGGCGGATGTCGAAACCGCGGTGAATGCCTGGTTTGCCGACCCCGCTGGTTTTGCCACCACCGTCTATCAGGGCGGCGACCCGCTGGCCGCAGTGCCGGTCAGCGCCGACGAGACCGCCCGGGTCGATGTCACGGCACTGGACCCGGGCGTCGTTGTCACCCTGAAAGGTCTGGCGCTGGCGGCCCTATTGCAGCGCGGCGTGCTGGCCGGCAGCGACGTCGCGCGGGCCGATCTGGCCAAGCGGGCGGGTGAAAGTCTGGCCAGTTCCGCCACCGCCCGTGCCGCGCTGACCGCCCGTCTCGGCACCACCCAGGCGGGTATCGCCAATGCCGCCACCCGCAACGATGCCGAGAAAACCGCGCTGGAAACCGCCCGGCTTACCCTGATTTCGGTCGATCCCTACGAGACCGCGGCCAAGCTGGAACAGACCCAGACCCAGTTGCAAACCCTGTACACAATCACCGCGCGCCTCTCGCGCCTCAATCTCGTGGACTTCCTCTGATGTTGCGTCTTTTTGCGATGTTAGGCACTGTTCTGGCTTTTGGCACCGCTGCTTTCGCCGCCCCGATCCGCATCAAGGATCTGGTGGAATTCGACGGGGTGCGCGGCAACGATCTGTTGGGCTACGGCCTGGTTGTCGGGTTGAACGGCTCTGGCGACGGGCTGCGCAATTCGCCCTTCACCGCCGAGATCATGTCAAATCTTCTGGAACGGCTGGGCGTCAACGTGACCGGAGAGCAGTTTCAGCCCAAGAATGTCGCAGCCGTCTTCGTTACCGCCACCCTGCCGCCGTTTTCGCGGGCGGGGGCGCGGATTGACGTGACGGTTTCGGCGATCGGCGACGCCAAAAGCCTGCTGGGCGGCACGCTGATCATGACACCGCTGAACGGTGCGGATGGTCAGATCTACGCCGTGGCGCAAGGGGCGATCATCTCGGGCGGGATCTCGGCAGAGGGGCAGGCGTCCAAAATCGTGAAGGGTGTGCCGACGGCGGGAAGCATCCCTTCGGGCGCCTCGGTCGAGCGCGAGGTCGCCTTTGACCTCTCCCAGTTGCGTTCGATCCGTCTGGCACTGCGCACGCCCGATTTCACGACTGCCGGGCGGATCGAGGCGGTGATCAACCGCGAATTCGGCGGCAAGGTTGCGCAGATGGAGGATTCTGGCACCGTCACCCTGAGTATCGACGCCACCCAGATGGGGTCCCCGGCCCGCGCCATCGCCAGGCTGGAAAACCTGCTGGTCGAGCCGGAAACCCGGGCGCGGGTTGTGGTGGATCAGCGCAGCGGCACCATCGTGATGGACGAGGACGTCCGCATCAGCCGGGTGGCGATTGCCCAGGGCAACCTGACGCTTCGCATCGACGAGACGCCAGAGGTCGTGCAACCCAATCCCTTTGCCGAGGGCCAGACGGTTGTGGTGCCGCGCACCTCGACCTCGATTGACAGTGCCGCCGGAACCGGCCTGGCCGTGGTCAAGGGGGGGGCCAATCTGTCCGAAGTGGTGGCCGGACTGAACGCCCTTGGCGTCGCCCCGCTTGACATGATCGACATCCTCAAAAGCATCAACGCCGCCGGGGCGCTGCATGCCGAGTTCATCGTGAACTGAGGCAGGCTGCGGGAAGCCGCTCATCAAGCCAAAGCAGTTTTCCGCGCGGGCGTGCCGAAAGCGCCTTCGGCTTGACGAACCCCTCGCGCCAATCTTGGGAAACGGAAGCTGAAGGCGAAAGTATAACCCACTGATTTTACTTGATGTCACCAGGCGTCCACCTGTGGACACCGGGTGAGGCGCTCAGGAATAGCTGCGGACCAAAGCCCCGGAAATCAGGGTCCAGCCATCCGCGACCACGAAAAAGGCCAGCTTGAACGGCAGCGACACCACACCGGGCGGCACCATCATCATCCCCATCGACATCAGGATCGCTGCGGTGACAAGGTCGATGATCAGGAAGGGCAGGTAGATCAGAAAGCCGATCTCGAAGGCCCGCGAAATCTCTGACAGCATGAACGACGGCACCAGCAGCGACAGCGGCGCATCCACCGCCGTTCCGGCAGCTCCCGGACGCAGGGCTTGCAGAGCGGTAAAGGTTGCCGGGTTGATCCGCGCGGTCATAAAGGCGCGGAATGGGGCGCTGACCAGCGGGATCGCCTGTTGCACGTCAATTTTGCCTTCGGTCAGCGGCTGGATGGCTTTGCCCCAGGCCTCGGTGAACACTGGGTCCATCACGAACCAGGTCAGGAATAGCGCCAGACTGACGATCACCATGTTGGGCGGCGATTGCTGCAAGCCAAGCGCCTGCCGCAGGATCGACAGAACGGTGACGATGAACGGAAAACACGTCACCATCACCGCCAGTCCCGGCACGATGCTGAGGACCGTGACCAAGAGCATGATCTCGACCGACCGCGTCGCCAGTGAGCTGTCGCTGCCAAAGTCGATCGAAAGGCCCTGCGCGAACGCTGGCCCGGCGAAAGCGGTCAGGATCAGCGCCAGCCACAGGCTGCGTGTCACAACCCGCCCCGCAGATTGGCCACCTCGGTCAGCCGCACCGCCAGTTGCCCGGCCTGATCCCCCTCCAGCTCCTGCAATTCGCCCCGCGCGATCAGCCGGTCGCCGACATACAGCTCGACCGGGTCGTCAACCCGGCGGTCCAGTGTCAACACGGCGTCGCGGCCAAGGCGCAACAGGTCGCGCACCATTGGCCGGGCCTTGCCGACCGAAATGGTCACTTCGATCGGCACCTGTGCGAAGGGGTTGTTGTCTGACGGGTTATCCATTGGGTCGGTCCTTTCCGGGAAGGTCAAAGAAGCCGCGAACGGCGGCAGCGATGTCGGCTGTGGCGCGGTCAAGGTCGATGTGCGTCTCGACCGAACCGAGCTTGAGGTAAACCTGCCCCTCGCTGAGCGTCGGTTCCTCGCTGATCACCAAGGGCAAGCCGGTTGCCTGTTTCAGCAAAGCCTCGACCGCTGGCCGTGCGGCGGGGTTTATCACCAGCGTGATCGGCGCATCGGCCAGCCCCTCTGCCAGCGGCATTAGGGTTTCCAGAACGAAGGGGGCCAGGGTTTCGCGGGCAATTTCGGGCAAAAGCCTTCCGACGATCTGCAACATCAGCGGCTCGACCGCTTTCAGGATATGGCTGCGTGCCTCGTGATAGGTGAAGCTCAGGCTTTGCAGATTGCGGGCAAGGTCGGCCCGCATCCTGGTCTGGTCGCCGGACTGCGCCTCAACCGCATCTTCCCAGCCCGCGGAGTAGCCCTTGTCGTAGGACGCGAGCTTTTCATCCTCGAGCGCCACCCGGTCCAGAATTACGGTCTGGGTCCTGGTGGATTTTTCCTCACCGTCAAAGATTTCCAGCTTTAGCGCCATCAAGCCGGCTCCTCGTCATGTTCCATCCAACTGCGCAGAATCTCGATCGATTCGGATTGGCGCTCTTCGATCAGGCGGCGCAGCCGGGCGACAGGATCAGCTTCTGGTCCGGTCATCGTGGCGGCCGGGTTGGCAAAGTCGGCGCTGGCGCCAATCGTCTGGCCATCGTCTATTTCGCCGGTCAGCACAGTGGCGTTGGCCGCGCCGGCAGTGCCACCGGACAAAGCGAGTGTCGGGAAGGACGCCGTCAACTGCCGGACATTCCGCGCCGAAGAGGTCAGGATCGGCCGGATCACGAACAGCCCAAGAACCAGCGCGACAAAGGCCAGAACCGCAAGCTGGAGAACCGACATCAGATCAATCTGGCCAAGCCCACCCAGAAACCCGGCCTCGACCAGCGCGCCCTCCGCCGGGGTCTGCTGGAAGGGCAGTGATTTCAGCGTCAGCACATCGCCCCGGCTTTCATCCAGCCCCACCGCCGAGGCGACGAGTTCGCGCAAAGTGGCCAGTTCGGCATCACTCCGCGGCTGGAACGTCACCGAGCCATCCGCTGCCGTGACCGCTTCCTGATCGACCAGAACCGCGACCGAGACTTTGCGAATGGCACCGGGTGCCTTGATCACCTGGCGTTTGGTTTCCGACACCTCATAATTCACCCGCTCCTGTTTGTCGGTGGTCTGGCTGGTGTTGCTGCCACCAGCTCCGGCATTGCCGCTGGGCAGGTTCGAGGCGACGGTGACGCTGCCGTCGTTGCCATTGCTGGACCCGGTTTTGTCCTGGGTTTCGCTGGAGATGGCGACCCGGCCCTGCGGGTCGAGGGTGCGTTGGGTGATCTCTTCCCGGTCGGTCACGACATCGACATTGACCTCGACTACCGCTTTGCCGGGGCCAACGCGGGCGGCCAGCAGCCGTTCGACGTTTTGCCGGATTTCGGCCGCTTTGGTATCGCCGCTGGCATTGGGGGCCGCAGTGTCGGTTTCAGACGGGATCAGCCCGCCGACCGAATCGATCACCGCGACATCATCCGGCTTCATGCCCGACACCGCGGCGGCAATCAGATGGCGCAAAGCCTTGGCCTGATCGCTGGTCAGCATTCCCGACCGCGAGACGATGGTGACGCTGGCCGTCGGTTTGCTCTGATCCTGAAACATTTGCGCCGGGGCGAGGGCGATGTGGACGCGGGCAGATTTGATTTCCGGCATGGCGAGGATGGTGCGGGCCAGCTCCCCTTCCTTCGCGCGCAGGTAAGCCGCGTCGAACATCTGCGAGGTGGTGCCGAAACCTGACAGAGAATCAAGCAGTTCGTAGCCAGACCCGCCCGCAGCAGGCAGGCCCTGGGCGGCAAGGGTCATGCGCAAGCTGTCACGTTGTGCGGAATCGACATAGATCGCATCGCCACGAATGTCATAGGTCACGCCGCGCGAATCGAGCGCCGTCACCACATCGCCCGCCGCCGGCGTATCAAGGCCCGAATACAGCAGCGCCATGTTCGGCTGTTCGACCATGCGGGCCAGGCCCAGAATGGCCAGAAACATCGTCAGGGTCGCACCAATCACGAGGACGCGCCGCCGCAGGCCCAGATTGGCCCATAGGGTAGCCAGATTTTGCACCGTCTTCTCCGCCAGGCTTCGGGGCTTCTGCCCGCATGGTTCAGCATTGGGGATCGGGCTTAACAATCGGTTAGGAAAAATGGGTCTATCTTCGATCTTGCAGCAAGGACGGAGGTGCCCGGTGGCCGATGCTGATGTGCCGCAGGATGCGGTTGCGAAAAAGAAGTCAAAACTGCCCATTCTGCTGGGGCTGGTCCTGTTTATGGCCTTGGGCGGGGGCGGGTTCTACGCTGTCTATTCCGGCCTGATTCTCGCCCCGGCGACCGAGGGCGCAGCGGCGGCAGAGGGTGTGGCCGCGCCGGAGATCGCCTTTGTGCCGGTCGCGCCTGTGGTGATCTCGCTTGGCAAAGTGTCCGAGAATCGCCACTTGAAGTTCACCGCGCAGCTGGAGGTTGAAAAGGCCGCAGAGGGTGCAGTGACGCGGCTTTTGCCGCGCATTGTCGATGTTCTGAACGGCTATCTGCGGGCTGTCGAGGTGGCCGAGCTTGAGGATCCTGATGCGCTCGTGCGGCTGCGGTCGCAGATGCTGCGGCGCATCCAGATTGTGACGGGAGATGGCCAGGTGCGCGACCTGCTTGTCACCGAATTCGTGCTGAACTGAAGGGTCATGCCATGAACATCATCTCTGACATTCTGCTGTCGGCTGGCGCCTTTGCGGCAGCGATCTACTGCTTTGTCCTGTCGGCGCGGCTGAAGAAATTCACCGCGCTGGAAAGCGGCATGGGTGGGGCCATCGCGGTCCTGTCGGTGCAGGTCGATGACATGACCAAGGCGCTGGACCGGGCGGGCGGCGCGGCGGCGGGATCGGCCGCCAGTCTGGAAGGGTTGACGACGCGGGCCGAATCCGTAGCGGCGCGGATCGAACTGCTGTTGGCCGCAATGCACGACCTGCCGGAACCCGGCCCCACGCCGCCCGCTGCTTCTGATCCGGAAGAAGGTGGCGTTGGCCGCTTGCGCTTTGTCCGGCGCCGCACGCTGCGCGGCGAACTGGAGGCGGCGGAATGAAGGTTGCAGGCGTGAAATCGGGGCGCGGGGCGCTGGTCATCCTGTCGCTGATCCTGGCGTCGGCGGGCGCGTTACGGCTGGGGTCGGGCATTGGCATGGCGCTGGCAAACTCGTCGACCGAACCGGCAGCTCCGCTGAAGTGCCCGCTACCCCCGGCAGCACTTGCCGCAGCCTTGACCGGGCGCGAGGCAGAGGTCGGGGCGAAAGAGGTGGCGATTGCCGACCGCATGGCCGCACTGGCGCTGGCCGATGCTGCCATAAACAAACGCATGGCCGAACTGCAAACCGCCGAGGCGGATTTGAAAAAGACGCTGACCATCGCCGATGGGGCCGCCGAAAAGGACATCACCCGCCTGGTGGCGGTATATGAGGCGATGCGACCCGCAGATGCGGCGGCGCTGTTTCAGACAATGGCCCCGGAATTTGCGGCGGGATTTCTGGGCCGGATGCGCCCGGACGCCGCCGCCGCCGTGCTGTCAGGGATGAAGCCGGACAAGGCCTATTCGATTTCGGTGCTGATTGCCGGGCGAAATGCATTGGCCCCCAAGGGGTAGCAGGGTCGCGGGTCAACCTTTCTTAACTCCGACGTGGAAGGGTGGTCGCCAACAAGTCAATTCAGGGAAATTCCATGCTCGGCGCAGTCGGTATCGTAATGATCTTCGTGATGGTCTTCGGCGGCTATGTCTTCGCCGGCGGCAAGATGGATATAATCCTGGAAGCCGTGCCAAAAGAGATGATCGTGATTTCCGGGGCGACGATCGGATCGTTTCTGCTGGGCAACAGCCTCAGCACGGTCAAACAGGCCGGCAAGGATATCGGCAAGGTCTTCAAGGGTGCCAAGTGGAAGCCAGCCGACTACCGGGATCTGTTGGCGCTGCTGTTCGATCTGGTCCGCATCGCGCGGTCCAATCCGGTTGCTCTGGAAGAGCATGTCGAAAACCCCGGTGAGTCCGCGATCTTCGGGCGTTACCCGAAGATCCAGCACGACCATGAGGTCGTCGATCTGATCTGCGACACGTTGCGTGCCGCATCGATGAACTATGACGACCCGCATCAGGTCGAAGAGGTTTTGGACAAAAGGATGGAGGCGGCGTATCACCATGCGCTGCATGGCAGTCACGCCTTGCAAAGCATGGCCGATGCCTTGCCGGCCATCGGTATCGTTGCCGCCGTGCTGGGGGTGATCAAGACGATGGGCTCCATCGACCAGCCGCCCGAGATTCTGGGCGGCATGATCGGCGGGGCTTTGGTTGGCACTTTCATGGGTGTGTTTCTGGCCTATGGCTTTGTCGGGCCGATGGCGGCGCGGGTGAAAGCCATTGTCGATGAGGATGGCCATTTCTTTCAACTGGTTCGTGAGGTGCTGGTCGCCAATCTGCACCGCCATCCGCCGAACATCTGCATCGAGGTCGGGCGGCAGAACACGCCACACCACGTCCGCCCGAGCTTTGCCGAAGTCGAAGAGGTGTTGCGTGGCCTGAAAAAGGAAAACGCCGCATGATTCGTTGGTTTGCCCTGACTATTCTTCTTTGCGCCGCACCGGTCCAGTTGCTGGCGGCAGCGGTGCAGGTTTCCACGGGCGAACATCCGGGATTCACCCGCCTTGTCCTGCAATTTGACGCGCCGGTGGCATGGGCGATGGGCCGCACCCCGGATGGCTACGAGCTGCGTTTGCCCGCGGGCAAGGCGCAATACGATCTGTCCAAGGTCTTTGAGCAGATCGGCAAGTCCCGCTTGGCGGCAATCTGGGCCGACCCGGATAGCGGTGCGCTGCATGTCGGCGTCGCCTGTGCCTGTTACGCGATGCCGTTCGAATTTCGCCCCGGCATAGTCGTCATCGATCTGCATGACGGCGCACCGCCGAAAGGCTCGTCCTTTGAACAGCCGCTGGACGGCGGGGTTGCGGCGGAACTGGCCGCACCGCCTGTTGTTCGGCCCAGGACGCGGCCCCGTGTCGTCACCGGCCCCGCCTATGACTGGACCGGTCTGGCGTATGCCGCTAAAGCGCAAAGCCGCGAGCCCTACGCGCCCGCCGCCCCAAAGCTGGCCAATCTGGACCCGCTGCTGGAACCGCTGCGCCAGTCGCTGATCGTCGAACTCAGCCGAGGTGCCTCGGAAGGCATTGTCGACATGGCCAAACCGAAAGCCACCAAGGGCGCGATGCCCGAGATGGCGATTCCGACGGAGGATGCTGCGGTGCAGCTTCGTCTGGGCGCCGCCCCTGATCTGGTCATCCGTCAAAAGGGCGAGGCGAGCGCGCCGATGACGGCAGTCGGTGCGGAATGTATTGCGGATGATCGGCTTGATCTGGTCACTTGGGCAGCGGACACACCGATCGCAGAGCAGATCGGCCCGGCCATGACCGGTCTGGTAGGCGAATTCGACCGTCCGGACCCCGAGGCGATCAAACGCGCGGCACGCTTCGATCTGTATCTTGGCTTTGGGGCCGAAGCGCGGGCGCTGATGCGCAGCTTTCCGACCGAGGATGCCGACATCGCTTTGTGGCAAGGCATGGCACGCATTCTGGATGGCGAGGCTGATCCAAACCTCGTCTTTGCCGGGATGGCGGCATGCAATACGACCGCCTCGCTGTGGGCCGTTCTCGCCGATCCCGCGATCCTGCCCGTCGATTTCATGACAAGATCTGCGATCCTGCGCGGGTTTTCCGCCCTGCCCGTCCACCTGCGCCGCCAGCTTGGCCCGGTGCTGATTGGCCGCTTTCTGGCCATGAAAGACATCTCGACCGCCACCGCTTTGCAAGATGCCATCTTGCGTGCCCCAGGCGAGCCCGGCCCCGAAGTCGCGCTGATGCAGGCCAGTATGGAAGCGGCGATGGGCCGTCCCGCCGTCGCGGTGGCACGGCTTGAATCTTTGGCAGATGGCCCTGGCCCCACCGCGGCGGCTGCGCTGGTGGTCCTGGTTGAACAGCGCGCCAGTCTTGGTCAGACGGTTGATTTCGTGCAGGTTCAGGTGCTGGAGGAGTATCTGAAGGAACGCCGCGGCGGCGCACAGGAGGCGCAGTTTCAGCATGCACTGATCGTGGCGCAGGGCGCATCGGGCGATTTTGAGACTGCATTTGCCAACCTGCCCAAGGCCCCCGATGCCGCCGCGCTTTTGTGGCAAAGCCTGGCGCAAACCGGCTCTGATTCCGCTTTGCTGGCCCATGCGACTGTGCCGGAAACCGATCCGTTGCCCGCCGTGGCAAAGCCTGTGGCCACTCTGATCGCCGATCGACTGTTGACTTTGGGCCTTGCGGCAGAGGCCGCGCGGTGGCTCAAGCTGGGCGACCGACCGCTGCCCCTGCTGCAGGCGCGGGTGGCTTTGGCGCAGGGCGACCCGCAAGCCGCCCTGACCCTGTTGCAAGGGATTGCAGAACCGCTTGCTCTGCCGCTGCGGGCCGAGGCATTGCGGCAATTGGGGGCCGATCAGGCTGCGGCGGCGATATATGCCTCACTCGACATGCCGGACCAGCAATGGAACGCCGTGGGTCGCGCCCACGACTGGCAAACACTGGCGACCCAGGGCCCCAAGGATTGGAAATCGGCGGCGGCTTTGCTGCTTGCCCCCACCGAGACCGCCCGGCCCCCCCTTGGCCCGCTGGCACGCGACGATGCGCTGCTGATCCAAAGTGCGGCAACTCGGGACGCGATTGCCGCTTTGCTGGGTTCCGTAAAATCGCCGCCGACAGCCACACAATGATTGCGCCGCTTACGCTTGGGTAAGGATTGGCCGCTAGCCTGTTCCAATCGGGAAGAATCCCGGACAGGCCAGGGTCATCAAATGAACATCCTCTGCTTTTGCCCTTGTGCGCTGTTTATGCTGTTGGTCGCCGGCCCGGTCGTCGCGGCAGTCAATCCAGCGCGGCTTTGCGATCAAGCCGCGCAGTCCGCAGCGCAAAAAACCGGAGTGCCGATCGACATTCTGCTGGCGATCACCCGGGTCGAAACCGGGCGTTCGGCCAATGGGGAATTGCAGCCCTGGCCCTGGGCGATCAACGCCGATGGCACCGGCGCGTGGTTCGACACTCAGGCGCAGGCGGTTGCTGCTGCCACGGCACATCTGGCCGATGGCACCGGCACTTTTGATGTCGGCTGCTTTCAGTTGAACATGCGCTGGCACGGCAACGCTTTCGCCTCGCTGAGCGAGATGCTCGACCCCGGCAAGAATGCCGACTATGCTGCGCGCTTCTTGCTGCAACTGTACCAAGAAAGCGGCGATTGGGCGCGGGCCGTCGCGGACTATCACTCCCGGACCGGCGATCTTGCGGCGGCCTATGTCGAAAAGGTCAAGGCCGTGCTCAACGGCCCGGCAGTGCCGGATATTTCGCCGCTGCAACCCCAGCCACGCGAAAACAACTTTCCGCTGTTGCAGGCCGGCGATCGGGGCAGTGCAGGCTCCATCGTCCCCTTGCAGACGGCGCGTGGCCCGCTGATCGGTGGCGGAGCTTAGGATGCCAGATTTCAAGCTGACCGCCGCTACACTTTTCCGTCCGACCATCCTGCTGGCCCTCGCCCTGATGGGTGTCATCCTGATGATGGTGCTGCCGGTTCCGGCGTGGATGCTGGACATCGGCCTTGCGTTGTCCTTCGCGCTCGCCATCCTGATGCTGACCGTCACCCTCTTCATCGAGCGCCCGCTAGAGTTTTCGGCCTTTCCGACCATCCTCTTGGCCAGCCTGATGCTGCGCCTGTCGCTGAACGTGTCGTCCACCAAACTGATCATCGGGCAAGGTCACACCGGTCCCGGTGCTGCGGGCCATGTCATTGAAGGTTTTGCCAACTTTGTCATGGGCGGCAACGTTTTGGTTGGATTGGTGGTGTTTCTGGTCCTGCTGATCGTCAACTTCGTCGTCATCACCAAGGGGGCTGGCCGCATGGCCGAAGTGGGGGCGCGTTTTGCGCTGGACGGCATGCCTGGCAAGCAACTGGCGATCGACGCCGACATGGCCGCCGGGGCGATCACCCATGCCGAGGCCAAACTGCGCCGCGAGCGCGAACTGGCCGAGACAAACTTTTTCGGCTCGCTGGATGGCGCGTCGAAATTCGTCAAGGGCGATGCGGTGGCGGGGCTGATGATCACTGGGCTGAACATCGTCATGGGGCTGATCATGGGCGTCTTCGTCCACGGCATGCCCATCGGCAAAGCGTTTGAAACCTATGCCATGCTGACGGTCGGCGACGGGCTGGTCAGCCAAATCCCTGCCGTGATCATCTCGGTTGGGGCTGCGCTGCTGCTGGCGCGGGGCGGACAGACAGGGGCCGCTGACATTTCCTTTTTCGCGCAACTTGGCCGCTTCCCCGGCGCACTTGGCACGGTCGCGCTGCTGATGGCGCTGATTTCACTGGTGCCGGGGATGCCATTCATCCCCTTCATGTTTGGCGCAGTGGCCCTTGCAGCCGCCGCCTGGAGCGGCCTTCGCCGCGACACTGCGACCCCACCACAGGTCGCGCCAACTGCAACAGCCACAACCCGCAAACCCATCGGCGACGTGCTGGATTTTGACGAGATTCACATCGAATTCGCGCCCAATCTGGTGTCGATGGTGCTGGATCCGGCCACTGGCCTTGATTCGCGCATCGCCAATATGCGCAACCATGTGGCCGCCAGTTTTGGCCTGATCCTGCCGGAAATTCGCCTGACGGACGAGGCGAGCCTGCCGCCCGGCACTTATGCGATCCGCCTGCAAGGGGTTGAAAAGGTGCGCGATCGTCTGGTGCCCGACCGGGCGCTGGTCCTTTTGGCCGATGGAGTTTCCGCCCCCGATGGTGTCGATGTCCGGGAGCCGGTCTACGGTGCTCCAGCCCGCTGGATCAAGTCCGACACCCAGGAAGACGCGGTTCTGGCGGGTCTGACCGTGGTGTCACCGCCCGAGGTCCTGGCGACCCATTTGCTTGAGGTGATCAAGGGCAATCTGTCTCGTCTGCTGTCCTTACGGGGTTTGCGGCGGCTGCTGGATGAATTCACCAAAACCAGCGACCCGGCCCGTGCCGAACAGAACAAGCGCCTGCTGGATGAACTGGTGCCCGAAAAGGTACCGGTCGACACGTTGCTGACCGTCCTGCGTCTGCTGCTGGAGGAACGGGTCTCGATCCGCAACCTGCCGCTGATCCTGGAGGCGGCCGCCGAGGCCCGCAGTCTGGGCTCTCCGGAGGCGATTTGCGAACACGTGCGGCAACGGCTGGGGTTCCAGCTCGTGGCCGAGTTGAAGCGCGGCGATGGCACCATTCCCCTGATCCAGCTGGCGCCGGAGTGGGAAAAGACTTTCGCAGCCCATCAGATCGACGGCGAACGCGGTCTGTGCGATGTCGCCCTGCCGCCGGATCAGTTCAGCAAGCTCGCGAATGCCTTGGCCGAACGGCTGAACAAATCGGCCGAGACGGGCACCTTCCCGGCACTTGTCACCTCGACCCTGCGGCGGCGCTTTTTGCGCACGGTCATGGGGGCCAAGGGGCTGACCGCGCCGGTGCTGTCGTACGAGGAAATCGGGACGGAGGCGCGACCGGCCCTGGTCGGCGTGGTTGCCGCTTGAAAGACATTCTGGTCCAACTGACACAAGTGACCGGGCTGGGGCAGGATTGGCTTTGGGCCGCCACGTTGGTGTTTCTGCGGGTTGGATCGGCGATCTTCCTGATGCCGGCCTTTGGCGAACAGGTGGTGCCACTGCGGGTGCGGCTGATCCTGGCACTGGCTTTCACCGCCATTGTCGCCCCCGCCGTCGCCCCCGGCATTCCCCTCCAAGGCTACGCCTTCCCCGCCGCGGTCGAGGTGACGGTCGGTCTGGCGCTTGGTCTGGGTATGCGGCTGTTCATTCTGGCCCTGCAAGTCGCCGGGGCCATTATCGCCCAGTCGACCTCGCTGTCGCAATTGTTCGGTGGAGCCACGCCCGAGCCGCAGCCGGCCGTGGGCAACCTGTTGACCATGGCCGGCCTCGCGCTTGCGGTACTAAGCGGGCTGCACATCCGCGCCGCGAGCCTGTTGATCCTGTCCTATCGCATCCTTCCCGCCGGTCAGATGCCGGTTGTCGGTGCTATGGCGGACTGGGGCCTGATCCAGATCGCCCGCGCCTTTGCGCTGGCCTTTTCGCTGGCGGCGCCCTTTGTGATCGCCTCGGTCCTGTACAATGTGGCGCTTGGCATCATCTCGAAGGCGATGCCGCAACTGTCGGTCTCTCTGGTCGGCGCCCCGCTATTGACTGCAGGCGGGCTGGTGCTGATGGCCATCGTGGCGCCACTGATGCTGTCGTTCTGGCTTGGCGGGTTTGATGCCTTCCTCGTCCAGCCATTCCGGACCGGCCGATGAGTGGCGGTGATGACGGCGGCGAAAAGACCTACGAGCCGTCACAGCGCCGTCTGGACGAGGCGCGGAAACGCGGGGACGTGCCACGTTCGGCCGATCTGACCACTGCGGCGGTCTATGGCGGGCTGCTCCTTGCGGTTCTGGTCACCGGGGTCGCGGCTCTGCAACAGATAGGCGGCGCGGCGATGGTGTTGATCGGGCAATCCGACCGGCTGGCACCGACGATCCTGCGCGCCGGACGTGCGCCGACCGCCGGAATTCTGGCGGCCTTTGCCCTGCCGGTGCTGCCGCTCTTGGTGCTGCCGATGGTCGGCGCAATCCTTTCTCTGATTGGCCAGCGCGGGTGGATATTTTCCCCCGACAAGCTGATGCCGAAATGGTCGCGCATCTCGCCCCTGACCAGCTTTGGCCAGAAATTCGGGCGCGAGGGGCTGTTTGCCTTTGGCAAAAGCGTCGTCAAGCTGGTGGTAGTCTGTCTGCTGGTCGGGATCGTTCTGCCGCGCCACACTGGCGAGCTGCTGATCAGCCTGCAAATGGCGCCGGAGCAGTCGATGTTGCTTTTGCTGCGGATTCTGGTCGAATTCATGGTCCTGACACTGATCAGCACTGGGGTTTTCGGTGGCCTCGACTACGGCTGGCAATGGCTGCAATACCGCCGCCGCAACATGATGTCGCGGCAAGACATGATCGAGGAAAACAAGGACAGCGAGGGCGATCCCAATATGAAAGGGCAGCGCCGCCGGCGCGGGCGCGAGATTGCGCTCAGCCGGATGTTGCAGGATGTGGCGAACGCTGATGTCATCGTGGTTAACCCCACCCATTATGCCGTCGCCCTGAAGTGGAAGCGCGGTGATCGTTCCGCGCCGATCTGTCTGGCAAAAGGGGTGGACGATGTCGCCGCCCGCATCCGTGAAAAGGCGGCGGTGGCCGGCGTGCCGATTCACCGTGACCCGCCCACGGCACGGGCAATCTTTACCAGCGTCGAGGTTGGTCATCCGATCCGGCCCGAACATTTCAAGGCGGTCGCCGCAGCGATGCGCTTTGCCGAGGCGATGCGCAAACGAGCGCGGGCAAAACGGGCGTGAGGGACCGGGAAAAGCTGGCGCAGATCAAAACGCTCGGCCAGCTTGTGCTGGACGGGCGGCTTGCTGCGCTGGAGCGGGTGTCACGGGCGCGCCAGCTTAGCCTGGACCATCTGACCGAACTGAACCGCCCCTTGTTGCCGCCGACCGACCTGTCGCCCGTAGTCGCGGGTGAAGTGGCGATGCGGTATCAGCGTTGGGCCGATCAGCGGCGGACGGAAATCAACCTGACATTGGCCCGGCAGACGGCGGAATGGGTCGAGGCGCGGCAGGATGCAGCGCAAGCCTTTGGCCGAAATCAGGCTCTGAACGGCTTGATCGGCCGCAAGCGCTGATCAACTGTCCTGCCGGACGATGTCGATGATCAGGACATCGCTGACCAGATCCCCCATGACCCGTTTTGCCGCCTCCAGCAAAGCGGTGCGCAGCAGAACCAGATTGGTGCCATCGGTATAGGCTCCGTTGAACCCCCCGGCATTGGCGTGGTCGAACATAACTTGCAGGAAAGCGTCGCGCAGTTTGGGTTCGACGTCGTAAACCTTCGAGGTTGAGCCTTTGGATACTTCAAGGCTCAGCGACAGGATCACCATCGACACGACCTTGCCCTTGTCCAGCACTGGCACGATGAACTGGTTGCTCAGCTTGACGTATTCCGGTTCCAGCAGCGGGTCAGGCGCTGCTGGAACTGCTGCTTCTGTCGTTGCCGCCCCAGGATCGGCGGCCGGGCGCAGGAAATAACCGGCACCCGCGCCGATCATCAGGCCGAACAGTCCAAGCAGCAGCGGCAATATCTTGCGGATCATGGCGGTCAGAACGGCGCAAGCTGATCGACAACCTGCTGGCCATAGCGCGGCTGCTGGAAATCAGTCAGTTGACCGCGGCCACCATAGGAAATCTGAGCATCGGCGATCTTGTCATAGGTAATCTCATTCTGGCGCGAGATGTCGTCGGGCCGGACATAGCCGCTGACCAGAAGGTTGCGCAATTCGTTGTTCACCCGCACCTCCTGCTGACCCTCGATCCGCAAGACACCATTCGGCAACTCTTCGACCACCGTCGCCGCCAGGCGCAGCGTCACCTTTTCATTGCGTGCCACCGAGCCATTGCCGGAAAACGTCGAAGAGGAATTGGTCGAGATCAGATCGGCAGAAGCAGCCCCCGTCGGCAGTACCGCATCCAGCCGCTGTGGAATGCCGAACAGCGAAGGCATGCCCATTTTTTCCGACCCGGAGCGGCTTCGCCCGGTGCTGTCGGAAATCTGAGCCTGATCGTTGATCTCGACCACGACCGTCAGAATATCGCCACGTTTGCCCGCGCGGTGATCGCCAAGCAGCGACGACCGCTGCGACGACCATAGCGAACTTTGCTCGGTCGGCCCGCGATTCTCTGCAATCTGTGGAAGGGACGAATACATAGCATTGCTTTCATAATTGCCTTGCATCGGCGAAAACGCTGGCGCGCGGCCAACCTGATTCAAATCGCCACAGGCGGCCGGCAGCAAAAGCACCATCATCACGCGCATCGCATTCATCCTTTGGTATTCCCCGCGACCGAAACCGAGCCATCCGGCCCGATCATTCCCGAAACCGTGGCCTTCGACGTCAAGTTCATCACTTTGATCACATCGCCCGCTCCGCCCCGCGACAGCGCCCGACCCTCGGTCAGGATCGACACACCGCCCATCTGATAGGCGAGCGACACCACCTGATTGCGCTCGACCAGTGCCGCGGCACCCAGGTCACCGGCATGGATCGGCCGCCCGGCGTATAAAGTCACCCGCGCTTCCTGACCCACAGCGGCCGAGGGATCGGTCAGCGCACCGGGAATATCGGCGTCGACCATCGCGATGTCTTCCGCCGCCAGCACTGTCTGGGCGCGGATCGTGCGGGTTGCGACCATGCTTTCGGCCAAAGCGGGCAGCGGCAGCAAGGCGAAAAGCCATAAAACCCGCATCACTTCACCTGCGTCGTGGTCGACATCATCTCGTCCACGGCGGTGATCACCTTGGCGTTCAGCTCGTAGCCGCGCTGCGCCTTGATCAGTTCGGTCACTTCGCGCACCGCATCGACCGAGCTTTCCTCCAGATAGCCCTGCCGCAGCGTGCCCAGCCCATCGAGCCCCGGCGTGCCGACAATTGCCGGACCGGAGGCAGGGCTTTCGACAAACAGGTTCGATCCCGTTGCCTCGAGCCCCTTTTCATTGGTAAAGCTGGCCAGGGTGAACTGACCAAGCAGGGTCGGGTTCACCTGATCGTTGAAATAGGCGTAAACCTCGCCATTGGCGTTGATCGAAATGCTGCGGGCATCGGCGGGGATGGTGATGCCTGGGGCGATCTGGTTGCCATCCGCCGTCACGATCAGCCCATCCGCCGTGCGTTTCAGCGCCCCGTCGCGGGTATAGGCGGCACCACCGGAAGGCAACGTCACCTCCAGATAGCCCTTGCCCTCGATCGCTACATCCAGATCGCCGCTGGTCTGGCTGAGTGTGCCCTGTTCCAGCACGACCGACACCGACGAGGGCCGCACCCCAAGGCCAAGCTGCACCCCGGTCGGCAGCATCGTGCCGTCTTGCGCCGAGATTGTGCCGGGGCGCTGCACCTGTTCATACATCAGATCGGCGAAATCGGCGCGGCGGGCGTTGTAGCCGGTGGTCGACATGTTGGCGAGGTTGTTGGACACCACATCGACTTTCATCTGTTGGGCGCTCATGCCCGAGGCGGCAATTTGCAGGGCGTTCATGGCTTACCTTCCCAAAGTCGAGATTACATTGCGGGCGCGTTCATCCTCGCGGTCCAGAAAGCTCTGGCCCAGTTCATAGGCGCGCTGAACCGAGATCATGGTGGCCACCTCGGTCAGCGGATCGACGTTGCTATCCTCCAACGCGCCTTGCAAAATCTGCGAACCGGTCGCCGGTTCGACGCCGTTGGCGGTGAACATGGTGCCGGACTGGTGCTTCAGGGTCAGCGGGTCGGTAGGTTTCCACAGCCCGATTTGCGCCAGGGGTTTGCCATCCGCTGACAAAGTTCCGTCCTGCGCCACCGCGACGTTACGCGCATCGGGTGGGATAAAGATCGGCGAGCCGCCGCCGTCCAGCACGGCATCGCCGTCGGCGGTGCGCAAAGTGCCATCGGGGCCGGGGGTAAAGCTGCCCGAGCGGGTCAGTTGTTGACCCTGCGGCGTGTCGACCAGAAAGAAGCCATCGCCCTGAATGGCGAAATCAAAGCTGCCGCCGGTTTGGCTGATCCCGGCCTGCGACAGGTCCACCACCCGGCCATTGCCGTACCCGATCGACAAGGACGGCGCATCGCCCGCGCGAGTGATGAATTCCGAAAACACCACGCCCTCGCGCCGAAAGCCCGTGGTAGAGACGTTGGCGATGTTGTTGGCAATCGTCTCCATCTTGCTCAGCAGGCCGCTTTGCCGTGACAGGGTGACATAGCCCGACGCGTCCATCTCAGCTTCCCGCAATCATGGGCACGATGGTGCCGGTGAAAAAGCTGACAATGGAGGAGGTCATAAAGGACATCGAAACCCAGAACACCACCATCATCGCGGCGACTTTGGGTACGAAAGTCAGGGTGTTTTCCTGCACCGAGGTCAGTGCCTGAAACAGCCCGACCGCCAGCCCCACCACCAGCCCGACCGTCAGCAGGGGCATCGAGATCAGGACGGCGATCCACAAAGCCTGCCGCAGCGTATCGAACAGGACCGTATCGCTCATACCGGCATCCTCAGGATTTCCTGATAGGCTTCGACCACCTTGTCGCGGACCGCAGAGACCGTCTCGACGGCAAGCTGCGAATTGGCCAGCGCCATGACCAAAGCCTGGGGATCGGCTTTGCCGGTCATTGCGGCCTTGGCAGTCTGCTCGCCCGTGGCCAGCGTGTCGGCAAAACTCTGCGCGAGTTTGGCAAAGCCGCTTTCGACACCGCCCGGCCGCGGTTCCGGAGCCGCAGCCGAGCGGGCCTTCGCGTAATTCTGTGCGGCAAACGTCGTTCTGATATCCATTCTGGATCCTATCTCCGCAACAGGTCGAACAGGCCTTGCGTCATCTGCCGCGCCTGATCGAAGATTTTGAGGTTCGCCTCGTAACTGCGCTGCGCTTCGCGCGCGTCCGCCATTTCGACCACCAGATCGACATTCGAGCCGTCATAGTTGCCGGTCGCATCAGCCAGCGGGTTGCCGGGGTCATAGACCTTGTCCAACTGGCTTTTGTCCAGAATGACCGGGCCGGCTTTCACCTCGCCACTGGCCATATCCTCCTGAAACGACACCAGCTTGCGGCGATACCCGGGGGTGTCGGCGTTGGAGATATTCTCGGCGACATGTCGCAGACGCGCCGCCTGCGCAGCCATGCCCGAGGCTGAATAGGACAGCGACTGGATCAGGTCTGCCATGATCAGCGCCGCCCCAGGCTGGCGCGGATGATATCCGCCGTGTTGCGATAGACCGCCAGCGCCATGTCACTCTGCTGGCGCACTTCGACTGATTTCACCATCTCATGTTCCAACGAGACGGTGTTGCCATCCGGTGACGCCTCACCCCAGGACGGCTGCGCCAAAGGTTCCATCATTCGTGCGGCGCTGGTGAAATGGCCGGGCCGAGTGGCCCGCATTGCTTCGCCATCCTGGTAAGTTGCCGCAAAATCCGGCAGATCCATCGCCTTGTAGCCGGGCGTGTCAGCCTGTGCGACATTGCGGGCGATCAGGCCCAGACGGGCCCCGGCATGACCGGCCAAAGCCTCTGCCATGCGGGTGATGCTCAGCTGTTCAAACATCGGGGTTTCTCCCTCGGACCGTTTCACGAGCGGCTTCACCAAGACTTAAGACTGATTCCTTTAAAAAGGGTGAGCGCGAACGAAGGGAGAATCCCGTGGCAGGTGTTTTTGACGCTCTGGTATCCGAAATCGCCACGGTGGCGCAGACAATGCGCCTGGGCCGGGTGGCCGAAGTGGCGCGCGGCACCGTGGTTGTAACCGGACTGGAGGGGGTGGCTGCGCTGGGTGACCGGGTGCAGATCGGCGCAGGGCTGGGGGGCGAGGTCGTGTCGCTGCGACCCGATTCTGTCACCGTGTTGACCGATTCCCTGTCCGAAGGTCTGGCGATCGGTGAAGCGGTGCGCCTGCGCGGTCAGTTCGGCATCGCACCGGATAACAGCTGGATCGGTCGCGTTATCGACCCGTTCGGTGCCCCACTGGATGGCCGCGCCCTGTTTCGCGGCCCGGTTTCCCGACCGCTGCTTGCCCCCGCCCCCGCTGCCGCCACCAGGCGGCGTTTTGGCGAACGGCTGGAAACCGGGGTCGCGGTGTTCGACACTTTGCTCCCCCTGGTGCGGGGCCAGCGCATCGGGCTGTTCGCAGGCTCCGGTGTCGGCAAATCGACGCTGCTGGGCAAATTCGCCCGTGGCGTCACCTCGGATGTCGTTGTCATCGCGCTGATCGGCGAACGGGGGCGCGAATTGCGCGAATTCATCGAGCGGGTGCTCGGCCCAGACGGCATGAAACGCGCCGTCGTTGTCACCGCCACCTCTGACCAATCGCCCCTGGCCCGCCGCCGCTGTGCCTGGGCCGCGATGGCCGTCGCCGAACATTTCCGCGATCAGGGTCTGCACGTTCTGCTGTTGGCCGACAGCGTGACACGCTTTGCCGAGGCGCACCGCGAGGTCGCTCTTGCCGGGGGCGAGGAAGCGTCGTTGCGCGGCTATCCGCCCTCGGTCGCCCCGGCCATCATGGCCTGGGCCGAACGCGCCGGGCCGGGGGCGGAAGGCTCGGGCGACATCACGGCGGTTTTCTCGGTACTGGTCGCCGGATCGGATATGGAGGAAACCATTGCCGACATCCTGCGCGGCGTGCTGGACGGCCATGTCGTGATGGACCGCAAGATCGCCGAGCGCGGACGCTTTCCGGCCATTGATCTGTTGCGGTCGGTTTCACGCAGCTTGCCGGACGCTGCCAGCCCCGACGAAAACGAAGACATCACCCAGGCGCGCCGCCTGCTTGGCGCTTATGACCGGGCGGAGCTGATGATTCAGGCCGGACTTTATACCAAAGGCACCGATCCCTTGATTGACCAGGCCGTCAAAGTCTGGCCCGCGCTGGATGGGTTCCTGGCTGAGGATGCGCCGTTCGAGGGCATCGTCGGCAGTTTTCACCGGTTGCGGGCCGCGCTGAAGCTGCGGTGATCACCGCAGCCGTGCAATGGCGGCGGTTTGTTGCAGCATCGCCAGCGCTGCGGTGCCGGGGCCGGTCTGACTGGCCGTTGCATCAGCTTGTGAGCGCACCAGGAACCGCCGGATCAGGCCTTCCACCTTGGCCGGATCGCTGAATTGGCTGATCGAGGTGTCACCAAAAACCACCTCAACCCGGCTCTGGAATGTTGCCAATTGCTGGTCAAGGTCCAGGGCACCGATGTTGGCGGGCAGGCCAAGCGCCTTTTGGAACACCTGCTGCAATGGGGCGCTGCCCAGAATCGTGTACCACTTCACCGTCTCGGAACTCGACCTGGCCGACAGCGTCGCCAACTCGCTTTGTGCGTTCAGCGCCAGCCGCAGATCGCCGTCCTGATCACCGACGGCCACTGCGAATTGCCGCGACTTGTAGGCACTGACGATCCGGTCCGCGAAATCCGAGATCTGGGTCGAGGCCACCGGATAATCGCCAAAGCCAAAAGCCGCCGAAAGCTTGAGGTATTGCTTGTCGGCGAGCTTGTTGGCCAGCGCACCTGTTTTCAGGGTGCCATCGGTCAGGATTTTCTGGATGAACGCCTTGTTGTTGATGTCACCATCCAGTCCGAACGCCCCAAGGGCCACTTTCAAAAGCCTGCGATCCGCCACCAGCTGACCCGCCGTTTTCACGCGGCCAATATTGGCGCGGAAATAATCCCCATCTCGGGCAATCTCGGGCGATTTGTTGAAGGCGGCGGTCTGGCTTGGCATGGTCCGTTTCAGCATGGTCCAGCCGGCATAACCGCCTATCGGCAGGACCGGGCTGAAGGTCACGGCTGATGCGCGGCGGCAAACAGCCGCTCTTCCCGGGGCAGCAGCGCACGCAGGGCTTTCAGCGCCTGATAGTGCTGATCCTCCAGCACCGATTTGCTGGCGATGTTCAACTGCGTGCGGCTGTCGTGGTCGGTCAGCACCTGACTTAACTGTTCGATGCCGCGCAACAACTGCTGGCGCGTATCCCCCGCCGTCGCATCGCCGGTCAGCACCAGTTGTGCTGCATAGCAGACCCGCTTGACCGGCGTATTGGCCTCTTGCGGGTGAATCGCGTCGCGCAGCCGGAGGATATTGGCGTTGGGCGTCATAATCGCCAGCCGCGAGCGTTTGTCGCCGTTTTCGACCACCGCGCCGTTGATCAGCACCCGCTCATGCGGCCCGAGTTTCAGGACAAGGCCACTCATGTGCCACCGCCTTCGCCGCGCAAGCCCCGCATCACGGCGGTGTTGATATCGACCAGCACCTCGACCGAGCCGCGGTTTTCCAGCACAGCGGAGGTATGTCCCGCGGTGAATTCGTACAAATAAAACAATTGGGCGCGAAGGGGGGCGGGCAGACCGTTGCCAGCTTCTGCCACATCGGCGGCAAGGGCCGACCACAGTTGCAGGTTTTCGGTCAATGCGGTGGCGAGGCCGGAAAAATCCTCTTTCCGGCGGGCCCAGGCGGTGGCGAGGGCTTGGGTGCAACGGGCCAGCAGATCGTATTCATGGGTGCGATTGGTGCGAACGGGGGCGACGTTGCGGCCATAGGCGGCGCGGGCATTGCTGGTGGCGACGGTCAAAATGTTTCCTTCCGGGTCATTGCCTGGGGTTCAGGGGCGAACCGGGGGACTTTGCCCCCCGGCTGGTTATGTTACCGGAACAGCGCCAGCAGCGATTGCGGCTGCTGGTTGGCGATCGACAGCGCCTGGGTCGACAGTTGCTGCTGCACCTGCAAGGCTTGCAACCGCGCCGAGGCCTCTTCCATATCGGTATCGACCAGTGAGCCGATCCCCGCCTTCATCGAATCGGTCAGCTTGGTGACGAAGTCTTTCTGGATATCGACCCGATTTTGCACCGAACCAAAGGAAGCCGCCGCATTGATGGAGGTTTGCATCATGGTCTCGATATTGCCCAAAGCCGCCGTTGCCCCAGCCGAGGTTGAAACGTCGATCGACGACAAGCCGCTCAAACCGCCTGAGCCTGCGTTCTTGAACTGCGCCGCCACATTCAGGTCTTTGGTGCCAGCATTGGTGAAGGCCAATGTGCCGGGAGTGCCCGAACTGTAGTTCACCGTCAGGCCAGAAATCCCCAAGGCTTCCACGGATTTCTTCAAGCCGACCGCAACCAGGTCCGACGTCGTGGTCGCGGCCACGTCGGCTGCGGTGACCGTATAGTTCGCCGTTTTGCCACCGATGCTGAGCGACACCGAATCGCCCGCCGCGAATGCCGCCGCGCTGTCGTTGATCACCACGTTGCCGGTGCCACCAGCCGCGTTGATCGCAAAGCCCGCCGTATCGGCGGCGGTCGAAACCCCGCTCGACCCGGCCAGCACACCTTTTGCGGTATAGGCGCCAATCGACAGGTCCTGTGCCGTCACAGTGATGGACGAGGCTGAAACGGACGTGCCGCTGCGGTCCAGCGAAGACAGGATATCCACCGTGCTTTGCGAGCCGTTGACCAGGTTCAGCCCGTTGAACTGTGCAGCCCCCACGACCGACGAGATTTGGTCGCGCAGCGCCACGATATCCGTCTGGATCTTGCTGCGGTCAACGTTGGCTTCTTGCGCGGCCACGATCTTGCCCTTGACCTGCGTGAGCAGGCTGGTGACGGTTTCCGCCGCCTGCCGCCCTACCGCGATGGTCGAAGAGCCAAGCGCCAGACTGTCAGAGATGCCCTTGAACCCCTCGACATCCGATTCCATCACCTTGGAAATCGCCCAGACGGCGGCATTGTCCTTGGCGGTCGCTACCGATTTGCCGGTCGAGATATCAGAGGTGGTTTTGGCAAGGTTCTTGCTGATCGACTTCATCGTCTGAAGCGCGACCATCGCACTTGTGTTAGTCAGAATGGACGACATTTCGGTTTCCTTTGCGGTCAGCCGGTGCTTTGCGCGCGGCCTGTTGCGCCATCGGATTGATGGCAGACTGGGCTTTCTTTCCAATGCGGCCGGCAGGTCCGGGTCGCGCCACCCCACCTGGGATGCAAGGCCCATCAAGCGGCCGAAACTCTAAAAGATCACTAACTGGGATGGTTCGAATGAACGGTATTTGATTGAAAAACCTAAAGTCTTTGCGCCAGATTGCGGCTTTCGCTGACCTCGGCCCGTTTGCCCGCGCGATCATACGTGACCAGCCCGCCGGCTGCCCCGCGAACGTCTGACAACCGTCGTCTGGCCGCCTTGATGCCGCGTCCTGCCGCCAGCAAGCAGGTTGCATTGCGGACCGCCTTGCACCGGACAATCTGCAGCTCCGCCTCACTCAACGCAAAATCCGGTCGACCGATTTCCCGCGCCAGTATTTCCTCCAGCCCGGCCAGCACCGCATAATCCGCCGCCATCACGGCCTGATGGACCAGGTCCAGAAGAAGGGCCGCCTTTGGTTCACCCATTTTCGCGCCTCACCAGTGATTGAAACAACCGCTCGGCCAGCCCGATTCCGCCATGCTGAACCATTGCCTTGACCTGCTCCTCGCGCAGAAAGGATGCGAACTGCTCCTCCCCGACGCCGCCGGAAAACGAGCCGCCCCCGTTGCCAAGCCCGGCTTGCGAGAGCATTTCGGATAGAAAGCTCGCCTCTAGCGCTTTTGCCTTTTCCATCAAGGCGGCCCGTCGCGCAGAGTTGGCGGCGGAGGCAGTGGGCGTCGCGGCCAGCGGGGCTGTGGCAAGTTGCACGGGATTCTCCAAATGCTGCAGATTTTCCTGACTATTACCTGTGCGGGTAAACAGATGGTAACTACTTGGCCAAATGATCATGGTCGAACGGCAGAAGTCGGGTAAAGATGATCAGGCTCACGCAACCACAGACCTTAGCGCATCCGGTCAGGACAAAAGCACCCGGCGTTCCGCCCGATCGTCAGTCGGTCGGTGATGCCTTTTCTGCGCTGTATGACAATTCTCCTGACGCGCAGGCCAGCCAGACGGAGGCGCAGCCCGGAGCAGCATCCAGCGTTGAGGGGGCTGGTCGGACTTTAGCCGCGCCAGAAGCCGTCGCCCGCCAGGCGACCTTAGGCCATGGCTTCCACCGCCACCCCCGACAGCCTGCGATACCCGTTGATCTTGCACTGGCCGCAACCGCGCAGCCTCCAGCGGTGCAAAAGACCGGCGAATCCGAAGATTCCGACAAGTTTCCTGCGCAAACAGACGAGCCGACCGCGCTTGCGGTGTCGACAGCACTTCTCCCTACACCAGCCGCGCCCCTGATCGCACCACTCGAAGCCGCGAAACCTGCGCCCCTGCCCGGCGAAGTCCGCTTTGCCAGTGCCGCGCCTGAAAATCCGCACCCCGGGACGGGCTTGCCCGCTGCCACGGGAGCGGAGCTGCCTGATGCACTTGCCGCTTCCGGCCCAATTGCGAATTCCCTGTTTCCAGTGGGGCTGACGCCGCCGCAGAGCGGGCCCCTTGGCGCGATTTTCGCGGCAGAAATCGAGGGCATAGCCGATCAAAAGCCTGAACCCCCCAGTCGTTTGTCAGAGATCAGCCAAGCCAAACCGGCCCGGCCAAACCCCGAGGCACGCCAAACGGGCATTCCGGCACCATCTGCACAACACCCCTCCTCGCCGCCGCACGATCCGGTTCGAA
Organism: Rhodobacterales bacterium; assembly: GCA_043738565.1. Classification (GTDB taxonomy): domain Bacteria; phylum Pseudomonadota; class Alphaproteobacteria; order Rhodobacterales; family Rhodobacteraceae; genus Stagnihabitans. Next base: position 28,366 of record JAYUGA010000097.1, read on the forward strand.
ATCTGGCGCCGACCGCCGCAAAGCACACCGTATTTTCGGCAGTTCCCGTTTTCGCCTCCGCCGCTTCGGCCAGCCAAAGTGCGCAGCCTGCCATCGCAAATCTCCCACCCGCAACTGCGTTGACTGATCTGGCATTGCCGACCCTCGACGCGCGAACCTTGCCCCAGATGCGCGGGTCCGAAATCCCTTTGACAAGCCCGGTTCCAGCCGCGCTGCGTTCCCTTCTTGCATGGCGTGCCACTGGCGGTGCCACCACAGCCACCTCTAAGCCTTCGCCAGACGCCAGTCTTTTCCTGGAAAGCGCCCAACAAGCCACCGCGCGGCAACCCGAAAATCCCCGGCCTGCCACCCAGGCCGAGCGCCTCACCCACAGCATTGCCAGCCCCATTCCTCCCCCCCCAACGCCGCCCGGTTTCGCCTTGCCAAATTTGACCACCAACCCGGCAAGCCCGTCGATTCCGCCCCCCGGGAGCGGCGCAGTGGTCGCCACAGTGCTCGCGCACCCGCCGCAGGATCAAGCCGGTGATCGCAGCTTTGGCCCGGTGCCCGATGGCTCCGACGATGACAGCGCTCGGGCGGCCGATCCAAACCCGGTGCAACCGATCTTCGTGCCACCTCAGACCCAGCTGCCTATCTATGGCCCGAAGGCGCGGGACAGCGCAGCCGCGTCGCCCTCGCCCATGTCCGCTGTCACCCAGCATGCCGCTTTGCCCAAAGCCCTTTCCGGCGCGATTGCCCACGCCGCTACCAAACTCGCTGACCCTGATCGCATTGAACTGACCCTCGATCCGGTCGAACTTGGCAGGGTGCGCTTTGCCGTCACCTCCATCGGCGACCAAGTCCAAGTCTCGCTCTCCGTCGAGCGCCCGGAAACGCTTGATCTTCTGCGCCGCCACGCTGGTGAATTGCGTACCGAATTGCGTGAACAGGGTTTTGCCAACCCGACGCTTAGTTTCGGCCAATGGGGTCAAGACAAATCCGCTGACCCGCCCAAGCCCGCCGCTGAACTCACCGATACCCTTCCACCCACCGCCCCCGAGCCCATTGCCTTCAACCGCATTCCCGCAGCAGGGCTAAACCTTCGCCTCTGAAAGGACACGTCTTGGATGTCACACCCACTGCCCAAACCAGCGCCCAAACCCCCGTGGCTGCCAAGCCCAAGGCCACTGACTACGACACGTTTCTCAAGATGATGACCACGCAGATCAAGAACCAGGACCCGCTGAACCCGATGAGCGCCGATAACTTTGCCGTGCAACTGGCCACTTTCTCGGGTGTCGAACAGCAGACCAAGACCAACGACCTGCTGTCACAGCAACTCAGCCAGAACGCACTCAACTCGATGGCACAGATGGTCGGCTGGGTTGGAAAAGAGGCGCGAATCGCCGCCCCAGCGCATTTCGACGGCACCGCCCCCATCACTCTCTCTCCCAACCCAGCCCTTGCTGCCGACAAGGCGATTCTCGTGGCCAAAGACAGCACCGGGTCTGAGGTTTCGCGTACCCAAGTTCCGGTCAGTTCCGCCGACTATCAATGGCAGGCCCTTGATTCCAATGGCAATCCCCTGCCAGAAGGTGATTACAACCTGTCACTGGAAAGTTATCAGGGCGACACGCTGCTCGGAGCTGCGCCGGTCGAATACTACGGCCGGATCACCGAAATCCGCAACAGCACCAGCGGAGTGACAGCAATGTTCGACGGTGGGGTAGAGGTTTCAACTGCCCTCGTAACCGCCCTGCGCGAGCCAGCATAGCCGTCACGTCTCGATCGGGCATTGCCAACGGCCTTTGAGATTGGGTTTTGCCTTTGATGCCTAGGTGAACCGCGCCGGGTTTGCCGGAGGCTCCAACTCCTGAGGGTGTCGGGAGCGGCTTCTTCGGCTTGGGGAAGCTCAACGGCAATTGAACTAACCGCGCCGCCACCCTTGTCGCCTTCCATCGCCTGGTGGCCGAGGGATGCGGAGCGTGTCTCTTGGACTTTGATGTGGCGCAAAGCTGGGAGCCGCTTTGCGCCTTTCTCGGGTAGCCCATTCCCGCGATACCATTCCCGAACCGCAATCCGGGCGGTGATTTCTGGAAATACCTGGGTGGTAAACCGGTCTGACAGGTGACCGTGGCTTGACCCTTCACTTTGACCAAAATACTTCACAGGGGTCCGGTGGATGTGAAATCCACCGGGCTTTCTGGTCAAGGGCTTCGCATGCACACCTATGCCATCGGCGATATTCACGGCCATCTTGACCTTTTGCAGCAGGCGCATGACAGGATCGCGGCGGACGCAGCGCTGCATGGTTCAGCACCCATCGTGCATGTCGGCGATCTGGAGGACCGGGGGCCGGACAGCCGTGGCGTAGTGGAATATCTGTGCGAAGGTGTAGCTGCGGGGCGGGATTGGGTGGTGCTGAAGGGCAATCACGACCGGATGATGGTCCGGTTCCTGAATGACCCCAGGGCGGTTGAGCCGGGGCTGAGGCCGGATATGTCCTGGCTGCATCCAAGAATTGGCGGGGCTTTCACACTCGCCTCTTACGGGGTGCCGAATGCGGCGGATCGCAGGGTTTCCAAGGTTCATGCCGAAGCAGTCGCTGCTGTGCCGATGGCGCATAGGGAGTTTCTGGCAGGGCTGCCCACCAGTTTCCGGCGCGATCAGGCGATTTTCGTGCATGCAGGGGTCAGGCCGGGCCTGCCGCTGGAATGGCAGGACGAGACGGATCTGGTTTGGATTCGCAAAGACTTTCTGGAAGACACGTCAGACCATGGCGCACTGGTCGTGCATGGCCATACCGCCATCGACCAACCCACGCTGTACAGCAACCGGCTGAACCTTGACTCAGGGGCTGCCTATGGTGGGCTTTTGTCTGCCGTAGTGATCGAGGGGCGGGAGGTGTTTCACCTGACTCCGGCAGGTCGCGCGCGGTTGCCGTCGGTCAGTTGAGGCGCTGCATCTGGCGGTAGCTGGCCAGCGCCAGCAGGGTTATGGTTCCGGCCACCGCGGCAATCAGCCAGAAGAACCCGCGTTCGCCCATCAGCGGGATCAGTTGGGCATAGATCAGCGGTGAGATGATCGCGCCGATCAGGCCAGAAGCGATGATCAGCGGGGCGACGCGGGCGTCCTCACCCATTTTGCGGGTGCCGGTGACGTAGTAACCCGGGAACAACAGGCCGGTGGCAAAGCCCATGGGTGGAAAGAAATACACCGGATTGCCGAGGGCGCAGCCCAGCGCGCAGAGGGCCGCGATCGCTGTGCCCGCGGTGTAGATGCCAAAGGCGGGCAGGCGGTGGGCGAAGAAGACCAGCGTGATGCGGCCCGCGAGGAAGGCCACGAAGAACAGCGACAACAGTTCGGCGGCCCGGCTTTCGGCGATGCCGACCCGGATCAGGGCAGTGGGGCCGAGGCCGACCAGACTGACCTCGATCCCGATGGCAATCAGGCCGAAGCCGAGGATCGGCAAGTGCAGCCGGAAGCCGCTGCTGTTGGCGGGGCCGCTGGCCTTGGCGCGACCGGCGGGGCCGGCGGCCGCGAAGGCCAGGGCGGTCAGCGCGGCGAGGATCCAGAACACCAGCCTGGGATCGCTGCCGAGCCAGACAAAAACCAGCGGAGCGGCGATGGCACCGATCGAGAACGCGGCGTTGACGAGGCTGAGCATCGAAGGCCCCCGCGGCCCGAAGGCGGCGAGGATGCGCGGGTTGAAGATCGCGGTCAGGCAGCCGTAGCCGAGGCCAAAGATCCAGGCTCCCAGCAGGGTCAGGCTCCACGCCGGGGCGGCGGCCATCAGGGCGCTGCCGAGCAGAATTCCGGCCAGACCGCTGCGCGGTGACAGGCGGTTGCCGACGAAATACATCCCCGCCACCGCCATGAAACAGCCGGCGAAGAACGCCGAGATCACCACGCCCGCCGCAGCGGTGCTGATCTGGAACGCCCGTTGATATCCGGGCAAGGCTGGGCCGAACAGCGACTGGCCCGCACCCATGATGATGAAACTGGCGACGCCCACCAGAAGCAGGGCCAGGCGCGCGGATGATGACATGAGGGCTTTCCTTGGGGCCTGGGTGTGCTCTCCCCTAGCCTGGGCTGGCGGGTAGGTCAATCGGGGCAATGGCGGTGTCCACATGTGGACAGATATGAATATTGTTGAAAACCAATGGGTTGGTTTCTTCCATTCAGATTGGGTTAACCATGAATTGGCTTTGGCGCTGCCTGATATGAGGGCAAATGCGGCGGGGCCGGGCCGGAGGTGTGGGGCTGGCTGACAGGCCGGGGGATTTCCCACCCCCCGGACCCGCCGAGAGATATTTGGCCCGATGTGATGCGAAATTCGAGATAAACTTCAGGGGTCAGCGCAGGCGGACGGAGGCGCGGGCAGAGCGGCCTTCGGCGTCGATGACCGAGAGGGTGAAGAAGCCTTTTCCGAGGTCGGCGAGAACGGTTTCACGGTCTTGGTCTGCGGTGCTGACCGGGGTGCCGTTGGCGAGCCAGGTGAAGGGGGCGGTGCCACCTTCGACGCGGACCATCAGGCCTTCGGCCAGCAACTCGACCTCGGCGCCATCGGGGGGGAAGCCGATGGCGGGGGCATTGGCGTCGGGTTCAAAGGCGGCGGAACGGCTGCGGAAGTGGCGCAGAGGTTGCGGCAGTTGGGCGTTGGCGACGAGCAGGGTTTCGGGGGGGGGTGGGGGCTGTGGGGTGAGGCGGGGTTTCAGGCGGGCGAAGGCCTGGAACAGGACCGGCGCGGCGAGGTCGGCCCCGAACGCACCGGGCACCGGGGTGCCGTCGGGGCGGCCCATCCAGACGCCGATGACGTTGGCACCGTCAAAGCCGATCGCCCAGGCGTCGCGGTTTCCGTAGGAGGTGCCGGTCTTGTAGGCGAGGCGGTTTTCAGGGGCGCCGGGCGGCGGGGCCAATCCGGCGAGGATGTCGGCGACCTGCCAGGCCGAGGCGGCGGTGATGACGCGCTGGCCGTCCTGGCTGTCGTGGTTCCGCATATGGGTCAGCGGGCGGGAGATGCCGCCCCGGGCGATGGCTACGTAGAGCTGGACCATGTCTTCCAGCGTGACGCCGATGCCGCCCAGCGCCACCGCGAGGCCGGGCTGGCCGGCGGGCAGGGCGGATTTCATCTGGGCGCGGTCCAGCGCCTGCAGGAGTTTGGCGGGGCCGAGCGCCTCGGTCAGGGCGACGGCGGGGAGGTTCAGGCTCTGTTGCAGGGCCTCGCGGACGCGGAGGGTGCCGCGGAATTGCTTGTCGAAGTTCTGCGGCCGGTAGCCGCTGAAATCGGTGGGTTTGTCGTCGATGAGCGTCTCGGGCTGCGCGAGTCCCTCGTCGAAGGCGAGGCCGTAGATCAGCGGTTTCAGGGTGGAGCCGGGCGAGCGCAGGGCAGTGGTCATGTCGACGAAGCCCTGGCGCTGGTCGGCGGTATAGGCGGCGGAACCGACGCTGGCGAGCACTTCGCCGGTGCGGTGATCGGCGATCACGATGCCGACTTGCAGGCGCGCGCCCTGGCCCGCCACGGTTTCGGCGGCGAGGTTTTCGAGCGCGATCTGGAGGGGTTTGTCGATGGTGGTCTGGTGGCGTCTGATTTGCGGCTCTGCGGCGATCACGCGGTCGCTGAGGTGCGGGGCGAGGGCCGGGAAGGGGCGGCGGGTGGTGGGGACGGGTTCGGTTTCGGCGGCGCGGGCCTGGTCGGCGGTGATGATGCCGTCCTTTGTGGCGCGGGCGAGGACGCGGGTGCGGGCGGCGGTGGCGGTGGCACTGGCGCGGTCGGGGCGGCGCGTCTCGGGGGATTGCGGGATGGCGACCAGCAGGGCGGCTTCGGCTGGGGTCAGGCGGCGAGGTTCCTTGCCGAACCAGGTGAGGGAAGCGGCGCGGATGCCTTCGATATTGCCGCCGTAGGGGGCGAGGTGGAGGTAAAGCGACAGGATCTGGTCTTTGGTCAGGCGGCGTTCGAGGGCGAGGGCAAGGCGGATCTGGCGCAGCTTGCCCTCGATTTTTCCGGTGCCGCTGGCTTCCAGCAGGCGGGCGACCTGCATGGTCAGGGTGGAGCCGCCGGAGGTGATGTGGGCGCTGGTGACGGCTTGCCAGGCGGCGCGGAGCAGGGCTTGCGGGTCGACGCCGTTGTGGTCGTAGAAGCGTTTGTCCTCGTAGGCGAGGAGGAGTTTCAGGAAGAAGGGATCGACCTGCGTAAGGTCGGTGGCAAGACGCCAGCTGCCGTCTGTGGTGGTATAGGCGCGCAGCAGGTCGCCGTGGCGGTCGAGGACTTCGTTGGAAGTCTGGGTGGTCTGGTTGGGCAGTTGGGTGGTGTTCACCCAATCATCGAAGCGGTCACGGCTGAAGGCGGCGAGCCAGAGAGTCAGGGCGAGGGTGAAGATGAGCTTGGCAGCGGTTTTCATGCTGCACCTCTCCCCCGACCCCGCTCCGCAGCGGAGAGGGGCGTTGCCACGCATCACTTGGCGATGGTCACGGTGCCCGCGTCGGTGTGGGCGGTGAAGTCGGGGCGGTACATGTCATCGACCGAAGCTGCCGGCTGGTGGAAGGTGCCCGGAGAGACGGCGCGGACGATATAGGCGAGGCGGAAGGCCGTGTTGTCCATGCGGTCGATGGCGGTCAGGAAGCGGTCCTGACGGAACTCGCTATGGGCGACTTCGGTGGCGAGGTCGAGAAAGTCGAGTTGCGCGACCGCGCCGCCGGTGATCAGGTTGGGGTTGTCGATCTCGAACCCGGCGGGCAGCGGATCGGTGACGATCAGGCGGGCTTCGCCACGGCCGTAGGGGGTGACTTCCAGCACCGCGACCAGACGGTTGCCGACCTTGAGGCCGTCAAGCGCGGCGGGTTGGCCATCCAGCGTGTAGTAGCTGCGGGTGATGGCATAGCCGTTGCCGCCGGCCGGTTCGGGAGTGACGGGCACGCCATAGGTGGTGACGGTGAGGGTGGTCTTGTCGCCGGTGTTTTGCACCACGACCGGGTCGCGGTAATTGGCGTCCAGCACCTTGACCAGCGGGCCTTTGGCGGGGTTGCCGTTGAGGGTGATGTTGGCGGTGCCGGGGCGGTCGATCAGGGCGTTGGCGGCGAGCAAGGCCCAGGTCATTTCCTGGGTGGAGAGCGTGCCGGAGCTGGCGATGCGGTCGGTGAGGGCCTCGGTGTCGATGGCGGTGGAGCCGGACTCAACAGCGAGGGTCAGGACGGCGGCGGCGTCGCGGGTGTTGGTGCCGTAATCGACGCGCAGGTATTGCTCGGTTTCCCTGGGCGGCAGGCCGCTCAGGGCTGTGGCGGCGCGTTTGAACATCGCGTCGGCGCGGGGCTGGTCGCCGTAGCTGGCCAGCGCTGCCCCCAGTTGCGCCATCGCGGTGGGGGTGGCGAAGGCGTCAGCCTTGACGTCGGCATAGTAGCGCAGGTCGCCCACGGCAGCAGCGCCTTCACGGGCCAGAACCATCAGGGCATAGGCCAGGGGTTCGCCGCCCTTGTCGAAGTCGGAATAGTAGTTGACCTGATTGCGCAGGTTATCCAGCGCCTGGCGGAAGGCTTTGTCGGGGACGCTGAAGCCTTGGGCTTTGGCGCGGCTGAGGAAGTCGGTGACATAGGCGTCAAGCCACATATCGCCCGAGGAAGGCTCCCACAGGCCGAAAGCGCCGCTGCTGTCCTGATTGATCAGGACGGCTTCGATGGCCTGCTGCACGCGGCCCTTGATGTCGCTGGCGCCGGGCAGGTCCATCGCTTGCGCCAACTGGTCGAAGTAGAGGAGCGGCAGGGCTTTGGAGGTGATCTGTTCGGTGCAGCCGTAGGGATAGGCATCCAGCGCCGCCAGCACGCCGGGGGCGTTCAGGCGGGCCAGAGGGCCGATGGCCAGTGTGGCGCGGCCCGAGCCGGGGATCAGACCAGCGAAGACGTTTTCGTCAAAGGTGAAGGTCTTGCCTTTGGCGAGGTCGAGGCGGGTAGTGCGGGCGGTGACCGGATCGTTGGCCTGAACCGGGATTTTCAGGTCTTTGGTCAGGATCTTGCCGTCGGGCGTGGTCAGGCTGACTTCGACGGTTTGCAGGCCGATCGCGGAGGCTGTGATCGGGATTTCGAAGCTGGTCTTTTGCAGGTCGCCCAAGGTGAATTCGGTGGGGACTTTGCCGAGGGTCAGGCCGTTGGAAGTGACTGCGAGTTGCATTTTGCCGGAGGGTCCGGCGGCGTGGACGATTTCCAAGAGCAGGCGGCTTTGGTCGCCGGGTTGCAGGAAGCGCGGCAGGCTGGCGGTGACGACGACCGGGTCGCGGACCAGCACATCGGCGCTGGCCTGACCTACGCCGCGTTTCGACCAGACCACGGCCATCACCTTGACGGTGCCGTTGAACGACGGCAGGTCAAAGCTGGCGCGGACGTAGCCATCGGCACCGACCGTCAGCGGGCCGGTGAAATAGGCCACCAGTTCCTCGGTCGGCGGCGGGGCTTGCAGGCGGGCTTGCGCGCCCGCATCGCCGCCGGAGCGGACCTCGCCCGCCGCGCCGTTCATGCCGTCGATCAGGCGGCCATACAGGTCACGGATGCCGACACCCAGTTTGCGCTGGCCGAAGTAATGGGCTTGCGGGTCGGGCGGGGTGGTGCCGGTCAGGTTGAGGATACCGACATCGACGGCGGCAATGGTGGCATAGGCGGTATCGCCGGGCTCCAGCCCTGCGACCTTGACCGCCACATCCAGCGGGCCGCGCGGGGCGGCTTCGGGGGCAGTTTCAATCGTGGCGGCAAGGGCGCGGGTGCCGGGGTCGATCCTGGCGAAGGCCAGGCCAAGGGCGCGGGCCGGGTTGCGGCCGGCGGCCACATCCATCGGGCGCAGGACCGAGGCGGTGACATAGACCCCGGTGCCCCAGTCATCAGTGACGGCGAGCGGGATCAGGTTTTCGCCCGCTTGCACCGCGACCGCCATATGGCTGATGACGCGGTTGGACAGGACGGTGATCAGCGCGGTGCCGGCGGCTCGCGGGACCACGCGCAGCATGGCGGTGTCGCCAGCCTTGTATTGCGGCTTGTCAAGCGACAGTTGCAACGTGTCGGGGGTCGAGGACACATCGGCGGGGGCATACCAGCCAGC
>JAYUGA010000098.1:0-15771 GCA_043738565.1 Rhodobacterales bacterium
TCGCCCCGGCCCAGAAGGTAGGTATTGGTGCCGCTGCCGGTCAAGGGCGAGGGATTGTCGGCGCGGATCAGCCGGACGGCGGGCTCGATTTGGATCACCGGCTGGATCACGGGCTGGATCACGGGCTGGATCACGGGCGCATCGGCCTTTCCATAGTCGGCTGGCATGGCTAGGATCGCGCCATGCGGTTTCGTCTGAAAAACTATCTGCCGCGCAGCCTTTTTGGCCGGGCCGCGCTGATCCTGATCGTGCCCATCGTCACGATCCAACTGGTCGTGTCCATCATTTTCATTCAGCGCCATTTCGATGGCGTCACCAAGCAACTGTCGCGCGGCGTGATGCTGGAGGTGCATTATCTGCTGGCAAAGGTCGATGCAGCGGGCGACGCGGGCAACGCCCGGGTGCAGGCGGCGGAGGTGGGTGCCGGTTTGGCGATGCGGATTTCCTGGCCCGAAGATGTGCCCATCCCCGAAGACAAGCGCGATTTCTGGGATCTGTCGGGCCGCGAAGTGGGCACGACGCTGCATGAGGGCTTGCCGCAACTGACCGCCGTGGATTTGCAAGGCAACGCGAGGGAGGTGCATCTGTGGCTGACCACGACCCGGGGCGTGATGATGGTGGCGCTGCCGCGCAGCCGGGTGACGGCGTCAAACCCGCATCAGTTGCTGGTGCTGATGGTGCTGGCCTCGGTTCTGATGACCGGGGTGGCTTACGTCTTTTTGCGCAACCAACTGTCGCCGATCACCCGTCTGGCGGCGGCGGCAGAAGCGTTCGGGCGGGGGCAGAACATTTCCTACAAGCCGCGGGGGGCGTTGGAGGTGCGGGCGGCGGGGAATGCGTTTCTGGATATGCGGGCCAGGATCGAGCGGCAGACCCAGCAGCGCACCTTGATGCTGTCGGGGGTCAGCCATGATTTGCGCTCGCCCTTGACGCGGCTGAAGCTGGGGTTGTCGTTCCTGCCGGAGGATGCCGAGACGGCAGCGTTGAAGCGCGATGTCGAGGACATGCAGCGGCTGGTCGATGAATTCCTGGCCTTTGCCCGGGGCGATGCGATGGAGGAAACGGCACTGGTCGATCCGGCGGCGCTGATGGCGCAGGTGGTCGACAAGGCCCGGCGCGGCGGGCTGGCGGTGGCTTTGGGGGATTGTAGCGGCACCGGGCAGGTGCGGCTGCGACCCCAGGCGGTGATGCGGGCGCTGGATAATTTGATAGGCAATGCAATGCGGTACGGAAAACGGGCCGAACTGAGTTATGCACTGACCGACCGTTCGTTGCGGCTGTCGGTGGAAGATGACGGGCCGGGGATACCCAAGGACAAGCGCGAGGAGGCGCTGTTGCCCTTTGCCCGGCTGGATGCGGCGCGCGACCCCAATCACGGCGGCGGTGTCGGCCTTGGCCTGTCGATCGCCGCCGATATTGCCCGCACCCACGGCGGCACCTTGCGGCTGGGCGACAGCGTCCGGTTGGGCGGCCTGAAGGCCGATCTGGTTTTAGCGCGGTAGGTTGCGAGGGCGCACGGGATGAACGCCGGGGTTAGCGCAAACGCCAACCGCTTTGGCCCGGCGCCATCACCGTGGTGCGCCAAGGTCGATGATCCAGTAGAGCAGCCCGTCCGGCCCTTTGGCCACCCCGACGCCGATTTCGCGCAGCGGCGGGCTCAGGATATTGCGGCGATGGCCGGGCGAGCTCATCCAGCCTGCGGCAACGGTGGCGGCGTCGGGGTAGCCGGCGGCGGCATTCTCGGCCGCGTTGGAATAGCGGTAGCCTTGCGCCGCGAGCCGGGCTTTCAGGGTCGAGCCATTGCTGCCGGTGTGGACGACGGTGCGGCGCGCGGCATTGTCGCAGGCGAGGCTTTGCGCGGTCGTGGTCAGCGCCGCCGAGGCGGTCAGGGCCGGCAGGCCGTTGGTGCGGCGTTGGGCGTTGAGGTCGCGGATCAGGGTGGCCTGAACGGCTGGCAGGTCGGGCAGGGTGGGGCAGGCCAGCGCCGGGGTGGCGACGGTCAGGGCCAGCAGGCAGAGGGCAAGCCGGTATTTCATGTCAAATTCTTTCATTTTGGCCAAGCGGCGACAGGATGCGCCCCCCGGCGGCGGTGGCGTCTGCCGGATCATGGGTGACAAGGATCACCGGCAGGGCGCGGGTTCTGGCGTGTTGAAAGACCAAGGCGCGGATCTGGCCGCGCAGATTGGCGTCAAGGCGCGAGAACGGCTCGTCCAAAAGCAGCGCTTTGGGGTCGCAGATGAGACAGCGGGCGAGGGCGACGCGGGCGCGTTGACCGCCGGACAGGGTGGCGGGGTCGCGCGGGCCGAAACCGGCAAGGTCCATCGCGGCGAGCGCCAGCGCGATGCGGGCTTCGCGCGTGGCGCGGGGCCGAAAAGCGGTGGGCAGGGCGAAGGCGAGATTTTGGGCGACCGACAGATGCGGGAACAGCAGGTCATCTTGGAACAGCAGGCCGATCCGGCGGGCTTGCGGCGGCAGCGTGGTGATATCCGTGCCATCCAGCAGGGTGCGGCCGGTCACCGTGAAGGCGGGGTCCAGCGTGCCGGTCAGCGCCGCCAGCAGGCTGGATTTTCCGGAACCGGACGGCCCCATGATGGTCAGGATCTCGCCGGGTGCGATGGCGGTTGACAGGGCTACGATGGCGCTGCCTTTAAGGTTTATTGTTAGATCAATTAGTTGCAGTCCGTTCTTCATCCATGACTCTTTGCCTTGCGCCGTGCCACGATAAGGCGCGGCAGCGCGATGGCAAGCGCGAATCCCAGGCTCGGCAGCAGGGTTTGCAACAGGGCGTAGGCTGCGGTCAGGCGACGGTTGCCGCCAGAGGCGAGGGCCAGCGCCTCGGTCGTCAGGGTGGTGACGCGACCGCCGCCGATCAGCAGGGTGGGCAGGTATTGGCCGATCGACACCGCCATGCCGATGGCGACGGCGGTCAGGATCGGCGTCAGCAGCATCGGCGCGCGCAGCCGCCAGAAGATGCGGGCGGGCGAGGCGCCCAGCGTGGCGGCGGTGGTGGCAATGCGGCTGTCCCAGGCGCGGAACGGCGCGGCGAGGCCAAGCCAGACATAGGGCAGCACGAAGACCAGATGGGTGGCGGTGACGCTGGCTATGCCGCCGGTGGCGTCAAGGGCAAGGAACAGATGTTCGATCCCCGGCAGGAAGCTGATTTGCGGCAGGAGCAGCGGCAGATAGAGCCAAAGCGCCGGAAGGGGCGGGCGCTGGTGCTGGTAGTCGGCTTGCAGCGCGGCGAGGGTCAGGCTCAGGGCGAGGGCGGTGGCGAGGCCGGCGATCAGAAGCGTGGTGGTGGTGGTGGCGGTCAGAGCCGGGGCGGCTCGGGTCCAGGCGGCGGCGGTCAGGCTTTGCGGCAGGGCTGCCGGGAACGGCCATTGGCCCGCGACAGACCACAGGGCCAGGCTGCTCAGGCCCGCGATGAGGGCGGTGGCAAGGGTCAGGGCGATCAGGCAGGCGATGGGGCGCAGGGGGGCATCCAGCCCGCGCCAGCGCAGGCCGCGAAAGCCCGTCCACCGGCGCAGGGTGGCGGCGAGGTGCTCGGCTGCGATCCAGAGCAGGGCGGAGATCAGGGTCAGGGCCAGTTGGGCCACGGCGGCAGCGGCGGCGAGGCTTTGGTGCGACAGGTCGGGGTCGGTCATCCAGCGCGTGGTCTGCACCGCAAGGCTGGGCGGCAGGCTGGGGCCGAGGATCATGGCCATATCGACATTGGTCATCGCATAGGCCAGCACTGCGAAGACCGGCAGGCGCAGTTGCGGATACAGGGCGGGCAACACGGTCAGCCAGAAGCCCGCGATGCGGCCATAGCCGAGGGTGGCCGCCAGTTGCAGCCGTCTGGCCGCGTCGCATTGCGGCAGGGCGGCGAGGGTCATCAGCAGCAGGAAGGGCAGTTCCTTGGCGACGAGGCCGAGGGTCAGGGTCAGTCCCCAGGGGTCGTTCAGGATCAGCAGGTCGGGCGGCTGGGTCCAGCCGGTGGCCCAGGGCGACAAGAGGCGGGCGATCCAGCCGGAGGGGGCGATCAGGAAGGCCAGACCAATGGCGGCGGCGGCATGGGGCATGGCCAGCAGCGGGGCCAGCAGGCGGCGCAGCGGGGCGAAGGCGGCGGTGCCATGCAGGGTGGCGGTGATCAGCAGGCTCAGGCTCAGCGACAGGGCGGTGGCGGCCAGGCCGGTGGCGAGTGACAGGCGGAGGGCGGCGGGCAGGCCGGGCCAAGCCAGAAGCTGGCGGAAGGCGGCCAGATTGCCACCGCTGAACGCCGCGGCGAAGGTGCCCAGCAGGCCTGCAAGGATGGGCACCAGCAGTAGCATGGGCAACAGGCGCGGTATGGCCCAAGCGCCTTTGGGCATTATGGTGCTGCGCAATAGCGTTTGCCCCAATCCTCGGCGATCCGGGTCATCCAACTGGCATGCGGCTCCAGTAGCGCGGGGCCGAGTTCGGCGGGCGACAGGGTGGCGATGCCAAGGTCGAGGGCGGCGAAGCGGGCTTGATCACCGGGTTTCAGCGCCACGATGTTCAGGACGGTCAGGAAGCCCAGGGTGGCGGGGTCCTGGGCACGGGCCTGCACCTCGGGGTCGAGGATCAGGTTGGCTACGACCTGGGCGCCTGCCGGTTTTGCGTTGAACGGGATGGCGACGAAGGAGGCGTTGCCGATGGTGCCGCCGTCAAGCACGAAGGTCCGCACGGTGTTCGCCAGGTTGCCAGCGGCGATTTCGGCGCTGGCGCGACCGGGATTGAAGGCGAAGGAGATGTCGGTTTCGCCATCGGCCAGCAACTGACCGAGGGCGGGTTCACTGGCGGGGAAGGCTTTTGCCTGTCGCCAGAGATGGGGGTGCAGCGCGTCGAGCCAGGTCCACAGCGCCTGCGCCGCCGCGTCGTAAGTGGCCTTGGCGGGGGCTTGCAGGATGGCGGCGTCGGGCAGCAGGCCGTAGAGCGCCTGTTTCAGGAAGGTCAGGCCGAGGTAGTCGGGCGGCTGCGGATAGGTGAAGCGACCGGGGTTGGCGGCGGCCCAATCTTGCAATGCCGTGATGGTGCGCGGCGGAGAGGCAAGGCGGGCAGTGTCATGTTCGAACACCAGTTGCGCCATCGCCCAGGGCGATTCGTAGCCTAGTGTCGGCAGGGTGAAATCAGTCGTGGTGGCCGGTTTGCCCGCCACATCGACCAGCGGCCAATTCGGCAAGGCTTCGGCGAAGGGACCGAACAGCAGTTCGCGGGTCTTCATGGCCGCGAAATTCTCGCCGTTGATCCAGATCAGGTCAACCGCGCCGCCGGTGGTCTGGCCTGCCGCCTTTTCGGCCACGACACGGGCGACGGCATCGGCGGTGGCCGCGAGTTTGACATGGGTCAGGGTGACGCCGTAGCGGTCCTGCGCCAAGCCGCCCAGCCAGGCGATGAAATCGTTGATCTTGGGGTCGCCGCCCCAAGCGTGGAAATAGATGGTCTGGCTGCGGGCCTCGGCCAGGGTGGCGGACCAATCGGCCGCCCATGCGCCGTTTCCGGCAAACCCCAAGGCCGCGCTGGCGGCGGCAAGTCGCCCGAAGTCCCGTCTGTTCATGGATCTGTCCTTTGATGATTGGGCGGACGCTACGATTGGCGGGGGTTCCAGTGCAACCACTCCCACGGAATTGTGAGGGTTGGCGGGTTGCATAGGGTTGGGTTCAGCGGCAGGGATAGGGCGTGGAGGATGCAATGCTGGATAGCGTGATGCGGCCCGTGATCGACCCGGTGCTGGGGCGCTGGGGCCAAAGGCTGGCCGCTCGGGGCTGGTCGGCGGATGCCATGACGCTGCTGGGCCTGGCCTTGGGACTGGGATCGGCGGCGATGATTGCCTTGGGGCTGCCGGGCTGGCTGGCCCTGGTGCCGCTCTTCGCCAGTCGGTTGGCGGACGGGCTGGACGGGGCGATCGCCCGGGCGAAATTTTTGACAAGCTCTGGTCGGGGCAGCGATTTCGGCGGCTATCTGGATATCGTCTGCGATTTCACCTTTTATGGCGCGGTGCCGCTGGCATTCGCGCTGCGCGTGCCCGACCTGAATGCGGTCGCGGCGGCGTTTCTGCTGTTGAGCTTTTACGTCAATGGCGCGAGCTTTCTGGGCTATGCGGTGCTGGCCGAAAAGCACGGGATGCAGACGGCGGCGCGGGGCGTCAAGTCGCTGTATTTCACCGCCGGTCTGCTGGAGGGGACCGAGACGATCCTGTTCCTGTCGGCGATCTGCTGGTGGCCGGAATGGTTTGCGCCGCTGGCCTGGGGGTTCGGGGCGCTGTGTTTCGTGACGGCGGGGTCGCGGGTGCTGCTGGCGTGGCGGGTGTTCGGGGTGGACGCTTCTCGGCCCTGACGGGCTTCGGCGCTGCGGTGGCAAGCGCTGCAAGCGGGCAGGCTTGCAGAGCGATTTTTTCCGCTGCCCTTGCAGCCCCCGGTTCGCGCCACTAAGACTCTGGCAAGCATCCGGCGATAATCCTTACGAACCAAACAGGCAGGTTTTGACATGCGCGATCCCGTCGAACACTACATGAACACCCTCGTGCCAATGGTTGTCGAACAGACCAGCCGCGGCGAGCGGGCCTATGACATCTATTCCCGGATGCTCAAGGAACGGATCATCTTTCTGGCAGGCCCGGTGCATGACGGCATGTCCAGCCTGATCTGCGCCCAGTTGCTGTTCCTGGAGGCGGAAAACCCGTCCAAGGAAATCTCGATGTATATCAACAGCCCCGGTGGCGTTGTGACCTCTGGCCTGTCGATCTATGACACGATGCAGTACATCCGGCCCAAGGTTTCGACGCTGGTGATCGGGCAGGCGGCCTCGATGGGGTCGCTCTTGTTGCAGGCGGGCGAAAAGGGGATGCGGTTCTCGCTGCCGAACAGCCGCGTCATGGTCCACCAGCCCTCGGGTGGCTATCAGGGGCAGGCGACCGACATCATGATCCACGCGCGGGAAACCGAAAAACTGAAACGCCGCCTCAATGAAATTTACGTAAAACACACCGGCAACACCTATGAAGCGGTAGAGGCGGCGCTGGAGCGGGATAATTTCATGTCGGCAGATGATGCCAAGGCCTGGGGGCTGATCGACGAGATTCTGGAAAGCCGCGGCAAGATGGACGACACCGCGAAGTGAGGCACCGCCCTTCGGCACCGCGCCGGAGGGCAATTTGACATTGTGGAGGCGCGGGCCTTGGCCTAAACTTCCGTCAGGCGGATTCAGAGGTAAACAATGGCGACGAACTCGGGCAGCGACAGCAAGAACACGCTCTACTGTTCCTTCTGCGGTAAAAGCCAGCATGAGGTGCGCAAGCTGATCGCCGGGCCGACCGTGTTCATTTGTGATGAATGCGTCGAGCTCTGCATGGATATCATCCGGGAGGAAACCAAGACCACCGGGCTGAAGGCCACCGATGGTGTGCCGATCCCGCGCGACATCTGCAAGGTGCTGGATGACTATGTGATCGGCCAGGTCCATGCCAAGCGGGTGCTGTCGGTGGCGGTGCACAACCATTACAAGCGGTTGAACCATGCGTCCAAGACCGATGTGGAGCTGTCGAAGTCCAACATCCTGCTGATCGGGCCGACCGGGTGCGGCAAGACGCTGCTGGCGCAGACTTTGGCGCGGATTCTGGACGTGCCGTTCACGATGGCCGATGCGACGACGCTGACCGAGGCCGGCTATGTCGGGGAAGATGTCGAAAACATCATCCTCAAGCTGTTACAGGCCAGCGAATACAACGTCGAGCGGGCGCAGCGCGGCATTGTCTATATCGACGAAGTGGATAAAATTACGCGAAAATCCGACAACCCCTCGATCACCCGCGATGTGTCGGGCGAGGGGGTCCAGCAGGCGCTGCTGAAGATCATGGAAGGCACCGTCGCCAGCGTGCCGCCGCAGGGCGGTCGCAAGCATCCGCAGCAGGAATTTTTGCAGGTGGATACGACCAACATCCTGTTCATCTGTGGCGGGGCTTTTTCCGGGTTGGAAAAGATCATCGCGCAGCGCGGCAAGGGTTCCGCCATCGGCTTTGGTGCCGATGTCAAGGACCCGGATTCGCGCGGCGTAGGCCAACTTTTTGGCGAGCTGGAGCCGGAGGATTTGCTGAAGTACGGCCTGATCCCGGAATTCGTCGGCCGCCTGCCGGTGATCGCCACGCTGACCGATCTGGACGAAGCGGCGCTGGTGACGATCCTGACCGAGCCGAAGAATGCGCTGGTCAAGCAATACCAGCGGCTGTTCGAGATCGAGGGTGTCAAGCTGACCTTCACCGGCGATGCTTTGGTCGCCATCGCCAAGCGCGCGATCAAGCGCAAGACCGGGGCGCGGGGCTTGCGGTCGATCATGGAGGACATTCTCCTGGACAGCATGTTCGAGATGCCCGGCATGACCGATGTGTCAGAGATTGTGGTGAACGAAGAGGCAGTGAACAACCCGACGGCCAAGCCGCTGATGGTGCATGCCGAGGCCAAGGAAAAAAAACCCGCCTCGGTGGGCTGAGGCTTTGATCTTGCACGGGTTCAAGGGCCGCAATTTGCGGCCCTTTTGCATGGCGGCTGTGCCAGCAGCCTTGACCGGTTGCAACATTTGGCTGATGCGAAGTGCAACCCCCTAGACCCTGCAACGGCTTTCGGCCATATCAGGGCAATCATTGCCCGGAGGTCGCCCATGAAGTTCCTGATCCGCATGCTGACCTGGTGGAACAGCCAGACGCTTGGCACCCAGATCTTCACCGCGCGGCACGGGGTCAGGGTGGGTGAGGATGCGCAGGGCAACATCTATTACCAGACCGCCGATGCCAAGAAACGCTGGGTGATCTACAATGGCGAGATCGAGGCGAGCCGGGTTGCGCCCGACTGGCATGGCTGGCTGCATTTCACCTGGGATCAACCGCCCAACAAAGCCGCACTGACCCATAAGGCGTGGGAATTGCCGCATCTGGAAAACCTGACCGGAACCGAGGCCGCCTATGCGCCGCCCGGCTCGATCCGCAATGCCGCCCCGCTGGAGCGGGCGGATTACGAGGCTTGGGCACCTGAATAATGGTTGAGAACCGTTTGGAAATTCTGACGGGTGCTGTGGTTCTGGCCGCAGCCGTGGCGTTTTTCGCCTATGCCGGGCAGAGTTCGGGACTGGGCGGTGCGGCGGGAACCTATCCGCTGAAAGCCTCGTTCCGCTCGATCGAGGGGGTTTCGCCGGGATCGGATGTCAAGCTGGCCGGGGTCAAGGTCGGCACCCTAGGGGCGATGACCCTGAACCCCACGACCTATATGGCCGATGTGGTGGTCGATCTGGACAAGTCGATCCTGCTGCCCACCGACAGCGCCATCCTGATTTCGTCGGAAGGGCTGCTGGGCGGCAATTATGTCGAGATCGTGCCGGGGGGGGCACCGGACAATCTGGCGCCCGGCGACGAGATCGAGGACACTCAGGGCGCGGTGTCGCTGGTGTCGCTGTTGCTGAAATTCGTGGGGTCCAAGGCTGATCCGGCAGCCTCCCCGCCCGCGCCATGAAGCGGCTGGTTCTGGTCCTGTTGCTGGCCGCAAGCCCGCTGTCCGCCGCCGATGTGCAGGAGGCCAAGGGGGCGCAACTGCGCATGCTCGACAAGCTGTCGGGCGAGGTGTCGGATTATGATCTGGCGGTGGGTCAGTCGCAGGCCGAGGGGCGGCTGTCGGTGCGGCTGGACGATTGCCGCTACCCGCCGGACCTGCCCAATGGCGAGGCCTATGCCCATCTGACCATCACCGATGCGCAGGCGCCGACCCCGGTGTTCAGCGGCTGGATGATCGCGTCTTCGCCCGCGCTGTCGGCGCTGGATCACCCGCGCTATGACGTCTGGGTGCTGCGCTGCGACGTGCCCAAATCGGCGCTGCCCGCGGTGGATCCGGCGGCGACCGACCCGAATGCCACGGCGGGCGGGTCGAACCCGTAGCCGGGGGGAGCGAAGTCTGCCCGGGCGGCAAGGGCGGCCTTGAGGCGGCGGTGATAGGTGGCGCGCGGGATTTCCACTGCGCCAAGGCTGGCCAGATGCGGCGTCAGGAACTGGGTGTCGAACAGGTGAAAGCCACCCGCGCGCAGGCGGTGGATCAGGTAGGCGAGGGCGAGTTTCGAGGCATCGGTGGCGCGGGAAAACATGCTTTCGCCAAAGAAGGCCGCACCGATGACGACGCCATAGACGCCGCCGATCAGGGTGTTGTCCTGCCAGACTTCCAAGGAATGGGCGGAGCCTTTGGCATGGAGGTCTTGATAGAGCTGGCTGATCTCGGCATTGATCCAGGTTTCGGGGCGTTCGGCGCAGGCCGCCACCACGCCCGCGAAATCTCGGTCTGCGGTGACGGTCACATCGGCCAGCAGGATGCGCCGCCGCAGGCTGCGCGAGATGTGAAAGCGGTCCAGCGGCAAAATCCCCCGGCGGCGCGGGTCGATCCAGTGGATCGCCGGATCGTCGCGGCCTTCCGCCATCGGAAACACGCCCTGCGCATAGGCGCCGAGCAGGATTTCCGGGGTCAGCCTCACGCCCCGAACGTGGCCGCCAGCCATTTTTCCAGCCAGTGGATGTTGTAATTGCCGCTCTGGATGTCGGGTTCGGCCAGCAGCAGGTCAAACAGCGGGATCGTGGTCTCGATGCCGTCGATGATCAGCTCTCCCAACGCCCGTTTCAGGCGGGCCAGAGCTTCGGGGCGGTCGCGGCCATGCACGATCAGCTTGCCGATCAGGCTGTCGTAATAGGGCGGGATCGAATAGCCGCCGTACAGCGCCGAATCCATCCGCACGCCCAGGCCACCAGGGGCGTGGAACACCTTGACCTTGCCGGGGCGGGGGGCGAAATCGGGCAGGCGTTCGGCATTGATCCGCACCTCGATGCAGTGGCCGTTGATTTCCAGCTCATCTTGCGTGAACGACATCGGCAGGCCGGAGGCGACGCGGATTTGTTCGCGCACCAGGTCGACGCCGAAGATGCCCTCGGTCACAGGATGTTCGACTTGCAGGCGGGTGTTCATTTCGATGAAGAAGAACTCGCCGTTTTCGTACAGGAATTCAATGGTGCCCGCGCCGATGTATTTGATCTTGCACATCGCGTCGGCACAGATTTTGCCGATCTTGGCGCGCAGGGCGGGGGTGATCACCGGGCCGGGGGCCTCTTCGAAGACCTTCTGATGGCGGCGTTGCAGGCTGCAATCGCGTTCACCCAGATGCACCGCATTGCCCTTGCCGTCACCAAACACCTGAATCTCGATATGGCGCGGGGTTTGCAGGTATTTCTCGATATAGACTTCGTCATTGCCAAACGCGGCTTTGCTTTCCGACCGGGCAGTGCGGAAGGCGATTTCCAGTTCTTCGGGCGTGGTGGCAACCTTCATGCCGCGCCCGCCACCGCCTGCGGTGGCCTTGATGATCACCGGGAAGCCGATTTTCGCCGCCACACCGATGGCGGATTCGTAGTCGGGCACCCCGCCATCCGAGCCGGGGACCACCGGAATCCCCAAAGCCTTGGCGGTTTCCTTGGCGGTAATCTTGTCGCCCATGATGCGGATATGTTCCGCCGAAGGGCCGATGAAGGTGATGTCGTGATCCTCCAGCGCCTGGGCAAAGGCGGCGTTTTCGCTGAGGAAGCCGTAGCCCGGATGCACCGCCTGCGCCCCGGTGATCTCGCAGGCCGAGATGATCGCGGCTTTCGACAGGTAGCTGAGGGTTGATGACGCCGGGCCGATGCAGACGCTCTCGTCGGCCATCCGCACGTGCATGGCGTCGGCGTCGGCGGTGGAATGGACGGCCACCGATTTGATGCCCATCTCGCGGCAGGCGCGGATGACGCGCAGGGCAATCTCGCCCCGGTTGGCGATCAGGATTTTGTCGAAGATCGGTTGGGTCGCCAGCTTTTCCAAGGTCAAGGCTGGCCCCTCACTCGATGATCAGCAAGGGCGCGCCGTATTCGACCGCATTGCCGTCCGCGACGAGGATGCGCCTGACGGTGCCGGCGCGTGGGGCGGGAATGTGGTTCATCGTCTTCATCGCCTCGATGATCAGCACGGTCTGGCCTTCCGTCACGGTGGACCCGACGTTGACAAAGGCGGCGGCACCGGGTTCGGCGGAGAGGTAGACGGTGCCCACCATCGGCGAGGTCACGGCACCGGGGTGCTGGGCGGGGTCTTCGATCGGGGCGGCGGCAGGGGCAGCAGCGGGCGCGGCGGTAGCAGGGGGCGGGGCATAGTGCTGAACCGGGGCGGGGGCGGCCATCTGGACCACGGTGCTTTGCTTGACGACGCGGACTTCCAGGCTGTCGTTGTCGGCATATTCGCGTTTGACGGACAGTTCGGTCAGCGCATTGGCGTTCAACAATTCTGCCAGGGCTGCGATGAATTTCACATCCGCATCGGGGGAATTTTTGCTCATGCCGTCCTCTTTGGCTCGTTCATTTGCAGGCCGGGCGGGCCGGGCCGGGCGCTTTGTTGCTACCCATATACGCGACGACTGGCTCAAGGAAAAGCATCCTTATCGGCAAGGTGGGGCGCAGCAGCAGATTCTTCGGATTTCCATAATTTACCGTTTGATAAAAAATGTGACCCGTGGCAGCGTTCGGGAAACGCGCCAAGGGAGGCCTCAGCCAATGTCCAATTCCCCCCATACCCCCGGCATCGTGCCCCATCGTCTGCCGCCCGAGGCGGTGGCCCGGAATTTTGCGCATTATGCGCCAGCCCTCGATCCGCACGAGGCGCGGGTGGCGGCGGATCGCTGTTATTTCTGCTATGACGCGCCCTGCATGGCGGCCTGCCCGACCAGCATCGACATCCCGCTGTTCATCCGCCAGATCGCCACCGGCACGCCGGATGCGGCGGCCAGGACGATCTTTGCCCAGAATATCCTCGGCGGCATGTGCGCCCGGGTCTGCCCGACCGAAACCTTGTGTGAGGAGGCTTGTGTCCGGGAGGCGGCGGAGGGCAAGCCGGTCGAGATCGGCCAGTTGCAACGCTTTGCCACCGATACGCTGATGGCCAAGGGGGTGCATCCGTTTGGGCGGGCAGCGGCGACGGGCAAGCGGGTGGCGGTGGTGGGCGCGGGGCCTGCGGGTCTGGCCTGCGCGCACCGGCTGGCGCTGAAGGGACATGAGGTGGTGGTGTATGAACGCCGCGCCAAGGCGGGGGGGCTGAACGAGTTCGGGATTGCGGCCTATAAGACCACGGATGATTTCGCGGCGCGCGAGGTGGCGTGGCTGCTGAAGATTGGCGGGATCACCATTGAGAATGGCCGCGAACTGGGCCGGGATTTCACGCTGGCCAGTCTGGAGGCCGAATTTGACGCGGTGTTTCTGGGGATCGGTCTTGCCGGGGTGAATACGCTGCGCATGGCGGGGGAGGATTTGGCGGGCGTCCGCAATGCGGTGGATTTCATAGCCGAACTGCGTCAAGCCAAGGATAAATCGGTGCTGCCGGTGGGGCGCGACGTGGTGGTGATCGGCGGCGGGATGACGGCGGTGGATGCGGCGGTGCAGTCCAAGCTGCTGGGGGCGCAGAATGTCACGATGGTTTACCGCAGGGCCAAGGACCGGATGAGCGCGAGCGTCTACGAGCAGGAACACGCGACGGCGGCGGGGGTGACGATACTCTACGGGGCCACGCCGCGCCGGATCATCGGGCAGCGGACGGTGGAGGGCGTGGAATTTGCCTATGGCGATGCGGATGGGTTCACGCTGAAGGCGGATCAGGTGTTCAAGGCGATCGGGCAGGGGCTGGGGGCGGCACCGATTGCGCAGGATGGGGCCAAGCTGGTCAGGCGGGCGGGCCGGGTCTGGGCGGGCGGGGATTGCACGGGCGGTGGCGAGGATCTGACGGTGACGGCGGTGGCCGAAGGGCGCGACGCTGCGGAAGAAATTCACTCGGTTTTGAGGGGGGTTTAGGACATGGCAAATCTGGCTTCTGACTTCATCGGCATCAAATCGCCCAACCCGTTCTGGCTGGCAAGCGCCCCGCCGACCGACAAGGAATACAATGTGCGCCGGGCCTATGCGGCCGGTTGGGGCGGGGTGGTGTGGAAGACCCTGGGGTCGGAAGGCCCGCCGGTCGTCAACGTCAACGGCCCGCGCTATGGGGCGATCTGGGGGGCGGACCGGCGGTTGTTGGGGCTGAACAACATCGAACTGATCACCGACCGCCCGCTGGAGGTGAACCTGCGCGAGATCAAGGCGGTCAAGCGCGACTACATGGACCGGGCGCTGGTGATCTCGCTGATGGTGCCGTGCGACGAGGATAGCTGGAAGGACATTCTGGCGCGGATCGAGGACACCGGGGCGGATGGGGTCGAACTGAACTTCGGCTGCCCGCATGGCATGGCCGAACGCGGCATGGGCTCTGCCGTGGGCCAGGTGCCGGAATATATCGAGATGGTGACGCGCTGGGTGAAAAAGCATTCCCGCATGCCGTGTATCGTCAAACTGACCCCCAATGTCAGCGACATCCGCAAACCCGCAGCGGCGGCCAAAACCGGCGGCGCGGATGCGGTGTCGCTTATCAACACGATCAATTCGATCACCGGCGTGAACCTCGACAATTTTGCGCCGGAACCGACGATTGACGGCAAAGGTTCGCATGGTGGCTATTGCGGCCCGGCGGTGAAGCCGATCGCCCTGCATATGGTGGCGGATATTGCGCGGTCCACCGAAACGCGGGGGATGCCAATCTCCGGCATCGGCGGGATCACCACCTGGCGCGATGCGGCGGAATTCCTGGCGCTGGGGGCGGGCAATGTCCAGGTCTGCACGGCGGCAATGACTTACGGGTTCAAGATCGTGCAGGAGATGGCGTCCGGCCTGTCGGAATATCTGGATGGGCATGACATGGCGCTGTCGGATTTGATCGGTCGTGCGGTGCCCAATGTCACCGACTGGCAATTCCTCAACCTGAATTACGTGACCAAGGCGCAGATCAATCAGGATGCCTGCATCAAATGCGGGCGCTGCTATGCCGCATGCGAGGATACTTCGCATCAGGCGATTGCCATCAAGCCGGGGCGGGTGTTCGAGGTGATGGACGACGAATGCGTCGCCTGCAACCTGTGCGTCGATGTCTGCCCGGTTCAGGACTGCATCACCATGGTGGAGATGCCGCAAGGTTCGGTGGACCCGCGCACCGGGCGGACGGTTGGCGGCTATGCCAACTGGACCACGCATCCGAACAACCCAAGTGTCAAGGCGGCGGAGTAGGATCGGGCACAGCAGGCCGGGCGAGAGAGGGTAGACCGCAACTCTGCCGGGACGAAATCCCGACGAAGGCAGCGATCTTTGTAGGTTGAGTTCATGCAGGCTGGGTGACTTTACCAAAAAGTGGACAAAATGACCGCCCAAGACGTTCTCGCCGCCTACGAAGAACGCATCAATTTCCATGATTTTGATGTTCTCGTTGATCTCATCTCACCGGATGCGACATTCTGGTTCTCTGGTGGCAGCCATAGCGGACATTCCAATCTTCGAGCCGCTTTCGAAAAGACCCGGGGGCGCCCTGAACAACGACATCTACTGGTTAACCGACAAGGTTTGGAGTGCCGCCGGTTCCGACGTTGCCGCCTGCATCTATCGCTTCAACTGGAAATCTTTCATCGAGGGCAAAGAAATTTCAGGCAGCGGGCGAGGTACGAGTGTTTTGCGTCAATCCGACGGAACGTGGCAAATCGTCCACGAACACCTGAGCAAGTTGCCGGACTAGGGCCTGTTGAGATTCATTTTGAATTGATGAGTGCGGCGACGGCGTAGATCATGGCTTCGAAGGATGTGTCGGTCTTTTCCGCTCGCAGGGCGAT
>JAYUGA010000099.1:0-6037 GCA_043738565.1 Rhodobacterales bacterium
GCCACCAATCCTCATAGCCACGCCGGGCGGAGGCGATCTGTTCCGGATGTGGTCGCCACGTCACCGGGCATGCCAAAACCTCCACGCTGCGCCAGCGCCTGCGGTGCAGCACGCGCTCAATGCCGACCACCACCGTGGTGGATTGCTCGCCATGCTGATTTCTGTTGATTTCCACCCGGAAGTGACCCGGGTAGGGGTGTAATTTTCACTGAGAACTGACCCATGTGACACCTTCCCGTTGGCTGCTGGCAGCGGGGGATTACGGAGTGATCGACATGGCGTTTTTGAGTATTATTCGGCGGTGGGCCCTGCGCGAGCATCTGTCCATTCGAGAGATCGCGCGGCGGACGGCGAAGCAGTTGCATGAGGATTTGGTCAAGTTGGGTTACACCGGCTCCTACGGCCGGGTTGCCGCCTTCGCACATATGAGCCGGGCCAGAAATTGATCCGGGGGATCAATTTCCCGGCGATTGGGAAGGCCGAGCGACAGCGTGAGCAGCAGACGACCGGGCGCGGAACCTTTGTGCCGCTGGTCTTTCAGCCCGGCGAGGCATTCCAGTTCGATTAGAACGAGGACTTCGCGGTGCTGGGCGGCGAACGGACCAAGCTACAGGTGGCGCATATCAAGCTGTCGCACAGCCGGGCTTTCCTGCTGCGGGCCTATCCGCTGCAAACCCACGAGATGCTGTTTGACGCCCATGTTCATGCGTTCCGGGTGTTCGGCGGTGTTCCTGCGCGCGGTATCTATGACAATGAGGCGTGGCCGCCATGGGTCCGAGGCCAGGCCGAACGCGCACTGCAGTTGATCGTGTCGGCCGGGGTAAGGAGCGGCAGGTCAATGCCCGGTTTTTAGCGATGACCAGCCATTATGTCTTCGAGCCGCCGTCCATTGGGCTCGGACCAATGGCGCCACAATGAACGGCTCTGCAGTCCTGCTGCGGGTTGGGGCAAGCCATTGGTGCGCCATTGGTTCAAGCCCAATGGCGGCGGTCAGGTTGAGAAGAACGTTCAGGATTCCCGGCACCGGCTTTGGCAGCTGTTACCCGGAAGGGATTTGCGTGCAAATCACGCAGGCCAATGCCGGACTTTCCCGACCTTGCCGCGCTGAATGCCTGGCTGGAACAGCGCTGCATGGAACTATGGCACGAGATCCCGCACGGCGTGCTGCCCCTTCTCGGTGAATGTTCCATTCACCTGCCAGGCAACGGGCAGCGTCGCAGATGTCTGGGCCGAAGAACAGGCAGTCCTGATGCAGTTGCCGCCTGCATTTGATGGCTTTGTCGAGCACGAGCCAAGCGCGTCTCACCCACATGCCTGATCAGCTTCGAGCGCAATCGCTACAGCGTTCCGGCGTCATTTGCCAACCGGCCGGTGAGCCTGCGGGTCTATCCCGACCGACTGGTCGTCGTGATGGAAGCACGCCTTTGACGTGACGCGGCGGAGGGCAATATTCTGTGCGAACATGTCCGCGTGATCCAGCGCAGCCACAAGCTGCCGCCGCAGACAATCTATGATTGGCGGCACTACCTTGCCCGTCGCCATTGTCCTTGGACCAATGGCGCACAATGGCTCGATCCAGCGCAAACCCGGAGCATTGCGCAACGGCGCACCATTCCGGGAGTGTCATGAACTCTGTGTATGGCCTCTGGCCCATGCGGGTTTCAGCCACGGTCACGCGTTGAAGCGTTCTGCGAACATGATATCGAATTGGTTGCGGGCTGCAAACCATTCCCGGATATTTCTGCCGCCTTTTTCGAAGTTGCGGATGGCCAGATAGATCAGTTTGGTGGCTGCTTCTTCGGTTGGGAATGAACCTCGGGTCTTGATGGATTTGCGGATCACGCGATTCAGGCTTTCGATGGCATTTGTGGTGTAGATGATCTTTCGCACGGCGGGCGGGAAGGCGAAGAACGGGGTCACTTCCTCCCAAGCCCTTCGCCAGGCAGGGGCGACGGAGGCGTATTTCTCGCCCCAGGCGGCATCGAATGCGTCCAGGGCAATGGCGGCCTGATCGGTGGTCGGGGCCTGATAAATCCGGCGCAGGTCGGCGGCGACCGACTTGCGGTCCTTCCAGGCGCAAAAGTTCAGCGAATGGCGCACGAGGAGCACGATACAGGTCTGGACCGTGGCTTGCGGGAAGGCCGCCGTGATCGCCTCGGGAAAGCCCTTGAACCCGTCCACGACCGCGATCAGAACGTCTTGGACGTATGAGGAGGATCAGAAAACGATCTGGGAGATCGCTTTCCCGACGATTGGGTTGCGCAGTTCGTTCATCACGGACAGCCAGAATTTGGCCCCTTCATTCTCCGCCACCCAGAGGCCCAGAACCTCGCGCAACCCATCACGGGTCACGCCCAAAGCCACATATACGGCCTTATTCTTCACCATTCTGCTGTCCGCATCGCGGATTTTTACGCGCAAGGCATCAAATATGATAATCGGATACATCCGCTCCAGCGCCCGGCCCTGCCATTCGCGGACCTCGCTCAGAACCGCGTCGGTGACCCGGCTGATCAGATCGGGCGACACCTTCAGGCCGTAAAGGTCTTCCAGATGGGCCTGAATGTCCCGCACCGTCAGCCCGTGCGCATAAAGCCCGATGATTTTATCATCGATCCCGTCAATCCGGGTCTGGCCTTTCTTGACCAGTTCAGGCTCAAAGCTGCCATCCCGGTCGCGCGGCACCGTCAAGGGCATCTCGCCATCCAGCCCCTTCACCCGCTTGCTGGTGCCGCCATTGCGCCGGTTGGTCTGCCCGGAAGGCGGCGCAGCCCCCGCCTCATAGCCCAGATGCGCGGTCAGCTCCCCACCCAGCATCCGTTCCATCAGCCGCAGCTTCAGCTCTTTCATCAGCCGGCCTCGCCAAGCAGATCCTCAGGCCGCGCACAGCACTTCAAAAGTTCGTCCAGCAGTTCGTTGGAAATCGTCATCGTCATCGTCCTTGCTCCTTTCAGGAAGCATGGACCAGTTCAGCCATACACAGAAAACCGGACACTCCCTGATTGGGCGATGCCGGACTTCAGCACGTTGTCGCGCCGACAGAAAGGTCTGAACGTCGCCATTCCGTATCGGCCCAGCACCGGTGCGTTGCAACTCTTGATCGACAGCACTGGCATCAAGGCCGAGGGCGAAGGCGAGTGGTTCGCCAAGAAACACGGGCCTTCCAAGCCTCGCAAATGGCGCAAAGTGCATCTGGGGATCGACGCGGACACGCTGGAGATCAGGGCCATCGAGGTCACCGGCAGCCGGGTCGGAGATGTCGAGCCGGTAAGCGCCACCGGTTCGAGCGAACCGGCGAGGGATGCTGCCCGAATTGCTCGACCAGATTCCCGCTGACCAACCCATCGGCAAGGTCAGCGCTGACGGTGCTTATGACACGCGCGCCTGTCACGCTGCCATCGCGGCACGCAGCGCCCGCGCCGTCATCCCCGCCCGCAAGAACGCGCGGCCTTGGCTGGAGAACACACCCGGCGCGCAGGCCAGGAACGACACCGTCCGCGCCACCCACCGCCTTGGTCGCACGATCTGGAAGCGCTGGAGCGGGTATCACCGACGAAGCCTGGTCGAAACAAAGATGCGATGCTTCAAACTGCTGGGCGAGCGTGTCATGGCCCGCCACTTCGACAGCCAAGTCGCCGAACTGCAAATCAGAGCCGCCATCCTGAACCGCTTCACGGCCCTCGGCACGCCAGAAACTCAACGCGTGGGATGAGTCTGTTCAACTGAAGGGAAAACTCGGCCTCGGCCCGATTTGTGCAACAGAGCCAATCCGTCCAGAGGTCGAGGCAGCGGCGCAAAGCGCGACAGGGCAGATTAGCTCTACAATCCTCGGAAACCCTTTCCAGTTCGATCTCTGTGCCATCTGATGCACTCACGTCTGCCGCTCTGAATGTCGGACCGCTGACCTGCCACTGAGAATTTCCACCAGACACGTGACACAACCGCAGGTTCAATCTGATGATGTTACTGCCTCGTCTTGAAACGACGCCGGGCCACACGCGCGTGGTTGCCTTTTAGAACAGTGATTTGAGGTAGGCTTGGGCGCGGCGGGCCATATCGTCAGGTTCCACTGCACGGCGATTGAACCCGATTTCCATGGCGAGGTATCCGTCATAGCCCACGTCGCGCAGCGCTTGGATCAGGCTGACGTAATCGACGACACCCGATCCCGGCGGCTCGCGGTTCACATCGGCCAGATGGATATGCTTCAGGCGTTTGCCCAGCCGATAGACGTAATCTGTCGGCACCTCGTTGCGGTACAGCGTATGATAGGTGTCGAACATCGCGGCGATATTGGGACGGTTCACCTCGTCCATCAGAGAGATCATGTCGTCGCAGCTTTCGATCAGGTTGCTGTCGGCGCTGGTCGGCTCGACGCAGACCGTAAGGTCGGTCGACCGGGCGATTTCGTCAAGCGCCTGGCGCGACCAATCCCAAGCCTGCGGGCGGCTGGTACCGAACGCCTGCCAGCCCGCGACATATATCAGTATGTCGCCGCCCCATTCCGCGCACAAATCGGCCACCTGCTTGTATTGGTCGATGGCGGCCGCCCGCTCCAATGGGTCTGCCGAGGCGACATTGAACCCGGGCCCGCCGCCGGGGGCCGGTAACATCGACGACAACTTCATGCCATTGTCATCTAAACATGCCTTGATCTCGCGGCGGCGCGCCGGGGTCATGTAGGCCGGATACGCATGCGGCGCGGCGGCCCCGATTTCGATGGCGTCATAGCCGATGCGTGCCAGGCGCTTGATCGCCTCTTCCAATGGATAAGACGGCACCCAGCAGGGAAAGCCGGAATAGACCCAAGTGTTGAACGCAAGTTTCATCGCATCTCCTCTGGCCGATCTTCAAGTGCGCAAAGACCATCCGTGCATTGCATGGTCCGCGCCTTCGCGGTTGTCTGGGCTTGGCAGTCGCATTGGGTCCAATCGGCTTAAGGTGCGCCGCCTGTCCCGAAACGGCCCCTGACATCCGCCAGAGGCCGTTTTGCTTCATATCATCGCGCTCACTTGGCCGGATTGCCCCAATTGCGGGCATCATCAACGTTCGATTTGTCGATGATATAGGGTTTGGTTTGCAGTTTGGGCTCGTATGCGCGGCCCTCGAAATGGGCGATCACCATGTCGAGAATGCCACCACCGCCCATCGCATAGGGGTCTTGGGCCACGGTTGCGTCCTGTTCACCGCTGCGGATCCGGTCCAGCGCCAGCGGCGTGCCGTCCAGCCCGACGATGAACACATGCCCAGGCGCACCCGGAGGCACCAGCTTGCCGATCTGGCGCAGTGCCGAAACGATGCCGCGCACCATTACGTCGTTATGGCTGAACACGCCAACGATGTTGGGATCCTGCGTGAACGCATCCAGCACCATCTTGTTGGCATTGTCCGCCGCCCACTCGGTGTTCAGCGAGCGCACCTCTACACCCGGGAATTTCGCCTTCATCTCATCATTGAAGCCCTTGTTGCGGGCCTGCGCCTGCGCCGAGCCGACCGAGCCGCGGGTTTCAAGCACCACGCCCTTGCCGCCGATCATCGCGCCCAGAGCATCCGCACCCTGCGCGCCCCCGGCGACGTTGTCGAAATCGACAAAGCCGATGAAATCGCCCTCGGGCGGGGTGTTTTCCATGATGAACACCGGAATTCCGGCCTCGTTGGCCCGCTTGACGCCCGCCACCAGCAGGGTCGCGTCGATCGGATTGATCACGATGGCATCGGGCTTCTTGGTGACGGCATCCAGGGCCTGCGTCACCTGCAAATTGGGGTCGCCCTTGCCGTCGATGACGTTCAGGATGATGCCCGCTTCTTCGGCACGTTTTTTCATGCCCTCGACCATCGCCACCTGATATTCGAATTGCAGGCCAAAGGTGATGTATTCCACGGTCTTGCCCTTGGCGTCACCCTCGGCAGCAAAGGCCGGGGCACCAAGGCTGGTCAGCCCCAGCAGCGTCGCCGCCGTACCGGACAGAACCATCCGGCGTGTCAGTGCTCTCAGTTTCATAGTTTCCTCCATCTGATCGTGGTCCCGCCATGGGTC
>JAYUGA010000100.1:0-37395 GCA_043738565.1 Rhodobacterales bacterium
CCATGTCGAACAACTCGACGATCTGCTCGTTGTAAAGCCCGATGCAGCCATTCGACGATTGCCGCCCGATCTTGCGGGTGTCCTGGGTGCCGTGGATGCGATAAGCGGGCCATGACAGATACAGGGCCCGGACCCCAAGCGGGTTCAGGGGTGATCCGCCGGGCACGAATTTCGGCCAATCGGGATTACGCTCCAACATGCTTTTCGTGGGGGTCCACGGTGGGTTTACCACCTTCTGGACCACCTCGGTCTTGCCGCGCCGGGTCAGCTCTTCGGACAGCGGCACCGAAGACGGATACAATTTGTATATCGTCTGATCTTCTGACCAGTAATGCACCGCCCGCGACGTTATGTCGCATAGGATGGCGCCCTTCTTGGTATTGGGGAAGTAATCCTGCCAGTCGCGCAACCGGAAGCTGGAAATATTCGCGCGGGTGGTCGTCGGCGTCGTCGGCGTTTCGAACTGGGTGGAATTGTTGAAAACCTGTGCGCGGGCCGACAAGGCGGACAGGCCAAGGCCTGCGGCAGCGGCACCCAGAAGCAGGCGGCGGTTGATGGGCGTCTTTCTGTCGTCAGACATGCTCTGATCTCCTTGACTGCTTGATGTTTAGGCTTCTACCCCTTTGCAGCGCCCTTCGCAATTCACGGCCATGTCATTGGGCGACGCAAAGCAGAGGGTTTTGCTTGGGCCAGGTTTTCTGTATGAGACAGGGCATGTGAGGCTCAGAGGTCCGACAAGGGGCCCGATACAGGTGATATGATCATGGACAGACGTTCCGCGCTTTTTCTCGGTGCCGCCGCGACGCTTGCAGCCTGCGCCAAGGCGCCCGAAGTACCACTGGGGAACGATGGCAAGCCCTTGCCGCAGGTTTACCGGATCGCCCCTGGAAGCGATTCCGAGATTTCGTTTCGGATGCTGGATGGCGTGAATGCCCTGCGCAAAGCCAAGGGCGAAGCCCAGCTTGCGTTCAACGCCGCGCTGAACGCCGCAGGTGCCGCCCATTCGCGCGATATGTCGGTGCAGAACCGGCCCTGGCATTTCGGCTCGGACGGCTCATCGCCTTTGGTTCGGGTGCAGCGGGTCGGCTATACCGGCAAG
Source organism: Rhodobacterales bacterium (assembly GCA_043738565.1). Classification (GTDB taxonomy): domain Bacteria; phylum Pseudomonadota; class Alphaproteobacteria; order Rhodobacterales; family Rhodobacteraceae; genus Stagnihabitans. The sequence goes on from JAYUGA010000100.1 coordinate 1,100, forward strand.
CTGCTGGGCGAGTTGATTTCCGAGACCTATCAGACCGAGCTGGAGACGCTGTCGGCTTGGATGGGTCAGCCGGACACCAGGGACATGATCCTGGATGCACGGGCGACCGAGATCGGCTTCGCCTGGTTTCAGGAGCCAAGCGGCAAGATCTGGTGGACGATGCTCTTGGGCGGTGCGGTCGGCACTCCGGTTCCGCTTCAGGGCTGATGCGGGCGGGTATCGGAGGAAAAAGGGGCCGGTTGGCTCCTTTTCGGGTCTTTCCCGCCAAATTCAGGGCAGGATATTGATCGGGGTGCCGGGATTGACCATCGCATAAATCTCTTCGATCTCGCGGTTGGTGACGGCAATGCAGCCGACGGTCCAGTCGCGGCGACTGATCGGGCCGGTGGGGCCGCCGTGGATGAAAATATCGCCACCCGGCGCTTTGCCCGCCGCCTTGGCAAAAGCGGCATCTGCGGTGTTCGGATAGGAAATTCCCAAGGACAGGTGATAGACTGAATTCGGGTTGCGATGGGTGATGTAATAGGCCCCTTCCGGCGTCTTGCCATCAGCTTCAAACTGCTTGGGCCCGATCGCGGCATACCCCAGAGCGATGTCATAGGTTTTCAGAACCTGTGTCCCGTTCAGCAGGTATAGCTTGCGGTCAGTCTTGTTGATCTGAAGGCTGGTGACGGCTGGCCCGTTGTAGCTCTTGAACTTGCTGGTGGCGCAAGAGGCCAGCACGAACATCGCCGCGACCACCAGGATCAACCGTAGAAAAGAAGTCATCTGCTGCCCGCCCATTTTTTTCAAAGCCCTTACTGGAAAAGCAGCGGCCTGCCAAGCGGTTAAAGGCTGAAGCGCGCCACAAGTTCGACATGCGATGACCAGCGGAATTGGTCAACAACCTGCACCCAGTCAAGGCGGTAACCCGCCGCCAGCAGGATTTTCGCATCGCGGGCAAAGGTGACGGGGTTGCAGGAAACCGCAGCGATCACCGGCACTTTCGCGCGGGCCAGGGCATGGCATTGCGCCTCGGCTCCGGCGCGCGGCGGGTCGATCACCACCGCCTCGACGGCTTTGAATTCATCCGGCTCCAAGGGGCGGCGGAACAGATCGCGCGTCTCGCTGGTGACGCGGTGCAACCCTTCGGCGTTGCGGGCACCCTTGTCGAGCGCGGCAATCATCGCAGCATTGCTTTCGACCGCATGCACTGCGGCACGTTCGGCCAGCGGCAGCGAAAACGTCCCTACACCGGCGAAAAGGTCGGTGACGCGCCGGGCAGAACCTATGGCGAGGGCGATGGTTTGCAACAACGCCGTCTCACCTTCCGCCGTCGCCTGCAAGAAGGCTCCGGGTGGCGGCGCGACCAGCGCGCGGCCAAAACGCTGCATCGGGGCCGCACGCAGCGCGGCGGTCTCACCATTCCAGGTCAGGCGGGCGATGCCGTAGGTCTCTGCCAGGCGGGCAAGTTCCATCTGAAACAGCGCATCGGCGGGCCTGCCGCCGGTTACGACAACATCGGGTCCGGCAAGGCTGCGGGTCGTCGTCAAAGTGACTTCGCCAGAACGGGAGCCGCCGAGTTTGACCAGGGCTGCCAGCGCCGGAAAGGTCGCCATCAGGTCGGGGTGCAGCAACTGGCAGTTGGGAATATCGACCAGCATGTCCGAGGCGCGGGCGTGAAAGCCGATCAACGCCCCGGTCTTGGTGCGCCGCGCCGCCAGCGTGGCACGGCGACGGGAGCGCGGCGGCGAGGTGATAATGGGCCGGAACAGCGCCGATATCCCCTGCCCCGCCAGTGCGCTCTTGACGACCTCGACCTTCCAGTCGGCCACAAACGGATCAGACGCGTGCTGCAACAGACAGCCGCCGCAGGTGCGGGCATGGGCGCAAGGCGGGTGAATACGGGCGGCAGAGGGAGTCAGGATGCGGACATTCGACAGCTTGTCGCCGGTCAGATCGCCCTCGATCACCTCTCCGGGCAGCATGTGCGGCACGAACACCGCACCATCCGGCCCTTGGGCCACGCCATCGCCCAGATGGCCCAGTCGGTCGATGGTCAGGATCACTCTGCCGCTTCCTTGTCTTGCACGCCGATGAAGCCACCGGATTGACGGTTCCAATAGCGCGCGTAAAGCCCGCCCTGCGCCAGAAGTTCAGCATGATTGCCTTGTTCGACGATGCGGCCCTCGTCCAGTACGATGATCCGGTCCATCTCGGCAATCGTTGAAAGCCGGTGCGCAATAGCCAGCACGGTCTTGCCCTGCATCACCCGGGACAAAGCGTGTTGCACCGAAGCCTCAACCTCGCTGTCCAGCGCCGAAGTCGCCTCGTCCAGCACCAGGATCGGCGCGTCTTTCAGGAAGGCGCGGGCCAAAGCCACCCGTTGCCGCTGGCCGCCCGACAGTTTCACGCCGCGTTCGCCCAGAAAGGCGTCATAGCCGGTGCGGCCCATGAAATCCTTGATGCCCAGGATGAACTCATGCGCCTCCGCCGCGCGGGCGGCGGCAATCATCGCCTCCTCGGTGGCTTCGGGGTCGCCATACAGGATGTTTTCGCGGGCGGTCCGGTTGAACATCGCGGTTTCCTGCGTGACCATGCCGATCTGCCGCCGCAGGCTTTCCTGCGTCACCGTGCAGACGTCGACACCATCAATCAAAATCCGGCCGGTTTCGGTGTCATAGAGCCGCAACAGCAGCGAAACCAGCGTGGTTTTGCCGGCCCCGGACGCCCCCACAACCCCGATCTTTTCTCCGGGCTTGATGACCAGCGACACCTCTTGCAGCCCGCCCTTGCGGCGACCGTAGGCGAAACTGACCTGCTCCATCCGGATCTCGCCCTTGACGCGCGGCAGGTCCATCGCATCGGGCGCGTCGGTCAGCGTATAGGGCGGCGTCAGGGTGCGGATGCCATCCTCGACCTCGCCCAAATTGCCGAAAATCGACATCAGCGAGAAGGAAATCCAACCGGTCATCTGGGCCAGCCGAAAGCTGACCGCCCCCGCAGCGGCAATGTCGCCGGGTGTCGCCTGACCGCGCGACCACAGCCAGACCGTGCCGCCAACCAGCATCACCGGCAACACCCCGGCCAGGCCCATCAGGCTGAAACGGAACCACGAGGAAATCAGGCCATAGGCGATCGCCTTGTCGCGGAACACCTCCATCGACTCCAGCGCCACCCGGTCTTCGTATTTGGAATGGGCGAACAGCTTCACCGTTTTCATGTTGGTGACGGTATCGACGATATTGCCCGTCACCATTGCCCGCGCCGAGGCCCTTGCGGCAGAGGCCCCCCGGATGCGTTTCAGAAAGCTGCGAATGAACAGGATATAGCCCGTCACCCACAGGATCAGCAGCAGCGATACCCAGATGTTGATCGCCATCAGCAACGCGACCGAGCCTGCAACCGAGGCGATGCCAAAGGCAATGGTTTCGATGCTGCCGGACACCACATCGGTCGCCGCCCGCGCCGTCTGCATCTGCTTTTGTGCGATGCGTCCGGCAAAATCGTTGTCAAAGAACGTCACCGCCTGGCCGATGGTCCAGCGGTGCAGCCGCGACAGGATCAGCGGGAACAGGTTGGGTTCGATGGTCAGCGACAGGGCCGAGGTGTTCAGGCCAAAGATCAGCGGGCGCGCGACGAGGTAAAACGTCACGAACACCGCGAAAAGCATCAGGTGGGTGGTGAACACGGTGGCCGGATTGGCGGTGTTGGCGGCGTCGATCACCCGGCCCAGCAGCGTGGCCGAAACCGCCTCCAGCGATCCTGCGGCCGCCGACCAGAACGTCGCCCAGACCAGCCCCGGCCATGCGCCCTCCAGCGCCCACAGGAAGAACGCCACCGGCTTTTGCGGCGGCGGCACTTCCGTGGGGCGGAACGGCTTGATCTTGGGGCCGAGGATCATTCGGCGGCTTCCTCCAAGCCGATGAAGCCGCCCGATTGCCGCGCCCAGAACCGCGCGTAAAGCCCTCTACGATTCAACAGTTCGGCATGCGAGCCTTCTTCCGCGATGCGGCCATCCTCCAGCACCACGATGCGGTCCATTTCGGCGATGGTCGACAGCCGGTGCGCGATCGCGATCACCGTTTTGCCCTGCATCACGCCAAACAGCGCCTCCTGGATCGCCGCCTCGGCTTCCGAATCCAGCGCCGAGGTCGCCTCATCCAGAATCAGGATCGGCGCATCTTTCAGGATCACCCGCGCCAAAGCCACCCGCTGCCGCTGCCCACCCGACAGTTTCACCCCACGCTCGCCGACATGGGCATCGTAACCGGTGCGGCCCTGCGGATCTTGCAGGGTCAGGATGAACTCATGCGATTCCGCCCGTTTGGCGGCTTCGATCATCTGGAGATCGCTGGCATCGGGACGAGCGTATTTGATATTGTCGCGCACCGAGCGGTGCAACAGGCTCGATTCTTGCTGCACCATGCCAATCTGACGGCGCAGACTTTCCTGCGTCACCGCGGCAATATCCTGTCCGTCGATCAGAATCCGGCCGCCTTCCGCGTCGTAAAACCGCAGCATCAGCTTGACCAGCGTCGATTTTCCCGCACCAGACCGCCCGACCACCCCGATCTTTTCACCGGGCCTGATGGTTAGCGTCACCTGATCCAGCCCGCCCGAGCCGCGCCCGTAATGGTGCGACACATGGTCGATCGTGATCAATCCGTCGCGGAAATCCAGATCCTTGGCCTGTGGCGCATCGACCAGGGCAATCGGATGGGTAATCGTCTCCATCCCCTCCTGCACAACCCCCAAGGACTGCACCAGATTGGAGGTCGACCACATGATCCAGTAGGTCATGTTGTTCAGCCGCAACACCAGCGCGGAAGCCGCTGCGACCGTGCCAATCGAGGCCGATCCGATATACCACAGACTGAGCGCCCAGCCGATGATGGAAACGATCAGCACGCCGTTGATAAAGGTCAGCACGACATCCATCTTGGTGATGATGCGCATTTCCGTGGCGATTGCCTGCCGCGACCCTTCGATTGTCTCTTTGGCATAGCCGAGTTCGCGATCGTGGTGGGCCGAGAGTTTGACCGAATGGATGTTGGTATAGGCGTCCACCACCCGGCCCGTCACGGCAGACCGGGCATTGGATGCGGCCTGCGACGCCGGACCGGCGCGGCGCAAGGTCCAGCGCATCAGCAACAAATAGGCGACCAGCCACAGGATAAGCGGCAACAGCAGGCGAATATCGGCGTCGGCCAGCATAAAGGCGGCACCAAGCAGGGTGACCGAGGCAAAAGCCATCGCATCAAAGGTCTGGAACACCGCATCGCCTGCCGCTGTGGGGGCCTGCATGATGCGGTTGGCGATCCGTCCGGCAAAGTCGGACTCGAACCAGCCAACCGGCTGACGCAACACATGGGCATGGGCACGCCAGCGCATCATCGTCGCGAAGTTCACCAGAATGGTGTTGTGCAGCAAGGCGACGCCGGTGCCGCCGATCAAAGGGCGGATCAGCAGAACCGCCAGGCCGACCAGCGAGATTTCCAGGCCATGCGCGGCCCAGACCTGTGCCGGGGTGCCATTGGCCAGGTAATCGACGACCAGCCCGACATACCAGATCAGCGCCACGTCACCGACGGCATTGGCCACCGAAGTCAGGAAGGTTGCAACAAACACCTTGCGAAACGGCCACATGTATTCCGCGAGGAACGGCCACAATTTGCGCGGCGGCGTGTCGGTCAAAGCATAAGTTGCATAGGGGTCGACGAGGTTTTCAAAGAATCGGAACATGAGGAAGCCCGTGAATTGGCATTGCGGCAAAGGGTGAGGCGATTCCTGAACGGACCGCCCATACGGAATCGGTCGGCTCAGGCCAGACTGATAAAGATCCCGTATTCCATGCCGCGCTCCTCGGTTGGGGTGCGCATTCCGTAGCCGAAGCGAACGGAAATGTCACCCCTCAATCGTCGCCGCCCCGCAGCAGGGCCTGCTTGTCCAGCCGCAGCCCGCTGGCCAGCCACAGCACCTGCAACTCTTTCAACCGCGCCCCCAGCGCCGGCCCCTGCAGCCCCGGCATCAGATCGGCGGCGCTGATCGGAAACAGGCTTTGCGCCCCGCGTTGCACCTCGGCCCGCCAATCCTGCGGCAAAGCAACATCCAGCAGCGCCGCACGGCACAACATCACATCCAGCGCCGACACTTCACCCAAAGTCCAGCCAAGGGCAGCAGGCGTCAGCGCCGAGCCAGTTTCGTCTCTGATCCTGCCCAGCTCCGCGTCTTCTTGCCGGGTCAGGCGCAATTGATCGGCCTGCCCACCCAGTGCCGCCAGCCGCCTTTGCCAACGCGGCGCCGTCCCATCCTCCAGATGGATCAGCGGAGCCAACGCACGGGGGTCCGCACCGGGCAAGACCCTTTGCAGCACCCCGGCCTGCGCCATGCTGGCAACCGAAGGCGCCGGATTCGGCGCGGCGAGCAGCTTGCGGATTTCGGCCCCGATGCGTTCCTGGGACAAACCAGCAATACCCTCGGCAAGCTCAGCACAGGCCGCCAGCCCCTCGGCATCCATCCCGGCTTCGGGGTCGCCATAGACGGCGTGAAAGCGGAAAAACCGCAGGATTCGCAGGTAATCCTCGCGGATGCGCTGATGGGCATCGCCGACAAAACGCACGCGGCGCGCAAGCAGATCGTCGATACCGCCCAAGGGGTCGATCACCTGACCCGAGGGTTCTGCATACAGCGCATTCATGGTGAAATCACGCCGCGCCGCGTCTTCGCCGATGCTGCCCGAATAGGCGACCACGGCGCGGCGGCCATCGGTCTCCACGTCGCGGCGAAAGGTGGTAACCTCGTGCACGACACCACCGGCGATCACGGTGACGGTGCCGTGGCCGATGCCGGTCGGGATCACCCTGAATCCGGCTATTTCAGCGATGTCTGTGACCTTTTCAGGCATAGCATCGGTGGCGATGTCGATATCTGCGACCGGCTCGCCCAACAGCGCATTGCGCACGCAGCCGCCGACGAAATAGGCGCGATAGCCGGACCGGCCCAGCGCGGCGCACAACATCTGCGTGCCGTGTTGGTTGATCCAGGCGTCCTGCAACCTCATTCCCGCACCCGTTCGGCAAGTCCGCGCAAGATGCGCGCCGTCGCCCCCCAGATGTAATAGGGGCCGTAAGCCACCGCGTAATAGCGCCGCCACTGACCGCGCCACAACCGATGTTCAATCGTGTAACGCCCAGCGTTCAGCACATGGGCCAGCGGCACGGTGAAAACTTCTTCGACCTCGCTCGGGGCGGGGCGATCGGCAAAATCGGCTCTGATACGGCCCAAAATCGGTATCATACGAAAACCGGTGACGGTTTCATGGGCAGGCAGCTGGCCCAGAATGGCGACATTGTCCGGCCCCAGCCCAATCTCTTCCTGCGCTTCGCGCAAAGCTGCCGCTTCCGGGCCGCTGTCGCCATCATCCTGCTTGCCGCCGGGGAAGGCGATCTGGCCGGGATGGTGTTTCAGATGCGAGGCGCGTTTGGTCAGGATCACATCCACCCGCCCGCCCCGATCCCACAGCGCAATCAGCACGGCGGCGGGGCGCAGAACCCGCCCCGGCGGCAGTTCTACGGCCGGGTTCAGATCAAAGTCGGACGTGTCGCCCGAGGGGCGGCTTAGGCTAACCACAAGGCGGGCAATTTCATCCGGCATCGCCGGACGCATTCTGCGCCTCGAACCCCAGAGTTTTCGGGTCGAATTCGTAATGCGCGCCGCAGAATTGGCAATCGGCAGTGACGGCGCCAGCGGTGGTGGTCATCGTCAGAATGTCGCGCTGCGAATAGATCGACATCGTGCTGCGCACCTTTTCCGCCGAACAGGTGCAGCCAAACCGTACCGGCGTTGCATCGAAAACCCGCGGCTCTTCCTCGTGGAACAGCCGGATCAGCAGGTCGGTCGGGGCCAGCGTCGGCCCGATCAGCTCCATTTCTTCCACGGTATCCAGCAGTGCGTTGGCGCGGGTCCAGTTTTCCGCCTCCTCCCCGGCCAGAATATCGGTATGGCCCAACAGGCCGCCCGCACCCGAGCCAGCCGCTGCCGCCACCGAACCTGCAACCTGCGGCATGTGCTGCAACATCACGCCACCCGCCCGCCAATGCGGCGGCTTTCCCGGCTCCTGACTTTTGCCGAAGGTCACGGCGAAACGGGTCGGCAATTGTTCCGATTGGGCAAAATACGTCTCTGCACAGGCACTTAGAGAAGTTCCAGCGATGGGAGTGAAACCCTGATACGGCATCATGCCTTCGCCTTGATCCAGCATGACCGCGAAATAGCCCTCGCCAATCTGACTGAACGGCGCCGCTTCCGGGTCCAGCCGATCCGCGTCAAAACTGGCATAGGCGCGGATGCGGCCCGGTTCGCCATCCGCTGCAGGGCCATAATAATCGGTCGCAATCAATCGTGCCGGACCCTTGCCGCGGATTTGCAGGCTCAACTTCCAGCGCAGTTTCACGGTCTGCCCGATCAGTGCGGTCAGTAAGGTCGCTTCTGCCACCAGCGCCTCGATCTGGGGCGGATAGTGATGCTGTTTCAACGCCTCGCCCAGCGCACCATCCAGCCGCGCCACGCGGCCGCGAATGTCAGAGCGGTCTAGCTGAAAGGGCAGGACCGAATCGTCCCAGGTGATTTGCGTTCCGGTGGTCATGGGGTTTCCTTGCGCCATAAGGCTTGGCATACCGCGCCTATATAGGCAGAGCAACCGGGCCACCAAGGGGGGATGCATGATCAAACGCTATGGTGAGGCGGTTCGGCCCGGTCAACGCTATCGCAGGCGGGCGGGGGTTTACGGCGTGCTGATGCAGGGGAATGCGATTTTGCTGACCCATCAGGCCCTGCCCCTGCCGGAGTTTCAACTGCCCGGCGGCGGTATTGATCCGGGTGAGAACCTGATCGCCGCGCTGCACCGCGAAGTTTACGAGGAAACCGGCTGGCATATTGCCAGCCCGCGATATGTCGGCACCTTCCGGCGGTTCACCTATATGCCGGAATATGACAAATGGGCCGAAAAGGTCTGCACGATATTTATGGCCAGACCGACGCTGCGGATCGGTCCGCCCAGCGAGGCGGGGCATACCGCAATCTGGTCAACCGGGCAGCAAGCGCTGACCCTGCTCGACAATCAGGGCGACCGCGCAATGCTGGCAAGGGTTTTGGCTTAGGTGGGGCCGGAAAAATCAAAAAGTATGCCCGAAACGTCATCGGGGAAATCACCGCCGCCGGAATGGCCAGACAGATCCCACAGCAGCGCCTCCAGCAGTTGCGGACTGGCCAGGTGGGCAGAGCGGCGCAGCAGGGTCACAAGTCCCTCGCCCCCCAGTTCGTTGCCTTGCGGATCGGGGCATTCGGTGACGCCATCCGACACCAGAAACAGCCGATCCCCCGGCAACAGCTCTGCGCAAACCGACTGATAGGTCGCCCCGGGGATCAGACCAATCGGCAGGCCGCCCTCACCCAACAGCCGCATCGACCCGGTCGAACCCATCAGCACCGGGTGCGGATGGCCAGCCTGCACCAGCCGGACCTGGCCGCTGATCAGGTCAATCTCGGCATAGGCCATCGTGAAATACTGATCGACCTGCACATCCTCGATCATCAGCCGGTTCAGCCGGAAGGCGACTTCTTCTGGCGGATAGGCATCGCGCCCACCCTCCGCATTCTGGCGCAGCGCGATGTTCTGGTCCGGCGATCCACCCGACAACAGCCCCGCCAGCCGCGCCGTCATCATCGCAGAGGCCACGCCATGCCCGGACACATCGACCGAAAACACCGCGATCCGCCGATCGTCAATGATGAACGACCCGACCAGATCACCGCCGACATGGCCCGAAGGTTTCATCATCAGTGCCGCCCGCCCACCGCCAAAATCGCGCTGACGGTCGCGGATCAGGCTCTGTTGCAGCTTTTTCGCCTCGATCAGGTCGCGATCAAGCGAATCGTACAGTTTCTGCAACTGGTCCAGGGTGCTGCCGACCAGACGGTTCTTTTCCACCAGTTCCTGCTGCATCCCGACAATCCGCTCACCCACCCGCAGCCGCGCCCGCAATTCATCGGAGCTGACCGGCTTGGTCAGAAAATCATCGGCGCCGTTTTCCAGCCCATCGGCAATTTCCGCCTTTTCGGATTTCGAGGTGAGCAGGATGAAATAGCCATAGCCCTCGTGCGGCAGGGCCCGGAAGGCCTGGCACAGGTCAAGCCCGGTCATCCCCGGCATCATCCAATCGGACAGGATGATGTCGAAAACCTGGGCCTGACACAGCGCCAAAGCCGTCTCGCCACTGTCGGCTTCGGTCACAAGATAGCCCCATCGAGCCAGTTGCACGGTCAGAATCCGCCGCTGCGCCCGGCTGTCATCGACGATCAGCACGCGCATACCGGCTGCGTTGCCCGCCGTCGGCTGGGTCCGAGGTTCTGTCGTTGAAACTGCCACGCTGCCCGCCACCTTATTGGTCCTGCCTAGGTTGTGCGCGGTAGCCCTTAACGGCGGGTGAAGCCTAAAACTGTCATTTCTAGGCTTTTGCAGGAATACCGTTTGTTAACGCCCGGCGGTCACTCTGAGACATAGAGTTTGTTTGGGGGCCGCCGGGGGGCGGAAACTGCGATGATAGATTGGGAACGGGTGAAAGAACTTAGGTCCGAAATCGGCCCGGATGATTTTGCCGAGGTCGCCACGATGTTTCTGGACGAGGCCGACGAAGCGGTGGCGCGGCTGTCCCCTGACGCGAGTGCCAAGGCGATGGAGGCGGATTTGCACTTCCTGAAAGGGGCGGCGCTGAATTTGGGTTTCGACGCCTTGTCCGCCCTGTGTCAGGATGGCGAGCGGCGGGCGGCGGCGGGGGATACTGCCATTGATTTGCAGGCAGTGCGGCTGGTCTATTTCGGCTCGAAAGCGGCCTTCGAAGGCCGGAAGGAACAGGCTTTCGCGGCATGAACTGCCTTCCGCCATTCGGCCTTGTTCGACGCGGGAAAACTGACTAGACCCCTGCCCAAGTTTCGCCTTGGGAGTCCGCCGATGTCCGCCAAATTCGCCCCGAAAAAAGTCGTCCTTGCCTATTCCGGCGGGCTGGACACCTCGATCATCCTCAAGTGGTTGCAGACCGAATATGGTTGCGAAGTCATCACCTTCACCGCCGATCTGGGGCAGGGCGAGGAACTGGAACCGGCGCGGGCCAAGGCGATCCTGTTGGGGATCAAGCCGGAAAACATCCATATTGTCGACGTGCGCGAAGAATTCGTCCGCGATTTCGTGTTCCCGATGTTCCGCGCCAATGCGCTGTACGAAGGCCTGTATCTCTTGGGCACCTCGATCGCCCGCCCGCTGATTTCGCAGCATCTGGTGCGGATCGCAGCGCAGGTCGGTGCCGATGCGGTGGCGCATGGTGCCACCGGCAAGGGCAATGATCAGGTGCGGTTCGAATTGTCGGCGCTGGCGCTGAACCCGGCGATCCGGGTGATCGCACCCTGGCGCGAGTGGGAACTGACCAGCCGCACCTCGCTCCTGGCCTTTGCCGAGGCAAATCAGATTCCGATTGCCAAGGACAAGCGCGGCGCAGCGCCGTTTTCGGTCGATGCCAACCTGCTCCACACGTCCTCGGAAGGTAAAGTGCTGGAAGATCCGGGGGTTGAGCCGCCGGATTATGTCTGGCAGCGCACGGTTGACCCCGAGGCGGCACCCGACAAGCCGGAAATGGTCGAGATCGGCTTTGAACGTGGCGACGCGGTGTCGATAGGTGGCACGGCGATGTCGCCTGCCATGATCCTGACCCGGCTCAATGAAATCGGCGGCAGGCATGGCGTCGGGCGGCTGGACCTGGTCGAGAACCGATTCGTCGGCATGAAATCGCGTGGAGCCTATGAGACCCCCGGCGGCACGATCTTGCTGGAGGCGCATCGCGGCATCGAGCAGATCACGCTGGACGCCGGGGCCGGGCACCTGAAAGACAGCATCATGCCGCGCTATGCCGAGTTGATCTACAACGGCTTCTGGTTCTCGCCCGAGCGGGAAATGCTGCAAGCGCTGATCGACAAATCGCAGGAACATGTCACCGGCACGGTGCGGATCAAGCTCTACAAAGGCTCTGCCCGCACCGTGGCGCGCTGGTCGGATCATTCGCTTTACAGCGAAAAACATGTGACATTTGAAGAGGATGCCGGGGCCTATGACCAGAAGGACGCGGCAGGCTTCATCAAGCTGAACGCGTTGCGGCTGAAGCTGATCGCCACGCGGAATGCGCGGGTGGCGGCCAAAGGCTAGCGCAATCGGCGGAAAATGGCACCGAGCCTTGCAGCCCCACAGCCTCGGATTGTCCAGTGGGGCTGCTTGGCATAGATAACGGTCAGCGCCTCACAATTGCCTGAGTTCTGACTTACCTTGAATTGCCTGCGCGACAGCCCGGCTTGGGGCGTATTCCTTTTGACGGAGAATGAAAATGAACATCAAATCCACCGCAGCCATCCTTGGACTGGTCGTAATGGCCATCGGCCCTCTGGCCGGCCTTGAAGTTGCCCGGGCCGAAACCGGCAAGGCAAACGGCAATTCTGCCAGCCATAGCAACAGCGGAAACAGCGGAAACAGCCGTTCCGCCAATGCCAGCACATCTGCCGAGACGGGCGACACCACGGTTGCGCTCGCCAGCGACAGCAGCACCAAAACCCGTGGCAAGAGCGGCCTGGCCTCGGAATTGAAAGGGTTGAATGCCGTCAAAGCCAATCCCAACGCCCTGAACCACGCCAATCCCAACAGTCAGGTTGGCCGGATCGCTGCCTATCGCGACGCGGCAACCGCCACGATCAACGACCAAACCGCGCTGACCGATGCCCAGGCTGCCTTGGCCGCGCTGGCCGTTCCGGGGCGTGGCGTCGAGGCCGTGGCTGCCGATATTGCCGCCCTGGACCCATTGGCGGCGAATTATGCCGAGGCTTTGGCAGCACTCCAGGCCGAGCGTGACGCTGCACAGACCTACGCCGACGCTCAGGCCGCTGTCGATCTGGCGAGCAATGCGCTGGCCGGGGCCGCCGAGGCAGAACACGCGGCGCTGCTGACTGCATCGAACGGGCGCGAACTTTCCGACGCGGCCATCGCCTATATCCGCTCGGTACTGAATCTCTGAGTCGCCAAAGCCAGCGCCGCCTTGCCGCGAGGCGGCGCTACAATTTGTGGCCGGCGAGCCGCTGGTAGCAAGGCAGCGCCTGATCCGAAAGGCGTTGAAACTCCGGTGACAAGATGGGCAGCGCCCCCTCCGGGTCTTCAAATCCGGTCGATTGGTGGACGGCGTTATACCAGTGCGGGGCCCAGACGCCGTCGTAGGGTTTGGGCCCGGCGGGCCAGTGCAGCATGGCTTCGGTAAAGCGGATGCCGAGGGCCGTGCAGAGTTTTGTCAGCGCTGCTCGCGGGTCGCCGCGAATGTCGGCGCTGTCGATGACCAAGGGCACCTGGCCCAGGAACTGCGAAACCTCGTCAAAGAGTTCGGCCTGCTGGACAAAGCCGATGTCGTGCAGCGTCGGGGCTTCACGCTTTTTGGCGTAGCTGGCGACGACCCTTGCTGGATGGCGGATCAGGAAGACATTGGTCAGCGATTTCATAAAGCCCCGGCCGAAAGCGGGGATCATGTGCAGGGTCATGTGTTTTTGGTAAAACAGGCTCTGACTTTGCGGAATTGGCCCGGCGCACTCGGCTGCGACCACCATCGGATCGTTGCTTTGTGCGGCAATCACCGCCGCTTTCATCGGGTGGTCGATCCCTGTCGCTTTCAAATATGCGCCATAAAACGGCTCGTCCACCACGGCGCAGTCGCCCCTTGCCGCAAACGAATACATCAGCGCGGTCGACAGGTTGCGCGGGCCGCTCCACATTGCGATCTTGTGCGGATCGGCACTCATGCGCCCACCAGCGCCTTGTACAACCCGCGCAGCCGTTCGGTCACCGGCCCGATCTGCCCGCTGCCAATCTGCCGCCCATCCACCACACCGACCGGGGTTTGCGCACCGAAGGTGCCGGTGAGGAAAGCCTCATCCGCGGAATAGACATCGACCAAAGAGAAGTTGCGCTCGAACACCGGAATGCCATTGGCGCGGCACAAGTCGATGACCTTGGCCCGGGTGATGCCGTTCATGCAGTAGTCGCCGGTACTGGTCCAGACCTGACCCTTGCGGACGATGAAGAAGTTGCAGGCGTTGGTCGTGTTCACGAAACCGTGGACGTCAAGCATCAACGCCTCGTCCGCGCCAGCCTTTTCGGCGGCGATGCAGGCGAGGATGCAGTTGAGTTTGGAATGCGAATTCAGTTTGGGGTCTTGCGTCATCGGCAGGCCGCGCAGGTGCGGGACCGTGGCGAGGCGGATCGGGCGCGGCAGATTGGGGCGCGAATGCTCCATGATGATCACCACGGTTGGGCCGCGCTGGTTTAGTTTCGGGTGCTGGAACGGCCGGGTTTTCACCCCGCGCGTCACCATCAGGCGGGCGTGGGCGTCGGTGGTCATGGCGTTGGCGGCCTGGGTGCCCAGCATCGCCGCATTCACCGCCGCTTTGGTCAAGCCGATGTTGAGATCAATGGCCTTGGCCGCCTCGAACAGGCGGTCGATATGTTCTGCAAGGAAGGCCCATGCGCCGTTGTACAGCCGGATACCTTCCCACACGCCATCGCCCAGCAGGAAGCCGGCGTCATAGACCGACACCATCGCGTTCGCCTTGGCCACGATCTGGCCGTTGATGTAGATCAGGATGGACCCGTTGCGGGAATCCTCGGCGGCCTGATGGGTGGAAACCTCGGTCATGGCATTCTCCGTTTCGCGGCCAAGCTAAGGAGGACTTTCGGCAAAGGGAAGGCTCCGCTACGGTCGCCGCCAAACCGGAGGGCACATGGACGAAGTCACGCCGATGATGGCGCAATATCTGGCGATCAAGGCGCAATATCCAGGGTCGATCCTGTTCTACCGGATGGGCGATTTCTTTGAGATGTTCTTTGACGATGCGGTGGCGGCGGCTGAGGCGCTGGACATTGCGTTGACCAAACGCGGCATGCATCAGGGCCAGCCGATCCAGATGTGCGGTGTGCCGGTCCATGCGTCGGAGGCCTATCTGCTGACGCTGATCCGCAAGGGGTTTCGGGTGGCGATTGCCGAGCAGATGGAAGACCCGGCCGAGGCCAAGAAGCGCGGCTACAAATCTGTGGTGCGGCGCGATGTGGTGCGGCTGGTGACGCCGGGCACGCTGACCGAGGAGTCGCTGCTGGAACCGCGGCGCAACAATTATCTGTGCGCTTTTGCCGAGGTGCGGGATGAGAGTGCGCTGGCCTGGGCGGATATCTCGACCGGGGAATTGCGGGTAATGCCCTGTGCGCTGGTGCGGCTGGGGCCGGAACTGGCACGCCTGGCACCGCGCGAGGTGCTGGTGTCGGAGGCAAGGGAAGCTGAATTGGCGGTGTTTGTCTCTGATTCAGGCGCTGCGCTGACCGGGTTGGCGCGGGGGAGTTTTGATTCGGGCAGCGGCGAGAAGCGGCTGTGCGGGCTGTTTGGCGTCGGATCGCTGGAGGCTTTTGGCAGCTTTGGCCGGGCGGAAGTGGCGGCACTGGGGGCGCTGGTCGATTATCTCGACATTACCCAGCGCGGGAAATTGCCGCTGTTGCGGGTGCCGGTGCGGGAACTGATGGGCGGCGCGGTGCAGATCGACGCGGCGACGCGGCGGAATCTGGAGATTTCGCAGGCTTTGTCCGGCGGGCGCGAGGGGTCGCTGCTGGCGGCTGTGGATCGCACTGTGACGGCGGGCGGCGCGCGGCTTTTGGAGCGGCGGCTGGCAGGGCCGTCGCAGGATCTGGGCGTGATCCAGGCGCGGCTGGAGGCGGTGCGGCGGCTGGTCGACGACGGGCTTTTGCGCGGGGCGCTGCGGGCGGCGCTGCGGCAGGTGCCGGATATCGACCGGGCACTGTCGCGGCTGGCTTTGGACCGGGGCGGGCCGCGCGATCTGGCCGCGGTGCGCAATGGGTTGCGGCAGGCGGGGGAATTGGCGGGTTTGTTGGAGGGGTCGGGGCTGCTGGCGGCGGCCGGGCTTGCTTTGCTCGGTCATGACGGGTTGGTTGGGGCGCTGGAGCAGGCCTTGGTGGCGGAACCGCCCTTGCTGGCGCGGGATGGCGGGTTTGTGGCCTCCGGGTTTGATGGGGAACTGGATGAGGTGCGGCACCTGCGCGACGCGGGGCGCGGGGTGATCGGCGAGATGCAGGCGGCTTATGTCGCCGAGGCTGGCATTCCGGCGCTGAAGATCAAGCATAACAATGTGCTCGGCTATTTCATCGAGGTGACCGACAGCCACGCTGCGCGGATGCGGGCAGCGCCGTTGTCGGGGCGGTTCATCCATCGGCAGACCACGGCCAATCAGGTGCGGTTCACCACGGTTGAGTTGAACGAGATCGAGACGCGGATCCTGAACGCGGGCAATCAGGCGCTGGAGATCGAGAAGCGGCATTTTGCAGCGTTGCGGGATGCGGTTTTGCGGCTGGCCGTGCCGATTGGCGAAGCGGCGCGGGCGTTGGCGGAGGTGGATCTGGCGAGCGGCCTGGCAGAACTGGCGGTGCAGGAGGATTGGGTGGAGCCGGTTGTCGATGATTCGCACGCATTCGTGGTGACGGGCGGGCGGCATCCGGTGGTGGAGCGCGCGCTGAAGCGCACGGGGAGGCCGTTTGTCGGCAACGATTGTGCGCTGACGGATGGGGGCACCCCGGCGATCTGGCTGCTGACCGGGCCGAACATGGCGGGGAAATCGACATTTCTGCGGCAAAACGCGCTGATAGTTCTTTTGGCGCAGATGGGCAGTTTTGTGCCGGCGACGGCGGCGCGGATCGGGCTGGTGAGCCAGGTGTTCAGTCGGGTCGGGGCGGCGGATGATCTGGCGCGGGGGCGGTCGACCTTCATGGTCGAGATGGTCGAAACGGCGGCGATCCTGAATCAGGCGGACGCGCGGGCGCTGGTGATCCTGGATGAGATCGGGCGGGGGACCGCGACCTATGACGGGTTGTCGATTGCCTGGGCGACACTGGAGCATCTGCATGACGTGAACCGCTGCCGGGCTTTGTTCGCCACCCATTATCATGAGTTGACGGCGCTGGCGGGCAAGCTGGCGGGGGTAGAGAATGCGACGGTGACGGTCAAGGAATGGCAAGGCGACGTGATCTTTTTGCACGAGGTGCGCAAAGGGGCGGCGGACCGGAGCTATGGCGTGCAGGTGGCAAGGCTGGCGGGCCTGCCGCAGGTGGTGGTGGAGCGGGCAAAGGTAGTGCTGGAGGCGCTGGAGGCCGGCGAGCGGCAGGGGCCGGGGAAGCGGGTTTTGATCGACGATCTGCCGCTGTTCCGGGCTGCTCCGGTGCAGGCCGCGATGTCTAAAGGGTCAATTGTGGAAGATCGGCTGCGCGCGGTTTTGCCGGACGAGTTGTCGCCGAAAGAGGCGCTGGGTTTGATTTATGAGTTGCGCGGGTTGCTGAAGTAGCACCTCTCCCCTGACCCCTCTCCGAAGGCGGAGAGGGGGACGCTGGCTCAGGAGGTCAGCCCTGCGTGTTGGACGAGACGCCGACCTGGGCCGGGCGCAAGAGGCGGTCGTGCAGCAGGAAGCCTTCGGTGACGACCTGAATGATCTGGCCGACTTTGGTGCCGGGCAAAGCCGCCTCGAACATCGCCTGATGCAGTTGCGGATCAAACGGGTCGCCGACCACCGGCGAGATCGGCTTGACGCCGTGTTTGGTCATCACATTGGTCAGTTCGCGCAGGGTGAGTTCGACACCTTCGGTTAGGGCGGAGGCGTCGGCGCGCAACTGTTCGGGCACCGAGTTCAGCGCGCGGCGCAGGTTGTCATAGACTGGCAGCAGATCACGGGCCAGACGGGTGGAGCCGTATTGTTCCGCCTCACGACGGTCGCGGTCGCCGCGCTTGCGGGCGTTTTCGGCATCAGCCAGCGCGCGCATGAAGCGGTCGCGCATCTCATCCCGTTCGGCGCGCAGGGTCGCCAGTTCATCACTTTCCATGAAGGCTTCAAGATCGGCAAGATCCATGTCTTCCGGGGTCAGGTCTTGTTTCACCATCTCTTCTTTCGCCATGTCTTCGTCCTTGTCTTGCTGTCAGCCCTTGGCCCGTTCAGAAACCATGCGCCCGACCATCTGGGCGGTATAGTCCACGATGGGCACGATGCGGCCATAGTTCAGCCGGGTCGGGCCGATGACGCCAATCGCGCCAATAATCTTGCGATCTGCGTTCATATAGGGAGACACCACCAGAGTGGAACCCGAAAGTGAGAAGAGTTTGTTCTCTGACCCGATAAAAATGCGCACACCTTCGCCGGATTCCGCCATTTCCAGGAAATCGGCGATGTCCCGCTTGCGTTCAAGATCATCGAACAGGGTACGGATGCGGTCGAGATTGGCGAATTCGGTGCCGTCTTCCAGCAGGTTGGACTGACCGCGGACGATGAGGCGTTCATGGCGTTCGCCGGCGTCCTGCCAGAGCGCGAGGCCGGATTCGACCATGGCGCGGGCCAGAACGTCAATTTCCTGACGGCGGTCAGCGATTTCCTTTGCGATGGCGCGGCCGAGATCGGACAGGCGACGGCCATCGGCAATGGCATTGATGAAATTGGCCGCCTCGCGCATTGACGATGGGGTCTGGCCGGGCGGCGGGGTGAAGACCCGGTTTTCGACATGGCCGTCGGAGAAGACCAGCACGACAAGCGCTCGTTCGGGGCTGAGGCCGACAAACTCGATGTGCCGAATCGCGGTTTCCTGTTTGGGGGCAAGGACGACACTGGCGGAGCGGGTGATGCCGGAGAGCGCCGCACCGACTTGATCAAGGAGCGCCGTGACATCGGAATCGGTACTGCCGAGGGAAGCCTCGATGCGGTTGCGGTCTTCCTGTGCGACGGTGCCGACCTCCAGGAGACCGTCAACGAACATCCGCAGGCCGAGGTGGGTCGGGATGCGGCCGGCGGAGATGTGGGGACTGTCGAGCAGGCCGAGGTATTCGAGATCCTGCATGACATTGCGAATCGTGGCGGCGGACAGCCTTTCGGTCATCGAGCGGGTCAGGGTGCGGGAGCCGACCGGGTCGCCGGAGGCCAGATAGGATTCCACGACGCGGCGGAACACCTCGCGCGTGCGGTCGTTCATTTCGGAGAGCATGCGGGTATTGTCGGCCATCTGATCGCCTTTGGGCAGGGCAGTGTAGGGACGGGTGGCGGGCGGCGTCAATCGGGGTTGCATCGGGAGGCGGGGATTGCATATCTGGCCTAGAAACATGGAAAGGTTGCAGATGCGCCCCTCGGGTCGGAATTTAAGCGAAATGCGGGTGGTTTCGATGGAAACCGGTGTGATGAAACATGCCGAAGGATCGTGCCTGATCAAGATCGGCGAGACGCATGTGTTGTGTTCGGCGACGATCGAGGACAAGGCGCCGCCGTTTCTGAAGGGCACCGGGCTGGGCTGGGTGACGGCGGAATACGGCATGTTGCCGCGTGCGACCGGCAGCCGGATGCGGCGTGAGGCCGCTGCGGGCAAGCAATCCGGGCGGACGCAGGAGATCCAGCGGTTGATCGGGCGGGCGTTGCGGGCCGGGGTGGACCGCTCGGCGCTGGGCGAGCGGCAGATCGTGATTGACTGCGACGTCTTGCAGGCGGATGGCGGGACGCGCTGTGCCGCGATCACCGGCGGGTGGGTCGCTTTGAAGTTGGCGGTCGGCAAGTTGTTGAAATCGGGTGTGATTGTCGCCGATCCGATGCTGGATCATGTGGCGGCGGTGTCATGCGGGATTTACGCGGGTCAGGAGGTGCTGGACCTCGACTACGCCGAGGATTCGGCGGCGGGGACCGATGGCAATTTCGTGCTGACCGGGCGTGGGCGGATGATTGAGGTTCAGATCTCGGCCGAGGGCGCAACATTTACGCGGGCAGAGATGAGCGGGTTGCTGGATCTGGCTGAGGCGGGCGTCGCGGCGCTGGTCTTGGCGCAGAGGCAGGCGCTGGGGCAGGTGTGATGCGCCGGTTTGGCGGCGATCAGATTTTGGTGGCGACGGGGAACCGGGGCAAGATGGACGAGATTTCGGCCTTGTTAGAGCCGTTTGAGATCCGTGTGTTGACTTTGGCGGATTTCGGCCTGGGCGAACCGCTGGAGACCGAGTTGAGCTTTGTCGGCAATGCCCGGATCAAGGCGCAGGCCGGTGCCCAGGCCAGCGGCTTGCCGACGCTGGCAGATGATTCGGGGCTGACGGTGGCGGCGCTGGGCGGTGCGCCGGGGATTTATACGGCGGATTGGGCGGCGGTTGGCAGCGGTCGGGATTTCGCGGTGGCTATGCGAAAGACCTGGGGGTTGCTTGAGGCGGTGCGGGCGGCAGAACCGCAGCGGGCGCAGTTCCGCTGCACGTTGGTTTTGGCGTGGCCGGACGGGCATGATGAGGTGTTCGAGGGCCGGGTGGATGGGCGGATTGTGTGGCCGATGCGTGGCAACGGCGGGCATGGCTATGACCCGATCTTTGTGCCGGACGGGTATGACGTGACCTTCGCTGAGATGGCCGCGGCGGTCAAGAACCGCGTCAGTCACCGGGCCGACGGGTTTCGCAAGCTGGTGGCGGGGTGTTTCACGTGAAACAAATCTCAACAGGTTCGCCGTTTGAGGCGACGACGGGATACAGCCGCGCGGTGGTGAAGGGCGGCTGGTGCTTTGTGTCGGGCGTGACCGGCTATGATTATCGGACAATGCCGATTCCAAGTGATGTTGCGGCGCAGGGACAAAATTGTTTTGCGACGATAGCGGCGGTTCTGGCCGAGGCTGGCTTTGGCATGGCGGATATCGTGCGCGTGCAGTACACGGTGGCCGGGGCCGAACTCGTTGATGCCCTGATTCCGGTTTTGGGTGAGGCTTTGGCCGATATCAGACCGGCCGCGACAATGGTGATTGCCGGACTGATTCGCCCTGAAATGAAGGTCGAGATCGAGGTTACGGCCCTTAAGGGATGATCATGGAGGATTGGCAGAACGGCGGCTTCGGGCTTTATCTGCATTGGCCGTTTTGCCAGTCGAAATGTCCCTATTGCGATTTCAACAGCCACGTGGCGACAAGAACCGATCAGCGGCGCTGGCGGGCTGCCTATCTGTCCGAAATCGAGCGTCTGGGGCGAGAAACCCAAGGCCGCGTCCTGCAGACGGTGTTCTTTGGCGGTGGCACGCCGTCGTTGATGGATGGCGATCTCGTGGCAGCGATACTGGACAAGATTCGGGCGACCTGGCCGATGGCAAACGACCCGGAAATTACGCTGGAGGCCAATCCGGGGTCGGTCGAGGCGGGTCGGTTCGGTTCCTATCGCGAGGCCGGCGTCAATCGGGTCTCGATCGGCATACAGGCGCTGGATGACTCTGCGCTGCGCCAACTGGGTCGGCTTCATTCTGTCGCCGAGGGCAAGCGCGCCTATGATATCGCAAGCGCGGTTTTTGACCGGGTGAGTTTCGATCTGATCTATGCCAGACAAGGGCAAACCCTGGCCGATTGGCAGCGCGAACTGAGCGAAGCCTTGGCGATGCAGCCCAAGCATTTATCGCTTTATCAGTTGACCGTTGAAGAAGGGACGGTATTTGGGGCGCGTCACGCGCTTGGTCAACTTAAGGGCCTGCCCGATGAAGACAGATCTGCCGACCTTTTCCTGATGACCCAGGAGCTCACCCAAAAATACGGTCTGCTGCCCTATGAAGTGTCAAACCATGCGCAATCTGGCGAGGAATCGCGGCACAACCTGATCTATTGGCGCGGTGGGGATTATGTTGGGATCGGCCCGGGGGCGCATGGCAGGCTGACGGCAAACGGGACGCGGCTGGCCACAGAGGCACCCAAGGGCCCCGAAGCATGGCTGAAGATGGTTGAATCGGGCAGGCCGGGTGAACTCGAAAGGCAGAATCTTTCCCCCAGGGATCGTGGGGCGGAATATCTGCTCATGGGGCTGCGGTTGCGGGACGGGATAGAGATGTGCCGGCATGAAGCGATGACCGGCGCCCCCCTGGACTCCGGCGCCCTGGCAGACCTGTCACGGCTCGGATTTGTCGAAGTCCTGGCTGGAAATGTCAGGGCAACCGAGTCCGGCAGAATGATCCTCAACAAGGTGATAGAGGCGTTGTCCCCGGAATAGCGGCTTACGGCGCCCGGCGTGGGGCAGAAAGCGGTCTGGCTAACTCCGCCACGGCTTAACATCCCTTGGAATCTTGGATAGAACATCGCAGATCAGATCCAGGTCGTCCAAAGTGCGGTAGTTTATGGTGATTGTCCCGCCATCATCAGGGCCTCGGTGGTCAATGCGCACCAACATGTTGAGGTTGGCCGACAAGTCAGCCTCAATGGCGCGGGTATCCGCATCTTTCTCAATCCTGTTGCGATGCTGGGCGTCGCGCTTTGGCCCGGATTGCAATTCGCTCCTGGCCAGCCGCTCAGTTTCCCGCACCGAAAGCCCGGCCTTGATAACCCGCTTGGCCAGCAGCGTCGGTTGCGCGCTGGTGATCAGTGCCCGCGCGTGGCCCGACGTCAATTCACCGCGCCGCAGCAAATCCTGAACTTCATCCGGCAGGGTCAGAAGGCGCAGCAGGTTCGCAACATGGCTGCGGCTTTTGGAAAGCGCTTCGGCGAGTTTCTCCTGGGTGTGCCCAAAACGCTCTATCAGTTGCCGATAGGCCAGAGCCTCCTCCACCGCGTTCAGATCTGCCCGTTGAATGTTTTCGATGATCGCAATTTCAAGCACATCGGCGTCGTCCAGATCCCGGATGATCGCCGGGACTTCGTGCAGTCCAGCCATCTGTGCGGAACGCCAGCGGCGCTCTCCGGCGACGATCTGAAATAGGCCGGGTTCGCCGCCCGGTCGCAAGATGAGCGGTTGAACAATCCCTTTCTGGCGAATCGAATCCGCGAGATCCTTCAGTGCAGCTTCGGAAAAATCGCGCCGGGGCTGGTTCGGGTTCGCTACGATCTTGTCAACCGGCACCATCAGATAAGCCCTTTGGCCAGGTCCTCCGTCCCGGCCCGCATCTGGCTCTATATCAGCCATCAACGCCGACAATCCTCGCGCCAGGCCGCGCCTTTCAACTTTTCTATCACTCATTTAAGGCTCCTTGATGCAATCGGGTGACGCGCTGCAATTTCCATAGAAAGTTTGCGATACGCTTCGCTGCCTTTCGAGTTTGGATCGTAAAGCAACACCGGCAAGGCATGGGATGGTGCCTCGCTCACCCTGACGTTGCGGGGAATTACCGGCTTGAACACAAGGTCACCCAAAGTATCTCTCGCGTCCTGCTCGACCTGATGGCACAGTCGGTTTCTGCCATCGAACATTGTGATCACGACGCCTTCTATGCGCAGCGCGGGATTGGCCGATTGGCGGACTTTACGAATGGTAAGCATCAGCTGCGATAGCCCTTCAAGCGCGAAGAATTCTGCCTGCAGTGGGATTAGAACCGAATGGCTCGCAACCAGCGCATTCACGGTCAGCAGACTAAGGGATGGCGGGCAGTCAATCAGGACAAAATCCAGCGCCAACTGGTCTATCGCGGGCTGGCGCAAGGCGTCATGCAGCAAAAAGCTGCGCTTTTCGTTCGACATCAGGTCAATGTCAGCCGAGGCCAGATCGGCGTTTCCCGGGCAGATCAACAGATCCGTGAAGGCTGTCCGCCGCGCCACATCGGCAATCGAAGCCTCCTCTACCAAAAGATCGTAGGTCGACGGATCTCTCTGGTTGGCGGCAATCCCCAGACCGGTGGAAGCATTACCTTGCGGGTCCAGGTCTACCAAAAGCACCCGCGCCCCGAGACCGACCAAGCCTGCCGCAAGGTTGATTGTGGTCGTAGTCTTGCCAACGCCACCTTTTTGGTTGGCCACAGCGATAATTCGCGGCTCCGCGCTTCGGGCGATATCAGGCATGCCGAATATTCCGCAACACCAGGATAGAACCAGCGGGATCCGTGCGGCTTTGGATCGTCTCACTGTCGTGTCGCCAGAAGCGCGCCGCCTGCATCAATTCCTCATCAATGCCGCCGCCCTTAGGGAAAATCGCCCGGCCCTCAGGCTTCAAGTGCCGGTTCGCATAACCACACAGCGCCGCGAGTGGTGCGAGCGCTCGGGCGGTTACCACATCAGCCATCAACGGGCCAAGCAATTCCGTTCGCGCACAGATCACCTGGGCCGACAGGCCGAGCGTACGGCTCGCTTGCTCCAGAAAGGTTGCCTTGCGACGATCGGATTCCACAAGCACGAACCGAAACGCGGGCGCTTTTTCTGCCGCAATCGCCGCAAGAACCAATCCTGGGAAACCGCCACCGCTGCCGAAATCGGCCCATAGCGCCGCGCCGCGCGGACCAAGATCAAAGAGCTGCGCCGAATCCAAAATGTGACGCGACCAAGCTCCCCGCAGCGAGCCCCGCGAAACCAGATTGATCGCCGGGCTCCACTTTGCCACGAGCGCCAGAAGATCACACAGCCTGCCATGTGTTTCACGTGAAACATCAAGCCAGTCTGGCAGAGCGACTTCATCTTCTGCATTCATACGCTTGCGACTTTCCCGCGCCCCGAACGGTGGCAATGCGCAAGGATCAGCGTCATCGCTGCCGGGGTCATCCCCTCAATCCGCCCTGCCTCGGCAAGACTGGCTGGCCTGCGTCGTTCCAGCTTGGCGGTAAGCTCGTTCGATAGCCCGGCCAGGTTCGAAAAATCTAAGCCCTCCGGAATGAGGGCCCCCTCATCCATGCGCATCACCGCCGCCTCGGCCAATTGGCGATCCAGATATTGCGCGTATAGCGCGTCCCGGGCAATCTGCTGTCGCACGGGATGCGAAAACGCTGCAAAATCCGGCGCAAGCCTTTCCACCACCTCCAGCGAAACATCCGGAAACGCCAACGTCTGCAACAGGTTGCGGCGCAATCCGTCCTGGCTCACCCTGACACCTAATCCACCAAGCTCGTGTGGTGTGAATTCACGCGCCGACAAACAACCACGGGCCGCGGCAAGCTCCTCGATTTTGCTTTCAAACACGGCCGCACGCGCCGTGCCAACAAGCCCGGCCGCGATCCCTTTTGGGGTAAGCCGTTGATCGGCATTGTCCGCCCGCAAAGCCAGTCTGAACTCCGCCCGAGAAGTAAACATCCGGTAAGGCTCTGTAACTCCACGCGAAATCAGATCATCCAGCATCACGCCGATATAACTGTCAGCTCGGCCAAACTGAGTGGCCTCGCGGCCCAGCGCCGCAGCGGCTGCATTGCAACCTGCTACCAAGCCCTGCGCCGCCGCCTCTTCGTAGCCAGTCGTGCCGTTGATCTGCCCGGCAAAATACAACCCGTCCACCCGGCATTCCAAAGATGCCCGCAGCGCGCTCGGGTCAAAATAGTCATATTCAATCGCGTAGCCGGGCTGCAAAACCTCAACCCGCTCCAACCCCGCGACGCTGCGCACATATTCAATCTGGACTTCGGCCGGCAAAGACGTCGAAATGCCGTTCGGATAGACCGTGTGATCGTCCAGCCCTTCCGGCTCCAGAAAGACCTGGTGTCCGGTCTTTTCAGCAAAGCGAACCACCTTATCCTCGATCGATGGGCAATATCGCGGCCCTACGCCCTCAATATGACCGCCGTACATCGCGGATTTGCTCAGATTGCGCCGCACGATGTCATGGGTGCGCTCGTTGGTATGGGTAATCCCGCAGGCGACCTGACGGACCTTGGGGCGATCGTTCAAAAACGACAGCATAACTGGCTCATCATCTCCGGGCTGCTGCTCCAGATCGGTCCAGTTGATCGTCCGCCCATCCAACCGCGGCGGCGTCCCGGTCTTCAGCCGCCCGCGATCCAACCCAAGATCACCCAGCCGCTGCGCCAGCCGCTGCGACGCAGCGTCGCCAACGCGACCACCCGACCGGCGCTGATCGCCGATATGGATAACCCCGTTCAGAAATGTGCCCGCCGTCAACACGACAGCCCGAGCCCCCAACTCGGTGCCATCGGCCAGAACCGCACCGACGATCCTGCCGCCCGATCCCTCCAGCAGGTCCACGACCTCGCCCACCACAATCTCCAACCCGTCTTGTGCCGCCAGAAAGCCCTGAATGGCCTGCCGGTACAATTTCCGGTCGGCCTGGGTGCGCGGCCCCTGAACCGCCGGCCCTTTGCGCCGGTTCAACAGCCGAAACTGAATGCCCGCCGCATCCGCCGCCCGGCCCATCAGACCGTCCAGCGCGTCAATCTCCCGGACCAGATGGCCCTTGCCCAAGCCGCCAATTGCCGGATTGCACGACATCACACCAATCCCGGCCAGCGTCATCGACACCAGCGCCGTCGCAGCCCCCATGCGCGCCGCCGCCGCCGCCGCCTCCGCGCCCGCATGCCCGCCGCCAATCACCAGAACATCATAATGTTTCACGTGAAACATCCTCATTTGCCGATACAGAAACTGGCGAAAATCTCGTCCAGCAGATTTTCCACGTCCAGTCGCCCCACAAGCACGTCCAGCGCCCGCATGGCAACCCACAAATCCGCCGCAACCAGCTCCGATCGCCCGCCCGGCCTGCTTATCTCACCTCGCGCCGATTCCATAGCCTCGATCGCACGCGCCATCGCAACTCGGTGTCGCGCCCGCGTCAAAACGCCGGTGCTGGCGACCCGCCGATCCAAAACCGCCACGACCCGCCCAATCAAAACGTCCAACCCCTGCCCGGTCAGACCAGAAACGCCCTCCACCCCAGCCCGCAAATCCGCCTTGCCCAGCAGCACCAGATCCTCGGCATCCGGTGCCAGCAACAAAGCCTCCTCCGGCTCCTGTAACAAAAACACCCGCAAATCCGCGCCCTGCGCCCGGCTCAACGCCCGTTCAATGCCGATCCGCTCCACCCGGTCGCCAGTCTCCCGCAATCCCGCCGTGTCGAGAAACGTCACCGGCAGGCCACCCAAATCCATCCGCACCTCAATCACATCCCGCGTCGTACCCGGCATATCCGAAGTTATCGCCGCCTCCCGCCCCGCCAAAGCATTGAGAAGTGTGGATTTTCCAGAATTCGGACTGCCGATGATGGCAATTTCAAACCCGTCCCGCAGCCGCTCCGCTACAAACGAACCGTCAATCTCGCGCTGTAAATCACCAATCAACCCGCCAAGCAGCGCCACAACCTCCGGGGTCACATCCACCGGCACGTCCTCATCGGCAAAATCAATCATGGCCTCGTTCAGCGCTGCGGCCCGGATCAGCTTTTGCCGCCACCCCTCCGCCCGCTTGCCAATCGCCCCCGACAAAACCCGCTGCGCCTGCCGCCGCTGCGCTTCAGTCTCGGCCTCGATCAGATCGGCCAGCCCCTCGACCTGCGCCAGGTCCAGCCTGCCATTCTCCAGCGCCCGCCGGGTAAACTCCCCCGGCTCCGCCTGGCGCAATCCCGCCATCCCCGACAGCGCCCGCACCACAGCCTGCAGGACCGCAATACTGCCATGCACCTGCAGTTCCGCCGCAGCTTCGCCGGTAAAACTGGCTCCCTCGGCAAAGACCAGCACCAGCGCCTCGTCCAGCACCTCACCCTGCCAGACCAGCCGCCGCAGCGCCGCCCGCCGCACCTCCGGCAAAGGTCCGCTCAATTCCACCACGGCGGCATGCGCCAGCGGGCCAGACAGACGGAACACCGCCACGCCTGCCTTCCCCCGCGCCGAGGCCAAGGCGAAAATCGTATCCATACCGCGCAGGCCTGCCGATCAGGCGTTCATCGAATCGAAGAATTCCGTATTGCTCTTGGTCTGTTTCAGCTTGCCCAGCAGGAACTCGATGGCATCGGTCGTTCCCATCGGGTTCAAAATCCGCCGCAGCACATAGGTCTTCTGCAAGTCCATCTTCTCGATCAGCAGCTCTTCCTTTCGCGTGCCCGACTTTAGAATATCAATCGCCGGGAACACCCGCTTGTCCGCCACCTTGCGGTCCAGCACGATCTCCGAATTGCCGGTGCCCTTGAATTCCTCAAAGATCACTTCGTCCATCCGGCTGCCAGTATCAATCAGCGCTGTGGCGATGATGGTCAGCGACCCACCCTCTTCAATATTCCGCGCCGCGCCAAAGAACCGCTTCGGCCGCTGCAAGGCATTGGCATCGACACCTCCGGTCAGAACCTTGCCCGACGACGGCACCACCGTGTTGAATGCCCTACCAAGCCTTGTGATCGAATCAAGCAAGATCACCACATCTCGCTTGTGCTCGACCAGTCGCTTGGCCTTCTCGATCACCATCTCCGCCACCGCCACGTGCCGGGTCGCCGGTTCGTCAAAGGTCGAAGACACCACTTCGCCCTTCACCGAGCGCTGCATATCGGTCACTTCCTCGGGCCGCTCGTCGATCAGCAGCACGATCAGATAGCATTCCGGATGATTGGTGGCGATCGAATGCGCGATGTTCTGCAACAGCACCGTCTTGCCGGTCCTGGGCGGGGCCACGATCAAGCCGCGCTGACCCTTGCCGATCGGTGCCACCAGATCGATGATCCGCGCCGAACGGTCCTTGATCGTCGGATCCTCAACCTCCATCTTGAACCGCTCATCCGGGTAGAGCGGCGTCAGATTGTCGAAATGCACCTTGTGCCGTGCCTTTTCCGGGTCGTCAAAGTTGATCTTCGTCACCTTGGTCAGACAGAAATAGCGCTCCCCCTCGCGCGGCGCCGCCATCGTGCCCTCAATCGTGTCGCCGGTCCGCAGGCTGAACTGCCGCAAAATCTCCGGGCTGACATAAATATCATCCGGCCCCGACAGATAGTTGGCCGAAGGCGAGCGCAGAAAGCCGAACCCGTCCTGCAACACCTCCAGCACCCCGTCGCCGCCGATCTCCCAGCCCTCTTCGGCATGCTCTTTCAGGATCGAGAACATCATCTCGCCCTTGCGCATCGAGGGCGCGTTCTCGATCTCCCATTCCTCCGCCATCGCCAGCAGTTCTGCCGGCGTCTTGGCTTTCAGATCGGCCAGATTCAAATGTTCTACAGGCGTGATCGACGTCATGGGGGATATCCTCAGGCGAGCCTCGGGCGTCCCGGGCATCAGCAAAATTTCAATGGAAAGCGTGATGGCCGGATGGCCGCGCTGTCGCCCACCTAAGACCCCGCGTCCCGAAAGTCAATCGCTGCGTAAGTGCGTCACCGGACGCACCTTGCCTCCAGCTCAGAACTTCACGATCACCGAAAACACGATTGCCACCAGCAGCACCGTCGGCACTTCGTTCATCATCCGGAACTGCCGCCCCGTCACCCGGTTGTGCCCCGCCACAAAATCCTTCCGCCGTGCCCCCAGCCAATGCTGAAACCACGTCATCGCCAGTACCGCAGCCGCTTTGGTCCACGGCCACGCCATCCCCCAGTCCACAATCCCTGGCGTGAACACCAGACCCAGCCCGAACCCCCAGGCCAGAACCGAGGCTGGTCCGATGATCCCGCGCAGCAACCGCCGCTCCATTCCCTGAAACATCGCATCGGTGGCCGAACCCGCCTCGACCTGCTCGACGTGATAGACATACAGCCGGGGCAGATAGAACAGCCCCGCCATCCAGGCCACCACCGCAACCACATGCCCTGCCTTGATCCAGGGATACCAGTTCGTCAGAAACTCAGCCATTCGCCCCGGCTCTCTACTTCTTACAGAAGATATATTAGAAAGGATGATGATGATGTAGGCCCCGTGGATAACAGAATTTCGGCTTTCCTCCCGCCTTTCCTCCACAGCCCGGCCCTTGTGGACAATTGCAACGAAACACCGCGAATGCCGATCATCACCAGATAACAAACAATAAATTCATATCGTTACTGTAATATTTTCCGCCACAATCTGATCTTCGTTTCGCCCCCAGCCTCTGGACAATCCCCTTTCCGCCAGACCCGCCGCGCCGCCATCCCGCTGTGGGCAACCTCGCCCCGCCCTTGACAAACCGCCGCGGTTTCCGCCTCCTCACCGCAAAACCGGGCTTACCCCCGCACTCCGCCTCCAGAACAAACCAAGTCTTTCCACAGGGTTCCCCCCATGCCTGCAATCCCGCTTCTCCTCGCCTCCTCCTCAACCATCCGCCTCGCCCTCCTGCAGAACGCCGGCCTCGCCGTCACTGCCCAGCCCGCCCGCATCGACGAAGACGCCATCCGCGCCGCGCTGCAAGCCGACAATGCCAAACCGCGCGACATCGCCGACACCCTGGCCGAACGCAAGGCCCGCAAACTCGCCGACAAGAACCCCGCCGCCCTGGTCCTCGGCTGCGACCAGATTCTCGCCTTCCATGACCAAATCTTCGCCAAGCCCAACCGCCCGGACGACGCTCGCCGCCAGCTGCAAGCCTTGCGCAACCAAACCCATCACCTGCACTCCGCCCTCGTGCTGTATCACGAGGCCAAGCCGATCTGGCGTCACGTCAGCACCGCCAAGCTAACCATGCGCCCCTTCTCCGACGCATTCCTGAATGATTACCTCAACCGCAACTGGCCCGCGATTCAGCATTCCGCCGGCGCATACCTGCTCGAATCCGAAGGCATCCGGCTTTTCTCCGCCGTCGAAGGCGATTACTTTGCCATCCTGGGCCTGCCGTTGCTGCCCCTCCTTGACTACCTGACCCTGCGAGGTTTCATCCCGTCGTGACCGACCTGCCCCGCATCCCCCTCGCCGGTGTCATCGGCCACCCCGTCGCCCACAGCCGCTCGCCCGCGCTGCACGGCTACTGGCTGAAACGCTACGGCATCAAAGGTCATTACATCCCGCTCGACATCGGCCAGGCTGACCTGCGCGAGGCCCTCCACACCATGCCGAAACTTGGCTTCGTCGGCCTCAACGTCACCATTCCGCACAAGGAGACCGTGCTGGCGCTGGCCGATGTCGTCACCGACCGCGCCGCCCTGATCGGGGCTGCCAACACCCTGATTTTCCGCAAGGATGGCCGCATCCATGCCGACAACACCGATGGCTCCGGCTTCATGGCCAACCTGCGCCAGCACGCACCGCACTGGAACCCCCATGCCGGTCCCGCCGCCATCTTCGGGGCTGGCGGTGCCGCCCGCGCTGTCATCGCCGCGCTGATCGAGGTCGGCTGCCCAGAGATTCGCCTCGCCAACCGCACCCGCCCCCGCGCCGAAGCCCTGCGCGCCGATTTCGGCGCAAAACTGCATGTCCACGACTGGGTACATGCCGCCAACATGCTGGAAGGGGCCGCCCTGGTCGTCAACACCACCTCGCTCGGCATGTCCGGAAAACCCGACTTCCGCGTCCCCCTCGATGCGCTGACGCCGGGCACCATCGTCACCGACCTCGTCTACACCCCGCTCGCCACCCAGTTCCTGATCGAGGCGCAGGAACGCGGCGCCCATATCGTCGATGGCCTCGGCATGCTCTTGCACCAGGCCGCCCCCGGCTTTGAGCGTTGGTTCAACCACCGCCCGGAGGTGGATGACGCCACCCGCGCCGCCGTGCTGGGCGCATGAGCGTCACCCGGAAATCACCGGCGTTCAAACTCGGCCTCACCGGCTCCATCGGCATGGGCAAAACCACCACCGCCGCCATGTTCGCCGCGGAAAATATCCCGGTCTGGGACGCCGACGCCGCCGTCCACCGCCTTTATGCCCAAAACGGCGCGGCGGTGGAACCGGTCACCGCCCTGTTCCCAGAGGCGCTGAAAGATGGTGCCATCGACCGCACCACCCTGAAATCCCTGATCGCCCGCGACACCTCCGCCCTGGCGCTGATCGAGGCCGTGGTCCACCCGATGCTCGCCGCCGACCGCGCTGCCTTCATCGCGAGTGCCACCGCCGACCTGATCGTCCTCGACATCCCCCTCCTGTTCGAGACCGGCACCGAATCCCAACTTGATGCCACGCTCCTCGTCACCGCCCCCGCCGCGCTGCAACGCGCCCGCGCCCTCGCCCGCGCTGACATGACCGAAGCGCAATTCAACCTGCTGCTCGCCCGCCAGATGCCAGATGCCGAAAAGCGCGCCCGCGCCACCCACATCGTCGAAACCCTCGACCTCGCCGCGACCACAGCCTATGTTCAGGCCCTGATCGCCCATATTCGAGCCGTACATGCGTGAAATCGTCCTCGACACCGAAACCACCGGCCTCGACCCCGCCACCGGCGACCGCATCGTCGAAATCGGCGCGCTCGAACTGATGAACCACCTGCCCACCGGCAAAACCTGGCACCAATACCTCAACCCCGACCGCCTGATGCCGAAAGAGGCGTTCGAGGTTCACGGGTTAAGCGACGACTTCCTGCGCGGCAAACCCCGCTTTGCCAGCGTCGCCACAGACTTCCTCGCGTTCATCGGCGAGGCCACACTGGTCATCCACAACGCCAGCTTCGACATGAAATTTCTCAACGTCGAACTGACGGTCGCTGGCCATCCCACCATCCCGATGTCTCGGGCGCTCGATACCGTCGCCATCGCGCGGCAGAAATACCCCGGCTCCCCCGCCTCATTGGACGCGCTCTGCCGCCGTTTCAACATCGACAATTCCGCCCGCACCAAACACGGCGCGCTCCTTGACAGCGAAATCCTCGCCGAAGTCTATCTCGAACTCATCGGCGGCCGCCAACCCGACCTGACCCTGAACGTGAGCGCACAGACCGGAGGCACCACAGCCGTCTGGCGTCCCAAACCGCGCGCCATCCCGCTGCCATCGCGCATCACACCAGCAGAAGGCGCCGCCCATCAGGCTTTTGTGGCCAACCTGGGCAGCGCTGCAATCTGGTCGAAACGGGTCAATTAGCCGGCAAGGCGCGTGAGATCACGCACCTTGCTTTCAGTTCACCGCAGCCGTCGGCATCTGTGCCTGCAACGCCGCCCGCCGCGCCATTTCCTGCCGGTACAAAGCCAGAAAATCCACGTTGTCGATGTTCAGCGGCGGGAAACCACCGTCATGTGTCACGTCCGAGATGATCCGGCGCACGAAGGGAAACAGCATCCGCGGGCATTCGATCAGCAGGAACGGATGCAACTGCTCGTCCGGCACGCCTTCGACCAGAAACACCCCGCCATATTCCAGCTCCATCAGGAACAGCGTGTCGTCATTGGCCTTGTTCTTCGATGTCACCTTGAATTTGCAGATCACGTCATACTGATGCTCGACCGCCCGCTTGCGCGCATCCAGCGACACGCCAACCTGAATATCCGGCTGCATCTCGGTCCCGCTCAGGCCCTTTTGCGCCACCAAATTCTCGAAACTCATGTCCCGCACGAACTGTGCCAACACCTGCATCTTGACTGCGGCTGCTGCCTGCGGGGCCGCCCCATTGCTCTCTTCGGCCATCACTCACTCCCTCAAAGCCTTTAGCCCGCGTTCCTAGCAGGCGATCAGGACTGGGTCCATCCCGAAGGCTTGTGCGGCGCGCGGCGCGGCGGCACCTCTTCCACCACTTCGGCATCAATCACGTCATGGCGATCGCCCGGAAACGGCCCGGCCCGCTGCGGCACCACCACTCTGGCCCGCGCCGCAATCGCCCCGATCACCGCCTGCCGCACCGCCGGGATCAGCAGCAGCAACCCCAGTGCATCGGTCAGAAACCCCGGCAGGATCAGCAACACCGCCGCCAGCATGACCAGTCCGCTGTGCGCCGCCCCCGACAACGGATCTCGCGCCGCCCCCATGCCCTGCCGCAGGCTCAACCCCATGCGCTCACCCTGCCAGCGGATCAATCCAACCCCCAGCACTCCGGTGCCAATCACCCAGCCCAGCGTCAGCCCCAGCCCCAGCCAACCGCCCAATGTCACGTAAAGCCCGATCTCGACCAGCGACCAGGCGATCAACAGCAGCAAAACCCGCATCCCAGGGCCTCCTTTACGGCCAATTTCGATGGGCTGGTGGACTTGCCCCCGCCCAGCACTTACATAGGCACCGAAGCCTGAAAATACCAACCCCAGAGCCATAACCCGCCCACCCGAGGTTCCGCATGAATTCCTCTCTGATCCAACTGCTCGTTCTGGCCGGGATCGCGATTTTCCTTATCCTGAAGCTGCGCTCGGTGCTGGGCAGCCGCGACGGCTTTGAGAAGCCTGCCGTGACCGAAACCACCGGCCCCAGCCCGCGTCCGAAATTCGAGGTGATCGACGGCGGCCCTGACCGCGACATCACCGACAACACCAGTGACCCTGCCGCCACAACTGCCTTGGCCGCGATGAAAGCTGCCGAACCCAGCTTCAACGTTACCGACTTCCTGAAAGGGGCGCGGCAAGCCTATGAGATGATCCTGATGGCCTTCGACAAGGGCGATCTGGCGCAGATCAAGCCCTTCCTCGGCGAAGATGTGCTGGCGACCTTCACCGCCGCCATCACCGACCGCGACAATCAGGGACTGAAGATCGAATCAACCTTTGCCGGTGTCCGTGACATGGCTCTGACCGAGGCGACGTTTAATACCACCACCAAAATGGCCGAAATCGCCGTGCGTTTTTCGGGGGAACTGACCCGCACCGTCCGCGACAAGTCCGGCACCGTGATCGAAGGCCGCCCCAGTGCCATCACCCGCCAGCGCGACACCTGGACCTTCGCCCGCCGCATGGGGGTAAACGATCCGAACTGGCAGCTTGCGGCCACCGGGGACTAATGTGGGTGCGACCTTCCGCACCCTTTTTCTGCTTGTCGCCATGACAGCGCCCGCCGCCGCCCAGGTCTTCGATTATGAAAGCCTGCCGGGCTGGGCCGAGGATGATCATCTTGCCGCGCTGAAAGCCTTCCGGTCCACCTGCGACCTGATGAACGACCCCGACTGGACCCCGGTTTGCCGCGTCGCTCAAGCCATAGACAGCACCGAAGCCGCCGCCCGCCAGTTCTTTGAACTGCTGTTCAAGCCCGTCCTGGTCGGCACCCCGCCCGCGCTGTTCACCGGCTATTACGAACCCGAACTGGAAGGCTCGCCGGTCCGCACCCCGCGCTTCGCCTGGCCGATCTACCGCCGCCCTCCCGAATTGCGCGACGGCTCGGTCTGGTATGACCGCGCCACCATCGAACGCGGCATCCTGCGCGGCAGGGGTCTGGAGATCGCCTGGCTCGACGACCCGGTCGAGGCGTTTTTCCTGCATATCCAAGGCTCTGGCCGCATCCATATGACCAATGGCACCGTGATCCGCATCGGCTATGCCGGCCGCAACGGCTATGCCTACCGCTCGGTAGGTCAGGAACTGGTGCGCCTTGGCATCTTCAGCCCGTCGCAGGTCTCTGCTCAAACCATCCGGCAATGGGTCCGCGCCAACCCCGCTGCCGACATGGACCTGCTGAATACCAACCCATCCTACGTCTTCTTCCGCAAACTTGGCGACCTGACCGACACGCAAGGCCCGATTGGCGCGATGGGCCGCTCGATCACCACCCTGCGCTCGGTCGCCGTCGATCCCGCCCATATCCCGCTCGGCGCTCCGGTCTGGGTCGAAAAATCCGGTGCCGATCCGCTGCGTCGCCTGATGATCGCGCAGGATACCGGCGGTGCCATCAAGGGTGCTCAGCGCGCCGACATCTTTTTCGGCACCGGTGATGCGGCGGGTCAGGCGGCGGGCGGCATCAAGGATGGCGGCCGTCTGCTCTTGTTGCTGCCGATCGACCGGGCCTACGCCATGCTGGATGACAACTGAACCATGTCGCGCCGCCGTTCGCTCCACCCGGAAGAAGAGGCTTTGTGGCAGGCGGTCGCCCGCACCGCCAAACCGCTGCACGCCCTGCTCCAGCGCCGCAAGGTCGAGTCGGCCGCGCTGGTCCTGACCCACCCCAAGCCAGCCGAAGCCGCACCCCTGCCACCGCTCGCACCGTTCCGTTTGGGGGAAAAGGCCCGCAGCATCCGCAACCTTGACCTGGGCACCACCGCCCAGCCCGTCTCGCCACTGCACATGGACGCCAAGGCATTCGCCCGCATGTCGCGCGGCAAACTCGCCCCCGAGGGGCGGCTCGACCTGCATGGGCTGACCCTGGCGGAGGCGCATCCCGAGCTGCTCCGCTTCATCCTGAACGCCCAAAGCGCCGGGTTGCGTCTGGTTCTGGTGATCACCGGCAAAGGCAAGCAAAAACCAGATCACGGCCCGATCCCGCAACGCATGGGCGTGTTGCGTCACCAGGTCCCGATTTGGCTGCGCCAGCCACCGCTTGGCCCCTGCATCCTGCAAATCAGCGAATCGCACCTGAAACACGGCGGGGCAGGGGCCTATTACGTCTATCTTCGGCGCAACCGCTAGAGCGTGATGAGGAAAAGTGGAATCCGGTTTTCCACACCAATCACGCGACCACCAAGAATCTAGAGTATCCGTCTTGATCAAGCCCCTTTTTGGACCCATAGCCGGTCTGCTTTGACGAGTGTGTTTGCCAGTTCGA
>JAYUGA010000101.1:0-6017 GCA_043738565.1 Rhodobacterales bacterium
CATCACCACTTCCAACGGCAACGACACCATTTACGGCGGTGCCGGCAATGACGCGCTGACGGGCGGCCTCGGCAGCGACAGCCTCTACGGCGGGGCGGGGGCGGACACGCTGATTGGCGGAACCGGAAATAACACACTTGTCGGTGGCCAGGACAACGATAACTATGCGGTCGATGCAGCAGGTGATCTCGTCACTGAAGCCCTGAATGAAGGCACCGACACTGTCCGCACGACGCTCGCCAGCTACACGTTGGGAGCGAATGTCGAAAACCTCGTGGCACTCAGTCCCGGAGGATTCGTCGGAACAGGCAACACGCTGGCGAACGCTATCACAGGCAATGTCGGAAACGACTCCCTCTACGGTGGCATCGGCGATGATACTTTGGATGGCGGAACAGGGAATGACACGCTGATCGGCGGCCAGGACAACGACACCTATACGGTCGATTCTGCGGGCGACGTGGTAACAGAGGGATCGAACGCCGGAACTGACACGTTGCGCACGACGCTTGCCACCTACAAGCTTGGAGGAAACCTCGAAAACCTGGTAGCAATTGGCACTGGCAACTTTTCCGGAACCGGAAATAATCTGGCAAATTCCATAACAGGTGGCAACGGAAATGACAGTCTCGATGGCGGAACCGGGAACGACACACTTGTCGGCGGTCAAGGCAATGACACCTATACGGTGGATGCTGCAGGCGATGTGGTAACCGAGGCATCGAATGCCGGGACCGATACCGTGCGCACGACGCTCGCCAGCTACACCCTGGGCGCAGACCTTGAGAACCTCCTGGCACTTGGCACTGGCGCTCTTGCTGGAACCGGCAATAGCTTGGCCAATACCATCACGGGCAATAAGGGAGACGACAGCCTGGATGGCGGAACCGGGAACGACACACTTGTCGGTGGTCAGGGCAATGACACCTATACGGTGGATGCTGCAGGTGATGTGGTAACCGAGGCATCGAAAGCCGGGACTGATACCGTGCGCACGACGCTCGCCAGCTACACCCTGGGCGCAAACCTCGAAAACCTTCTGGCACTCGGCACTGCCGCGTTTGCCGGGACTGGCAACAGCCTCGCAAATACCATCATTGGCAATTCTGGGAACGACAGCATTGTGGGTCTAGATGGCAACGATACTCTGACTGGAGGTCTGGGAAACGATGCGTTTGTTTTCAATATCGCGCCGTCTTCAGGCAACGTCGACACAATCACAGATTTCAATGTCGGCAATGACACAATTCGTCTCGAAAACACGGGAGCCGGACTATTCAATGCATTGCCAATTGGGTCTCTGGCCGCCTCGGCGTTCAAGCTGATAGGACCGGGCGGAGGAGTGGTTGATGCAAGCGACCGCATTCTCTATCAGCAATCAACTGGTCAATTGTTCTATGACTCTGACGGTTCCGGGGCTGCCACAGCTGTTCTGTTTGCCGTTCTTTCGAATATGCCGGTGATCGATCAAACGGACTTCGTCGTCTTTTGATTCGGTGCGCGTGTGTCGACTATGCACTGGACCCTTTAGGGTCAGAACTTCGGTAACGGGGCCGTCCCAGTCAAGTAGTTTTTCGCAAGCGGTATGTGGTGCCCAAGGGCGGGTTTGATTTTGGGGTCGGTTTGAGCCGTCTTGCTGTCACCGCCGCCTTCGTCTGAGATCACCCCGGGTGCATGCTTCGGTCCGTGGTCAGCGCGGTGGCCGCCAACATGATGCTGGTTCAATGCAATTCCGATGTGCCCGTCTCATTGGCGTGCTCGATGTGGATCGGCAACAGTCCTGACCACGGCATCATCGGAACCGCGTCCCTGGGGGGACCTCGAAGGCCCGCGGTCAGGCAGGCAACTCTTGGGAGATCAAGTCGTCAGGCCGCATGGGGCACCGTGATTTCGAACCGGAAGTCGGTGTCATCAATCCACATGCGGTGCAGGATCACCCCGATGCGTCGTGCCAAGGCGACCATGGCGCGCTTTGCGCCACGGCGACGGGCGACCTGTGCTGCCCATGTTCTCAACCATGTCGAACGCCCCCGGTGCATCATGACGGTTGCAGCCTGACACAACGCGCGGCGCAGGTTGACATCGCCGGCCTTGGTGACGCCGCCCGAGACATCGCGTTCGCCAGACTGGTTTCGCTGCGGGGTGAGGCCGACCCACGGCCCTACCTTCTTCGATGAGGTGAAGCGGGCGGGGTCATCAACAGCGGACCGGAAGGTCAGGGCCACAACGGCGCCGATCCCGGGCATCGACATCAGCCGACGGCAAACCGGGTCATCTTGCTGCGGGTTTCGCAAATTCCCGGACGGTGATTGCGGAAAGTCCCGTACAGGCGTTTCGGTAAATCCCGGACAGGGATTTCACTAATTCCGGGACAGCCCCGGGCGTGGTGACGGTTGGTCAATGCCTGTGATTTCGCGGCACTCTGTCGGTCTTGGAAGGGATCGGGGGGGAGCATGCCACGACGCAAGCAAACGAGGCGAATGACCGTGCAGGACATACGAACCATTCTTCGGCTGGCACATCAGCAGGGCCTCTCGGTGCGGGAGATCGGGCTGCGGCTGAAGCTGAGCAAGACGACGATTGCGACCTATCTCTATCGGGCGCGGGGAGCCGGGTTGAACCACTGGCCCTTGCCGGCCGGACGCGACGATGACGCCACGCTGGAGGCAGCACTGTTTCAGCGGGTGGGGCGCCCGCCGCTGGACCTTCAGGAGCCGGACTGGGCGAGGGTGGCCACCGAGCTGAAGCGCAAGGGCGTGACGCTGGTGCTGTTGTGGCAGGAATACCGGGGGGCGCGTCCCGATGGCTACGGCTACACGTGGTTTTGCGAAGAGTTCCGGGCCTTCGAGAACCGCACCAGCCCCAGCTTCCGCAACCGCCATGAGGCCGGCGCGGTCATGCAGACCGACTATGCCGGCCACACGATCCCGATCACCGACCCGGCCACAGGCGCGGTGCGGCAGGCGCAGATCTTCGTCGCGGTGCTGGGGGCGTCGAGCTACACCTTTGCCTTGGCGAGCCTGACCCAGACCCTGCCCGACTGGATCGAAGCCCAGGTCCGGGCGCTGAAGTTCTTCGGCGGCGTGACCCAGGCGATCGTCTGCGACAATCTCAAGGCGGCGGTGGCCAAGCCCTTATGGTTCGAGCCCGCGATCACCAAGACCTTCGCCGATATGGCGGCGCATTACGACACGACCGTGCTGCCCACGCGGCCTCGCAAGCCCCGCGACAAGGGGAAGGTGGAGGGCGCGGTGCTGATTGTCGAGCGCTGGATCCTGGCCCGGCTGCGCAACATGCAGTTCTTCTCGGTCGAGGCGCTGAACGCGGCGATCGCGGAGTGTTGATTTCCACCCGGAAGTGACCCGGGTAGGTGCGTAATTTTCACTGAGAACTGACCCATGTGACACCGTCCCCACGGCTGCAGGCAGCAGGGGACAATGGAGTGATCGACATGGCGTTTTTGAGCATTATTCGGCGTTGGGCATTGCGCGAGCATCTGTCCATTCGGGAGATCGCGCGGCGGACGAAGTTATCGCGCAACACTATTCGGAAGTATTTGCGGTCGGGCGTCGTTGAGCCTGAGTTCAACGTTCCCGAGCGGCCAAGCAAGCTTGCCCCCTTTGCTGTGAAGTTGGCGGGCTGGCTGAAGACCGAGGCCGGAAAGTCACGCAAGCAGCGGCGGACGGCGAAGCAGTTGCATGAGGATTTGGTCGAGCTGGGCTACACTGGATCCTACGGTCGTGTTGCCGCTTTTGCCCGGGCTTGGCGGGCAGATCGGCAGCGTGAACAGCAAACGGCAGGGCGCGGAACCTTTGTGCCGCTTGTCTTTCAGCCGGGCGAGGCGTTCCAGTTCGACTGGAGCGGGGACTTTGCGATTCTGGGCGGGGAGCGCACCAAGTTGCAGGTGGCGCATATCAAGCTCTCGCACTGCCGCGCCTTTCTGCTGCGGGCCTATCCGCTGCAAACCCACGAGATGCTGTTTGATGCCCATTGGCATGGATTCCGGGTGTTCGGCGGCGTTCCCGGGCGCGGCATCTATGACAATATGAGGACGGCCGTGGATCGCGTGGGCCGCGGCAAGGACCGGCAGGTCAACGCCCGGTTTCTGGCCATGACCAGCCACTATGTCTTCGAGCCCGAGTTCTGCAACCCGGCCGCAGGCTGGGAGAAGGGTCAAGTCGAGAAGAATGTTCAGGATTCTCGCCACCGCCTCCGGCAGCCAATGCCGAGCTTCCCCGATCTGGCGGCGCTAAACGCCTGGCTGGAACGGCGCGGCCAAGAGTTGTGGCACGAGATTGCGCACGGCGCCCTGCCAGGCAGCGTTGCGGATGTCTGGGCCGAGGAGCGGACAGCCCTGATGCCGCTGCCGCCCGCCTTCGACGGCTTTGTCGAACACAGCAAGCGCGTCTCTCCCACCTGCCTGATCAACTTCGAGCGCAATCGCTACAGCGTTCCGGCATCATTTGCGAACCGGCCTGTCAGCCTGCGGGTCTATCCCGATCGCCTCGTCGTGGCCGCCGAAGGACAAATCCTTTGCGAGCATGAGCGGCTGATCCAGCGGTCCCATCACTTGCCGCCGCGCACGATCTACGACTGGCGGCACTACCTGGCCGTCATCCAGCGCAAGCCGGGGGCACTGCGCAATGGCGCGCCCTTCACGGAATTGCCACCCGCCTTCAAGCAGCTTCAGGATCAGATGCTGCGCAAACCGGGCGGGGACCGCGAGATGGTCGACATCCTCGCGCTGGTCCTGCATCACGACGAACAGGCTGTGCTGGCCGCGGTGGAAATGGCCTTGGCAGCCGGCGTGCCGACCAAGACCCATGTGCTGAACCTGTTGCATAGACTGGTCGATGGCAAGACGACCGGCGGGCCGCCCCTTGATACCCCGCAGGCGCTGATCCTGCGCCGCGAACCGAAGGCCAATGTTGAACGCTATGACGGCCTGCGCGGCCAGATTGCCGGAGGCCGTCATGCGTCATGACCCCGCCAGTGCTGCCATCGTCATCATGCTGCGCAGCCTGAAGATGTATGACATGTCCCAAGCCATCGCCGATCTGATGGAACAGGGGGCTCCGGCCTTTGAAGCCGCCGTGCCGATGCTCTCGCAGCTCTTGAAGGCCGAGATTGCCGAACGCGAGGTCCGCTCCATCGCCTATCACATGAAGTCAGCGCGGTTCCCAGCTTACAAGGACCTCTCCGGCTTCGACTTCGCCGCCAGCGAGATCAATGAGGCCACGGTGCGCCAGCTGCATAAATGCGAGTTCCTGGATGGTGCCCAGAACGTGGTTCTGATTGGTGGCCCCGGAACCGG
Organism: Rhodobacterales bacterium; assembly: GCA_043738565.1. Lineage (GTDB taxonomy): Bacteria > Pseudomonadota > Alphaproteobacteria > Rhodobacterales > Rhodobacteraceae > Stagnihabitans. Next base: position 5,315 of record JAYUGA010000101.1, read on the forward strand.
CAAAACCCATGCCGCCACCGCCCTTGGCATCCAGGCCATCGAGCATCACCGCCGGAAGGTCCGCTTCTTCTCGACCATCGAACTGGTCAATGCGCTGGAACAGGAAAAGGCCAAGGGCAAGGCCGGGCAGATCGCCGAAAGCCTGACCCGCCTCGACTTGGTGATCCTGGACGAATTGGGCTACCTGCCGTTCAGCGCCTCGGGTGGCGCGCTGCTCTTCCATCTTCTGAGCAAGCTTTACGAACGCACCAGCGTCGTCATCACCACCAACCTCAGCTTCAGCGAATGGGCAACCGTATTTGGCGATGCCAAGATGACCACCGCCTTGCTCGACCGTCTCACCCACCGCTGCCACATTCTGGAAACCGGAAACGACAGCTTCAGGTTCAAAGCAAGCTCAGCGGCAGCCAGAAACAAGAAGGAGGCCGCGCATGTCTTGACCCCAGCATAACCCGCAGAACATAATCTTCAGGCGGGTCACTTCTCGATGAAAAACCCGGGTCACTTCCGGGTGGAAATTAACACGCAAGCTATTGAAATACCTCAGATATTGGAATTGCTCGAATTTAGGCTCATAACCTGAAGGCCGCAGGTTCAAATCCTGCCCCCGCAACCAAAATATATAACCTTTTCAAATGGTTAGAATCCGACAAAAACACTTGTGTATAGCTTGTGCAAAAACGAGTCAACGCCAAGTCAACGT
>JAYUGA010000102.1:0-6014 GCA_043738565.1 Rhodobacterales bacterium
AGCCACCGCTACATCACCGACCGCTTCCTGCCCGACAAGGCCATCGACCTGATGGACGAAGCCGCCAGCCGGTTGCGGATGGAGGTCGATAGCAAGCCCGAGGAACTGGACCAGCTTGACCGCCAGATCCTGCAATTGCAGATCGAAGCCGAAGCGTTGAAGAAGGAAGATGACGCTGCGTCGAAGGACCGTCTGGAACGGCTGGAAAAAGAACTGGCGGAACTGTTGGAGCATTCCTCCGAGATGACCGCGAAATGGCAGGCCGAACGCGCGGCCCTGGAAGTGTCGCGGGGGTTGAAGGAGCAGTTGGAACGCGCTCGGTCGGAGTTGGAACAAGCCAAGCGCGACGGCAATCTGGGCCGGGCCGGGGAACTGTCCTATGGCATCATTCCGGGGCTGGAGAAAAAGCTGGTCGAGGCCGAGGCGCGGGAAGGCGACGCTTTGGTCAGCGAAGCGGTGCGGCCAGAGCAGATTGCCGAAGTGGTCGAGCGCTGGACCGGGATTCCGGTGGCCAAGATGCTGGAAGGCGACCGCGAAAAGCTGCTCAGGATGGAGGCGGAACTGGGCAAGCGGGTGATCGGCCAGCACACGGCCGTCACCGCCGTCGCCAATGCCGTGCGAAGGGCGCGGGCGGGGCTGAATGACGCGGGGCGGCCTTTGGGCAGCTTCCTGTTCCTCGGCCCCACCGGCGTGGGCAAGACCGAACTGACCAAGGCGCTGGCCGCCTATCTGTTCGACGACGACAGCGCGATGGTGCGGATCGACATGAGCGAATTCATGGAGAAACACGCGGTGTCCCGCCTGATCGGTGCCCCGCCCGGCTATGTCGGCTATGACGAGGGCGGCGTGCTGACCGAATCCGTCCGCCGCAGGCCCTATCAGGTCGTGCTGTTCGACGAGGTCGAAAAGGCGCACCCGGACGTGTTCAACGTGCTCTTGCAAGTCCTAGATGACGGGGTTTTGACCGATGGTCAGGGCCACCGCGTCGATTTCAAGCAGACGCTGATCATCCTGACCTCGAACCTCGGGGCCTATGCGCTGAGCCAGTTGCCCGATGGGGCCGACCCGACGCGCGCAAGGGCTGAAGTAATGGAGGCGGTGCGGGCGCATTTCCGCCCCGAATTCCTGAACCGGTTGGACGAGACGGTGATCTTCGACCGTCTGGCGCGCGGCGATATGGGCGCCATCGTCGACATTCAGTTGCGCGGGTTGGAGAAACGGCTGGCGGCGCGCAAGATCACGCTGGATCTGGATGCCGGGGCGCGGGCCTGGCTGGCCGATGAGGGCTATGACCCGGTCTATGGCGCGCGACCGCTGAAACGGGTGATCCAGCGCCATTTGCAGGACCAACTGGCGCAGATGATCCTGGCTGGGGATGTGCTGGACGGGTCGACCGTCACGGTCACGGCGGGGCCGGAAGGGCTGATTGTTGGCGGCCAGGTGATCGCGTCGCGGCGGGAGCGGCCTGCCTCGGCGGTGGTGCATTGAAGTAAGGCCGGGGGGGTTCACACCCCCCGCGCATTCATCGGTGCTCGAACCGATGGCGCACCGACGAATGCACCCGTGGGATATTTGGACCAATGTGATGCGCAGACTGTTCGCATATGAAGACGTTGTGTCTTAGGGTCCGGGCGACGCGCCCCGGAGGCCTTTTTCATGTCGCTCACCGAAACCTTCCTGATTGCCCTGCTGATCATCTTTACCGTGCCCTGGGCCGTCTGGCGGCTGGCAGGCGGTGGCGTGATGCTGCCACTGGTTGTGGTGCAGATCGTTGGCGGCATCCTGCTCGGTCCCGGCGCTCTGGGCGCGGCATTCCCCGACTACTACGCCGCCATCTTCAAGCCCGAGGTGATCACCGCCCTGAACGGCGTGGCGTGGTGGGCGGTGATGCTGTTCGTCTTCGTCGCCGGGCTGGAACTCGACATCGGCGAGGCCTGGGTCAGACGTCGGGAAACCGGGGTGACAGCGGGGCTGGCGCTGGTGGTGCCTTTGCTGCTGGGAGCCGTCGCGGCGCTGCTGCTGGTGCAGACCGAGGGCTGGGTCGGTTCGTCCGGCAGCAGGTGGCAGGCGGTGCTGGGAATCGGCATGGCCTGTGCGGTGACGGCGCTGCCGATTCTGGTGCTGTTTCTGGGCAATCTCGGCATCCTGCGCCAGCCTTTGGGCCAGCGGATCCTGCGCTATGCCAGCCTTGACGACGTGGCGATCTGGTCGGTGCTGGCGCTGATCTTGCTGGATTGGCAGCGGCTGGGGCGGCAGCTTGGCTTTGTCGTCGGGTTTGCCGTGATCGCCGTGGTGATGCGCCGGGTTTTGCCGCGGCTGGCCCTGGCCGACCGCTGGTATCTGGGGCTGGTCTGGCTGGCGGCCTGCGGGTTCGCGGCGGATTGGGCCGGGCTGCACTTCATGGTCGGGGCGTTCCTGTCCGGCGCGGTGCTGGAGGCGAAGTGGTTTGATCTGGAGCGGGTCGATGCGTTCCGCGAGGTGATCCTGCTGGCGGTAATGCCGGTGTTCTTTCTGTCCACCGGGCTGCGGACCTCGTGGGAGATGGGCGGCCCTGCCGTCTTTGCCGCCGCCGCCCTGCTGCTGGTGGCCTCGGTCGCGGGCAAGCTGGCGGGGGTGTCGCTGGCCGGGCGGATCTTGGGCTGGAGCCGGGGCGAGGCGTTCGTGATCGGCTGGCTGTTGCAGACCAAGGCGCTGATCATGATCATCTTCGTCAACATCCTGCTCGACAAGGCGATCATCACCTCGGCCAGCTTCACCGCGCTCTTGCTGATGGCGGTGGCGAGCACGATGCTGACCATGCCGATCGTGGCGCGGCGGGTGCAACGGGGGGTGGCCTAGCGGCGTCCAGTTCTGGACGGTTTGGGGAAGTGAGGGATTTCAAGGGGTTGGATTTGGGAAATTTACGGGTTGTTAAGGATTGGGAGAATCTTGGCTGGGTAGGGTGCGCTTCAGCGCACTATTCCCGCGGTCAAAGATGGCGCGCTGAAGCACACCCTACTGGCGCTAAGACTGTCACGGCAGCAACGAAACACCTGCGGAAACCCCATAGACTGCCAAAACGCTGACCGGAATAACCACGATCAGAACGAGCGCGAAAATCGCAAACCAGCCTCGCGCTTCGTGCGCCCCATGCTTGGTCGCAATTCTTAGAGTGTTGGGTTGTTTTTTCACAGCCAAGCCTCACGTTCGAATCAGTGTTCCTGCACACAATTGAGACTTTAATGTGACCGTGTGGCAGGCGATGGTCGGGATTCGGGCGGGAATGTGGCAATTTCGTGAATAATGTTTGGTCGGACTTCGGTGAGATTGTGACGATTTAGAGTCATTGGGCGTTTTCTGGCTCTAGCGCTCGAGCCGTAGGGTGAGGCTATACCCACCATTGCCGGGAATTGGTGGGGTGGAACCCCACCCTACAAATGCCTTACCTCATCCGGCCTCTGTCCCCACTTGTCATGCAGCCCGTCGTAATAGGTGACCGGGGCCGCCGTCAGCTCGTCCAGATCGAGCCCGTCGAGACAGGCGACCGGGACGTTGTCACAGACCTGTCCCGTCATGTTCGGCGTGTCGATCCGGTCAAAGGCATGGATGCCGCAGGTCGTGCAGAAGAAGTGATGCGCCACCGCGTTGCGGCCGATGTAGTCGGTCAGGGCCATGTCGCCTGCGACCAGCGCAAAGGCCGCCGCATCCGCCGGGACTGACCACAGCCGCATCTTGCAGCAGATCGTGCGGTTGCACTTGGCGGTGCCCGCTGCAACATCGAGCCTTGCCGTGAAGCGAACCGCGCCGCAGTGGCAGGAGCCTTGGTAGGTTTTCAGCATGGCATCCCCGCGTTTCCATCCTAACAGGTGGTTAATCCCAAGTCGCAAGCCATTGAGTTACAATGCTTTTGCATCGTGTCCACATGTGGACGCCCGTTCGAAAAGATTGTTTCAATCCCCTGCCGCAGATGTGAGACAAGATGATTTTGAAATCCGCTTCCGAAGTGGCATCTTCTAACCCATCAAAACAGGAGCCGAAGATGCCGTTCAAGCCCGATCTGCGCTGGTCAGACGTGACCCCTCAGGCTGCTTTCTTCAACCGTCGCCAGATCATCGCCGCCGCCGGGGCGATGGCGGTGGCGGGCCCGGTCTGGGCGAAAAGCCGGTATTCCACCGACGAAGCGCCCAACACGCTGGAAGAGATCACCACCTACAACAACTATTACGAATTCGGCACCGCCAAGGAAGACCCTGCGGCCTATGCCGGCAGTCTGAAAACCGCGCCGTGGTCGGTCGTGGTGGACGGCATGGTCGGCAAGCCCGGCACCTATGATCTGGGCGACCTGATTGCCGGACTGCCGATCGAGGAGCGCATCTACCGCATGCGCTGCGTCGAGGCCTGGTCGATGATCATTCCGTGGCAGGGTTTCCAGTTGTCGGCGCTGATCAACAAACTGGGTCCGCAAGCCGGGGCGAAATACATCGCGTTCGAAACCCTGGTGCGACCCGAAGAGATGCCGGGGGTGAAGGGCCGTGTTCTTGACTGGCCCTACCGCGAGGGCCTGCGGCTGGACGAGGCGATGAACCCGCTGACCCTGATCGCGACCGGGATCTATGGCCAGCCGCTGGCCAACCAGAACGGTGCGCCGATCCGCCTTGTCACGCCGTGGAAATACGGGTTCAAAGGGGTGAAGTCGATCGTGAAGATCAGCCTGACCGACAAGAAGCCGCAGACGACCTGGAACATGATGGCCGCCAACGAATACGGCTTTTATGCCAATGTGAACCCGACGGTGGATCACCCGCGCTGGAGCCAGGCGTCGGAACGCCGGATCGGGGCCGGTCTGTTTGCCGGCCGTCAGGACACCCTGATGTTCAACGGCTATGGCGATCAGGTGGCCAGCCTGTATGTCGGCATGGATCTGGCGGCGAACTTCTGATGCTGGACGCCATCAACCGGTTCGCCAAACGTGTGCCAACCTGGACGATCTATCTGCTGGGTGTGGTTCTGGCGGCCTGGGTGTTCTTTCGCGGCCTGCAGGCCACCGACCCGGTGCGCAACATCGAATGGGGGCTGGGCCTGTGGGCCGTGCGCTTGCTGATCGCCACGCTGTTCGTAAGCCCGCTGCGCTGGATCGGGCTGAACCTGCTGCGGTTCCGCAGGCAATTGGGTCTGGTGGCGTTCAGCTTTGTCGTGCTGCATTTTGCATCCTGGCTGACCATCGACATGGGGTTCCGGTGGAGCCAGATCATCCCGGACCTCTACAAACGCTGGTATATCCTGATCGGCATGTCGGCCTTGCTGATCCTGACCCCGCTGGCAATCACGTCGAACAACACGATGATCCGGCGGCTGGGGGCAAAGAACTGGAACCGCCTGCACAAGCTGGCCTATGTGGCCACCGGGCTGGCGATGATTCACTTTCTGATGGTTGGCAAGGTCTACACGACAGAGGTGCTGATCTATGCGGCGATCCTGGTTGGATTGCTGGCGGTTCGGATCTACCGGAACGGTCCGCGCAGCCTGATCTGGGCCTGAGTCAACACCCGCGCTGCGCAAGAATATTGCGCAGGGTAGCTGCCAGCAGTGGCATCGCAACCCGCAACCCCACGATTTTGTAGATGAATCGGGAATTGCGAAAATAATGCGACAGCGGGCGATTTTTCCTCTTGCGGGGACCGAGCGCTCTCCGTAGATAGCGCCTCACCGAAGCGAAACAGCGACGGTGACGGGAACGGATGGCGGCGCAAGCGGTCGGAAAGCCCCGGAAAATCTGAAGATGAGGCGGACGGGGATCGCTGGGAAACTGGCGCACTTCGGTTTGTTTGTCGGAAAGATCGCTCTTTGAAACTGTTGTTTGTATGAAGAGATATGTGGGCGGTTTGGGCGCATCGGCGTCAAAACCAACACATATCGGCCAGGTAGGGAGTTTGCCGTGAGGTGGATGACCGATGATCCTGGTGAAAGCTTCACGGTTTGTGGGTTCTGGTTACTTCGGTAACTTGAGCACATGAATTGTTAAGACCTTCGCTTCG
>JAYUGA010000103.1:0-2089 GCA_043738565.1 Rhodobacterales bacterium
GCCACCTCGTAGTCGTAAAACGCCCCCGGCCTGGCCCCGGTCGCCAGAATCCCCGAGTTATACGGCCCGCCAATCACGATCCCGATCCCGCGCGCCGCTGCCATCGGCAGGAACGTGGTCAGCGCCTCCTGTTCCAGCAAGGTATAGCGCCCCGCCAGCAGGAACAGATCGAAATCGCCGCGCTCGGTCAGCCACTGGCACTGCTGCCACTCGTTGATCCCGCCGCCAATCGCCCGGATCACTCCCTGATCGCGCAGTTGGATCAGCGCGCCATAGCCGCCTGCCATGAACTGATCCCGATACCCCTCCATCACCGCCCGCGAGCCGTGGGTCCAGACATCCAGATCATGGACATACAGGATGTCGATCCGGTCCAGCCCGGTCCGCTCCAGCGTGAACTCCAGCGACCGCATCACCCCGTCATAGGAATAGTCATAGACGCCAATCCGGTTCGGCACGTCAAACCACTTGCCGATCCCTTCCCGGGTCCTGCCCTTTTCCGGGGGTCGCAGCAGCCGCCCGACCTTGGACGACACCACGAAATCCTCACGCCGCTTGCCCCGTAAAACCCGGTTCAGCCGCACCTCCGACAGGCCCAGCCCATACAAGGGCGCCGTATCGAAATAGCGCACCCCCAGATCCCAGGCCCGCGCCATCGTCGCTTGGGCGTCCTCATCCGACACAGCGCGATACAGCCCGCCAATTGGTGCCGTCCCGAACCCCAGTTCGGTAAACCGCAACGCCCCCACCCTACCTCTGTCCCAAACCCGCGTTTTCAAGGCGATCCTCCCCGCTTCATTCGCTTGTTCCGAAATATCCCACGAGTGCATTCATCGGTGCGCCATCGGTTCGAGTACCGATGAATGGGCGGGGTGTGAAACCCCCGGCCTTCGAAAAGAGTGCCACCTCACCGCAATGGCGGCAATTCCACCACGCCCTTTTTCAGGATGAAACAGCCATAAGGCCCCGAATCCCCGGTGCGAATGATGCAGAACGCCCGCTTCGCCGCCTCGTAGAACGCAAACCTCTCCAGTGCCTGCATCCCAACTTCCCGACCGTCGATCTCCGAACACAGCGCCTGCATCGCGCTGAACGACGGCAACACCGCCGCCGCATCCCCCACCACCTGCATCCGCGCAACCGGAGCCGCCACAAACCCGTCCAGCGGCATCAGGCTCAAAATTGCCCGCGTTGCGGTCAGAATATCGCAGCCGGCAAAGTCGATGATCCGGCCATAGGTCGTCTCGGCGGCGATGGTTGCTGCGGGGTGATTGACGTCACAGATCACCAGATCATCGCCATGCCCCATCAGCATCAGCACATGCACCAGTTCCGCCGACAGCCGCTGATCTATGCCCTTGAGCATCGGACTCCTAACGCATGGTTAATTTTGAAAAACCAAGTCATTGATTTCATGTAGTTTCGAAAAACGTCCAGAACCGGACACTCACTTGACCGCGCCGGCCGCCATGCCCTTGATGATGAACCGCTCCAGGAAAATTCCGATCACCACCAGCGGCAGGATCGCGGCGAAAGACAAAGCCGCCATCGACCACCACGAGATCCCCTGTGACCCGGTCTGGCTCGCCACCATCACCGGCAAAGTATTGGCGTAGGTCGAGGTCAGCAGGGCGGCGAAGAAATACTCGTTCCAGGTCAGGACCAGCGACAGGATCAGCGCCGCCACCATGCCGGGCAGGGCAATTGGCAGCACAATCGTCAGAAACGCCCCCCAAATCGTCTGCCCATCCACCATCGCCGCTTCTTCCAACTCGGTTGGGATGCCCGCGAACTGGTCACGCATGATCCAGACCACGATCGGCAGCACCGACAGGGTATAAAGCGCGATCAACCCGACCCTGGTGTCCAGCAGGTCCAGTTGCTTGTACAAAACCAGCATCGGCAGCGCCAGAACCACCGGCGGCAGGATCAGCTGGCTCAGGAAAAAGAATGAAATATCGGCGTTCCGCATCCACAGGAACTTATAGCTGAACCGGCTGAGCCCGTACGCCGCCAGACTGCCCAACGCCACCGCCAGCACCGAAGACGTTAGCGAAATGATCGTCGAGTTCAGAAATCGCCGCATGAA
>JAYUGA010000104.1:0-15615 GCA_043738565.1 Rhodobacterales bacterium
TGCCGCGACACCCGATGCCGCCAGAACCCCCAGCCGCACCGCATTCATCGCCTCGCCCTCGCCGAAACTCAGGCCGCCGATGAACAGCGACATGGTGAACCCGATCCCCGCCAGCAGGGCGATCCCCGCCATGTGCCGCCAGTCCGCCGCCTCTGGCAGCTGTGCCACGCCCGCCCGCACCATGACCCAGGTTACCCCCATCACCCCCAGAAACTTGCCCAGCACCAGCCCCAATGCCACGCCCAGCGTCAGCCCCGACCCGAACGCCGCCAGTGTCATGCCCTGAAAACTCAGGCCCGCATTGGCGAAGGCAAACAAGGGCACGATCAGGAATGCGACATAGGGGGCCAGCCCATGCTCCAGCATCGCCAGTGGCGAGCCGCCCTTGCGATCGGTCAAGGGAATGAAAAATGCCGCGGCCACCCCGGCCAGCGTGGCGTGGACCCCGGATTTCAGCACCAGAACCCACAGCACCGCCCCCAGCAGCAGCGCCGGAGCCACCCGCGCCGCCCTGGCCTGATGCAGTGCCAGCAGCCCGGCCAGCGGGATCAGCGCAAGGCCCAGATACATCAGGTTCAACTGGTCGGTATAGAAAACCGCAATGATCAGGATCGCGCCCAGATCGTCGAGAATGGCCAGCGTCAAAAGGAACGTCTTCAACCCCTCCGGCAATCCACGGCCCACCAGCGCCAATACGCCCAGCGCGAAAGCAATGTCCGTGGCGGTCGGGATGGCCCAACCGCGCATCTGCCCGCCCCAGTTCAGCGCCAGATAGATCAGCGCCGGGGCGATCATCCCACCCAGCGCTGCCATCCCCGGCAGCACGATATCAGCGGGACGCTTCAGCTTGCCCACCAGCACCTCGCGCTTCAATTCCAGCCCGATCAGGAAGAAGAACACCGCCATCAGCCCGTCATTGATCCACAGGATCAAGGGCTTGCTCAGCCCGGCACCACCCAGCGTGATCGAAAGTGGCGCGTCAAGTGCCGCCACATACCAGCTCTGCCACGGCGAATTTGCCACCACCAGCGCCACAATCGTGGCCAGGATCAACACCACGCCCCCCGCCGCTTCATGCCCGAACAGCCGTTGAATCAACCGCATCTCACCCTCACCTTTGGCCAATCTAAGGCCCCACCGCGCAGTTGCAACCACGCAGCGCAACCCTTGCAGCCCACCCCTTGTGGCATGCCACCCTTGCCACCACTTCTCACGCGATGTTACACGGGTTGCAACAGCACGGGGGACAATGCCGGATGAGCGCCTTTCCGACCAGTTTCGACAAAGAGGCGCTTCTGGCCTGTGCCCGGGGCGAGTTGTTTGGCCCCGACAACGCGCAATTGCCCGCCCCGCCGATGCTGATGATGGACCGCATCACCGAGGTTTCGGCCGACGGCGGCGCACATGGCAAGGGCCATATCGTCGCCGAATTCGACATCACGCCGGACCTTTGGTTTTTCCAATGCCACTTCCCCGGCAACCCGATCATGCCCGGCTGTCTTGGCCTGGACGGGCTGTGGCAACTGACCGGCTTCAACCTCGGCTGGCGTGGCTGGCAGGGCCGTGGCTATGCGCTGGGCGTCGGCGAGGTCAAGCTGACCGGCATGGTGCGCCCCGACCGCAAGCTACTGCGCTATTTCGTCGATTTCACCAAGGCCGTCCAAAGCCGCCGCCTGACGATGGGCGTCGCCAATGGACGGGTCGAGGCGGATGGCGAGGTCATCTATCTTGTCACCGATATGAAGGTCGCCCTCTCTGCCAACTGAGCAGGCCAACTGATCGGAAAAGGATATCCCATGCGTCGCGTCGTCATCACCGGCCTCGGCATCATCTCGCCCATCGGCAATTCCACCGCCGAAGTGGAAGCCTCCTTGCGGGCGGGCAAGTCCGGCATCATCTTTGCGCCGGACTATGCCGAACACGGCTTCCGCAGCCAGGTCAAGGGTCAGCCGCAGATCGTGCTGGAGGACCATATCGACAAGCGCGACCTGCGCTTCATGGGGCCGGGGGCCGCCTATAACTTTCTCGCCATGAAACAGGCCATTGCCGACAGCGGCCTTGCGCCCGAAGACGTGTCCAATGAACGCTCTGGCCTGATCATGGGGTCGGGCGGCCCGTCCACATCCAACTTCTTCGCGGCCTTCGATGCGGTGATCAACAAAGGCGCGCCCAAAAAGATGGGGCCGTTCATGGTGACGCGCTGCATGTCGTCCACCAATTCCGCCTGCCTTGCGACGCCGTTCAAGATCAAGGGCGTCAACTATTCGATCACCTCCGCCTGCTCGACCTCTGCCCATTGCATCGGCAACGGCACCGAACTGATCCAGATGGGCAAGCAGGACATCGTGTTCGCCGGTGGCGGCGAGGAACTGGACTGGACCCTGTCCTGCCTGTTCGACGCGATGGGGGCGATGAGCAGCAAATACAACGACACGCCAGAAACCGCCTCGCGCGCCTATGACGCCACCCGCGACGGCTTTGTCATCGCCGGTGGTGGCGGTGTGGTCGTGCTGGAGGAATTGAGCCACGCCCTTGCCCGGGGTGCCAGGATCTATGGCGAAGTGACCGGCTATGGTGCCACCTCCGACGGCTATGATATGGTCGCCCCCTCGGGCGAAGGCGGCGAACGCGCCATGCGGCTGGCGCTGTCGACCCTGCCGCAGGGCCGCCACGTCGACTATATCAACGCCCACGGCACCTCGACCGTGGTCGGCGACGTGACCGAAGTCGAGGCGATCCGCCGCATCTATGGCCGGGGCAAAACGCCGCCAATTGCCTCGACCAAATCGCTGACCGGGCATTCCCTGGGGGCGACCGGCGTGCATGAGGCGATCTATTCGCTGCTGATGTTGAACGGCAATTTCATCGCCGCTTCCGCCAACGTGACCACGCTGGACCCCGCGCTTGATCCGGCGGAAATCGTGACCACCCTGCGCGAAGGGGTGGCACTCGACTCGGTCCTGTCCAACAGCTTCGGCTTCGGCGGCACCAATGCGACGCTGGTGATGAGCAAGTATCTGGCCTGACCGGCCCCGATTTTTCGCCGAAAAATCGTATTCAGGGAGAAGTCCGAATGGCGGAACTGATGCAGGGCAAGCGGGGCCTGATCATGGGCGTGGCCAACGAACGCTCGATCGCCTGGGGCATTGCCCGCGCGATGGCCGCCGAGGGCGCGGAACTGGCGTTTTCCTATCAGGGTGAAGCCTTCGGCAAACGGGTCGAACCGCTGGCGGCCAGCGTCGGGTCGGATTTCATGGTCGATGTCGATGTCACGAATGACGACAGCCTCGACGCCTGCTTTGCCAGGCTGAAAGACCGCTGGGGCACGCTGGATTTTCTGGTCCATGCCATCGCATTCTCCGACAAGAACGAGTTGACCGGCCGTTTCATCAACACCTCGCGCGGCAACTTTGCCAACTCGCTCGCCATCAGTTGCTTCAGCTTCATCGACGTGTCGCGCCGCGCCGCCGAGATCATGCCCGCAGGCGGCACCCTGATCACCCTGACCTTCCAGGGCTCCAACCGCGTCACGCCGAATTACAACGTGATGGGCGTCGCCAAAGCCGCCTTGGAATCCGCCACCCGCTACCTCGCCAACGACCTTGGCCCGCAGGGCATCCGGGTCAACGCCATCTCGCCCGGCCCGATGAAAACCCTGGCGGGTGCTGCCATCGGCGGGGCGCGTGCCACCTTCCGCCATACCGAGGCCAACGCGCCGCTGCGCGCCAATGCCACGCTCGAAGCGATCGGCGGCACCGCCGTCTACCTCGCCTCCGCCATGGGCGCCTGCACGACGGGAGAGATCATCCGCGTCGATGGCGGCTATCACGTTCTGGGCATGCCGCAGCAAGACGGGCTGTAACGGGCCATGATCGCCCTGTTGGTTGCCCTATGCCTGACGCTTGGCACCTGGGCCATCCTGCGCGGCGGCTTTGCGGTCGCAGGCGGGCGCGGCTTGAAAATCATCGGCTATGACCCCAATGCCATCGGCCTCGGCGCTTTGGCGATCCTCGTCGCGGTCTACTACTACGGCTGGCAATACGGGCTGGCGCTGGTGTTGTCGGTGGTGATCCACGAATACGGCCATGTCGCTGCCTACCGGGTCTGCGGCCATGACGACGCCCGCTTTCGCCTGATCCCGATCATGGGCGGCGCGGCGATCTCGGCCCGCATCCCCGCCGATCAGCAGAACGCCTTTTTCATCGCCGTGATGGGCCCGGCCATCTGCCTGGCACCGATGGGCCTAGCTTTTGCCCTGTCGGACCTTCTTTACGCGACCTTTTACCCCGCTGCAGAGTTCCTGGGCATCCTCGGCCTGATACTCGGCTTTTTCAATTTCTTCAACCTCCTGCCATTCTGGCCGCTGGACGGTGGCCGCATCGTGCAACTCCTGGCCCAGACCTTCCTGCCCGGTGCCACCCGGCAGGTGTCGATCGCCATGATCGTTATCGGCGCAGCGCTGGCCTTCCTGACCCGGTCCTACATCATCCTGTTTTTCATCCTGCTTTCCTGGGGCGGCCTGATGCAGTCCGAGAAACTGCTGGAAATTCAGCGCCCGATGTCGAAACCCCGCGCCTTGCTGGCTTTGGCCGCGTATGCCTTCACCGCCGGAGCTTTCTACCTTGGCGGCGCACAGGTGCTGGGCGGCCTGTTGTAGCGCCCACCTGCCCCTTGCGCCAAACCTTGCGGAACCAGTATACTTATCCACTAAACTAACTATACGGACAGGAGTTTGCCATGCCCCAGATGATTTTCGTCAACATCCCCGTCACCGATGTCGCCCGCTCGCGCAAATTCTACGAAGCACTTGGCTACAAGATCAACGAGCGGTTCTCCGACCCTACCGCCGCCTGCGTCGTGGTGTCGGATGCGATCTATTTCATGATCCTGAACCACGAGAAATTCGCGAGCTTCGCGACCAAACCCCTTGCCGACCCGGCCAAGACCACCGCCGTGCTGATCGCCTTGTCGCAAGACCGCCGCGCCGCAGTGGACAAGATCACCAAGGCCGCCGTGAAAGCGGGTGGCAGCGAGCCGAAGCCCGCCCAGGACATGGGCTTCATGTATTCCCGAACCTTCCACGACCCCGACGGCAATGTGTTCGAGCCCTTCTGGATGGACCCCGCCGCCGTGCAGGGGTGACGCCGGATCCCACCAAAACCCGCAAGGCCCAAAATTTTTCGTCGAAAAATTTTGGGCCTTCGACGTCACAGCGGCTCTGGTCGATGCAAAAGGTCAAGATGATGTGGAGCGGGCGGCGGGAATCGAACCCGCGTCTTTAGCTTGGAAGGCTAAGGTCTTACCATTACACAACGCCCGCGCCCGTCACAGATAGCATCCCGCGCGGGCAGGCTCAACACCTTCAAATCCCGCCCCCGCAATCGCCGCCCCTTGATCTTGCCCCGCCAGCCTTGTATCCACCGCCGTCCCATCTAGAATGGCTGCACTAGGCCAAAACCCGGAGTTACCCTGATGTCCTGGACCGATGAGCGCGTCGAGACGCTCAAGAAGATGTGGGCCGAAGGCCAGTCGGCCAGCCAGATCGCCAAGGAACTGGGCGGCGTCACCCGCAATGCGGTGATTGGCAAAGTCCACCGTCTGGGCCTGTCCAACCGCGTCGGCCCCGGTGGCAAGGACGACGACGAGGTCGAGGAGGTGGCGGTTGCCCCGGCTCCGCGCCCCGAACCGGTGCGCCCCGCCCCGCCCGAACCCCTGCGTGCCGCCGAACCGGCGCCGCGCCCGGTCGAACGGCCGGCCCCCGCCGCCGCCGCCGCACCGGTGGCCCCCATTCCGCTGCGCAAGGCGATCATTCCGGCCGGCCAACCCCTGCCGCCGCAACCGTCAGCCAACGAAATCTCGCCCGAAGCGCTGGCCTCGGTGCGCGAGGTGGAAAAGCGCGCCAAACGCCTGACGCTGATGGAACTGACCGAGCGGACCTGCAAATGGCCGATCGGCGACCCTGCCACCGACGATTTCTGGTTCTGCGGCCTGCCTTCGGTCGCGGGCAAACCCTATTGCGAAGCCCATGTCGGCGTCGCCTTCCAGCCGATGAGCGCCCGCCGCGACCGCCGCCGGTAAGCCGTAGCGGCAAAGCCTCAGTTCTCGCCACCAACGGAGGTAGGCTGCGCTGCAGCGCACCGGTCGCGCCGTGCCGATGCTTTGGACATCAGTTGCGAATGATTTTCACTTGCACTTTCTAACCAGATGGCGCATTCCGCTTGCTGCGAACAGTTCGCAAAAGGATATGGCATGGCTGACCTGGAAATGCCGAAGGTGAACGCGGGCCGCAGGGCTCTGCTGGTTGGCGGGCTGGCTGCCGCCGGTGGTGCCGCCGCCCTGGGCCGGGGTGCCCTGTCGCAAACCGCCCCCGCATCCGACCTGATGGCAGGCGATGACATGGTCGCCATGCAGGCCGACCCCTATGCCGCGCCGATGGCCGGCATGGCGCATGGCGACATGATGACGGTCGGGCTTGTCGATCATGCGCGCAATGGCTTCGACCCGACGCCGCTGCTGACCACCTGGGAAACCGGCACCACCGCGCTGCTGCCCGATGGCCGCACCCTGCGGTCGTTTGAGATCGAGGCGGTCGACAAGGACATCGAAATCGCCCCCGGCATCTTCTTCCCGGCCTGGACCTTCAATGGCCGGGTGCCCGGCCCGGCCCTGCGCGCCACCGAAGGCGACCGGCTGCGCGTCACCTTCCGCAACAACGGCTCGCACCCGCATTCCATGCATTTTCACGGCATCCATGCGGCGCGGATGGATGGGGTTCCGGGTGCCGGGCTGATCGGCCCCGGCGAACAATTCACCTATGAATTTGACGCCAAACCCTTTGGTTGCCACCTTTACCACTGCCACGCCCTACCTTTGAAACGCCACATCCACAAGGGGATGTATGGGCTTTTCGTGATCGACCCCGACCCGGCGCGCCACCCCGGCAATGCCGGGATTGCCGCATCACGCCTGCTGGGTTCGCCGGAAAACGGCCGCTGGCAGGAACTGGCGATGGTGATGAACGCCTTTGACACCAATTTCGATGCCGCCAACGAAGTCTATGCCTGCAATACCGTCGCCCATGCCTATGTGAACGCGCCCATCGTGATCGACAAATCGCGCCCGGTGCGGATTTATCTGCTGAACATGACAGAGTTCGACCCGATCAACTCCTTGCACCTCCACGCCAATTTCTTCGACTATTACGACACCGGCACCACGCTGAGCCCTACCCACAGGACGGTCGATCTGATCATGCAATGCCAGGCCCAGCGCGGCATTCTGGAGTTCAGCTTTGCCGATCACGAACCCGGGCTTTACATGTTCCACGCCCATCAATCCGAATTCACCGAATTGGGCTGGGTCGGGCATTTCGACGTGCGGGAGCCTGCCGCATGACCGACCGGAGCCAAGTCCGCAACAAGGCCCGCTTTCTGCTGGTGCTGATCCCGCTGGCGCTGATGCTGGCGTCTTTCGTCTGGATCGCCTGGCTCGATCCTCTGGGCGGTTTCAACAACGGCGCCCCGCCGGTCGAGGCGCTGACGGTGGAGCGCACGGTCCTGGATGACAGCGGTCTGAAACTGCAGATCCGCGCCGGCGGTTCGGAACCGTTGGTGATCGCCCAGGTCCAGGTCGATGACGCCTACTGGAAATTTAGGCAAACACCCCCCGGACCGATCGCGCGGGGAGATACCGCGTGGTTTCTCATCGCTTTTCCGTGGGTTCTGGGCGAGGCGCACCGCATAGCTTTTGTCACCAGCGTCGGCACCCTGTTTCAGCACCAGATTGCCGTCGCCCTGCCGACGCCGACCGCCGACGCCAACCAGTTGCGCCCGCAGGCCGTGGTCGGGGCGATCGTCGGGCTGCTGCCGGTTGCCTTGGGGCTGATGTTCTATCCGGCGCTGCGCGGGGCCGGACCGCAGGCGATGCGCTTTCTGCTGGCGCTGACCATCGGCCTTCTGGCCTTCCTGCTGATCGACACGACCAACGAGGCGCTGGAACTTGCCGCCGCATCCGCCCCGCTGTTCCAGGGCTCGGCCATGGTCTGGCTGGCGGGGCTGGCCAGTTTCCTGCTGCTGATGGCGATTGGCCGCTGGCGCGGCGTGCCGCAGGGCGTTGGTCTGGCCTTCAACATCGCGCTTGGCATCGGGTTGCATAATTTCGGCGAGGGGCTAGCGATCGGCGCCGCCTTTGCCGCCGGTTCGGCGGGCCTCGGCACCTTCCTGGTGCTGGGATTCGCGCTGCACAACGTGACCGAAGGCATCGGCATCGCTGCTCCGATGCTGCGGGTGCGCCCGCCACTGTGGAGCTTTCCGGCGCTGACCCTGCTGGCCGGCGGCCCTGCCATCCTTGGCCTGTGGATCGGCAGCCTGGCCTATGCGCCGCAATGGTCGTCGCTGGCGCTGGCCATCGGTGCCGGGGCGATCCTGCAGGTGATTTTCGAGGTCGGGGCGTACCTTCTGCGTCAAAGCCCCGACCGCAATACCGCCCTCTCCCCCGCCGTCATGGCCGGCGTTCTGAGCGGCATCGGCTTCATGTATGCGACGGCGGCCCTGATCAAGATCTGAGATGCGCCGTCCACATGTGGACACGGGGTCGGGTAGAACAAAATCAAGGGCTTGGCGAGCCGCGTTAACCTTTCGGTAGGGTGTGTGCCCCGCCCCGCGAGGTGCGTGCGGGGCACACACCCTACAAATCCACCGCCTTCTGCCGCGTCCTATCCGCTTCCCGCGCCGCCTTCTTGAACCCATCGAGCCACGCGGGCAGCCGCACCGCCCGAGCGCGCCGCTTCAACGTCTCCGGGTGCTCTCGCCCAGTTCAACAACTTAGCCACCGTCGCTTGCTTCATCGGTTTGCACTATCTATGCTACCGATCTTAGCAGGAGCTACAGCATGTTGCGCAACCGCCTTCCCAAGTTCGTGTCCGATCACTATGAATGCCACGAATGGAAGCATGCCAGTGCGATCCTTTCCCAAGACTTCGCCGCAGAATGGAACGACATTCTCAACCTGCTTCAAGCCTTCCGTTTGCAGAAATCCTGGATCATGCAGGGCGGTGGCAACAAATCGCAACTGTCGACATTCATTGATGGATTCCTGTTCAGACGGGGGTGGGTCGAAAAACAGTTTCTGACCGCAATTGACGTTGATGGCGCACGCCTCGATTCCCCAACCCACAAGGTGGACTGCTTCAAAAACAAAGTGGCACTAGAGATCGAGTGGAACAACAAGGATCCGTTCTACGACCGCGACCTGAACAACTTCCGTTTGCTGTTCGATCTGCGCGCCGTCAGCGTCGGCGTTATCGTGACGCGCGCCGACGAGCTGCAAGACATTTTTAACGAACTTGGGCGAGGTTCGTCATATGGCAATTCGACGACGCACATGTCCAAGCTGCTTCCCAGAATCGAAGGCGGCGGCGGTGCGGGGTGCCCGCTTTTGGTGTTCGGCATCACGAAAGCCCTGTATGTAGAGGACGTCAAATGATCACGGCCGCAGATGACCTTCTTGCCAAGGCAGGCAAGACCAAGTTCAAGACGGTCCTTGCCGATCCGCCTTGGCAATTCCAGAATCGAACCGGCAAGATGGCGCCCGAACACAAGCGTCTGGCGCGATATTCCACGATGACCCTGCGCGATATCTGCGACCTTCCGGTCGAGGCGATTGTCGCGGATACCGCCCACCTTTACCTGTGGGTGCCGAATGCTCTGCTGCCCGATGGCCTCAAGGTGATGGAAAACTGGGGCTTCACCTATAAAAGCAACATCATCTGGTACAAGATCCGCAAGGATGGCGGACCGGACCGACGCGGCGTCGGCTTTTACTTCCGCAATGTGACCGAGGTTTTGCTGTTTGGTGTGCGCGGCAAGAATGCGCGAACCCAGAAACAGGGGCGGACTCAGGAAAACATCATTTCCACGCAAAAACGCGAACACAGCCGCAAGCCGGACGAACAGTACCCCTTGATCGAGGGTTGCAGCGAAGGGCCACGGCTGGAAATGTTCGCCCGTGGTCCACGTTTGGGATGGACCGTCTGGGGCGACCAGTCCGCTGACTATGCGCCGACTTGGGACACCTACGCCAACCATTCACAGGCCAACGTGGTGCCACTGGTGGCGGGAAAGCTGCGCTAGCAGCCGCTGCGGGTCCGGGGCATCGCTTCGGGCCCATTCGGTTGCTCACTGCGGGCTTGCAAACTGCCTAACCCCGCAATCCCGCCATTCCCTAACGCCAGGTTAATTTTTCTGAACCCAACCCATTGAAATCGCGCACTTCCATAAAGCGTCCAGAACTGGACGCCGCCGCCTTCACCCCAGCCCCGCTTTCCTCTATATAGCCCCCATGACCCAGAACCCGCCCAACCTCCGCCCCGACCTTGCCCGCTCTTTCATTCCCGACACCCGCCGGGTGGGCCAGCCCACCATCGGCATGGTCTCGCTTGGCTGCCCCAAGGCGCTGGTCGACAGCGAACGCATCCTGACCCGGCTCAGGGCCGAGGGCTACGCGATCTCGCCCGATTACAAGGGTGCCGATGCGGTGATCGTGAACACCTGCGGCTTCCTGGACTCAGCCAAGGCCGAAAGTCTGGAGGCGATTGGCGAGGCGCTGGCCGAAAACGGCCGGGTCATCGTGACCGGCTGTCTGGGCGCCGAACCGGAGTATATCACCGGCGCGCATCCGAAGGTGCTGGCGGTGACCGGCCCGCAACAATACGAAGCGGTGCTGGATGCGGTCCACCTAGCGGTGCCGCCACAGCCCGACCCGTTCATCGACCTCTTGCCCGCAACCGGCGTGTCACTGACCCCGCGCCATTACAGCTACCTCAAGATTTCCGAGGGCTGCAACCACAAGTGCAAATTCTGCATCATCCCGGACATGCGGGGGCGGCTGGTATCCCGCCCCGCCCATGCCGTGCTGCGCGAGGCCGAAAAGCTGGTCGAGGCCGGGGTCAAGGAGTTGCTGGTGATCAGCCAGGACACTTCCGCCTATGGGGTGGACCGCAAGCATGACCTGTCACCGTGGAAGGGTGGCGAAGTGCGCGCACATCTGACCGACCTGTCGCGCGAGATGGGCAGGCTGGGGGCCTGGGTGCGGCTGCATTACGTCTATCCCTACCCCCATGTCCGCGACCTGATCCCGCTGATGGCCGAGGGGTTGGTGCTGCCCTATCTCGACATTCCGTTCCAGCATGCCGATCCGGCGGTTTTGCGGCGGATGGCGCGGCCGGCAGCGGCGGCGCGGACGCTGGATGAGATTGCGGCGTGGCGGGCGGTTTGCCCGGAGATTGCTTTGCGCTCGACCTTCATCGTCGGCTATCCGGGCGAGACGGAGGCGGAGTTTCAGGTGCTCTTGGACTGGATGGACGCGGCGCAACTGGATCGGGTCGGCTGTTTCAAATACGAGAACGTCGCCGGGGCGCGGTCGAATGCCTTGCCGGATCACGTGGCCGAAGAGGTCAAGCAAGAGCGGTTCGAGCGCTTCATGGCGAAGGCTGCCGGCATTTCCGAGGGCAAGCTGGCGGCCAGGGTCGGGCGGGTTCTGCCGGTGATTGTAGATGAAGTGGACGCCGAGGGGGCGACCTGCCGGACCCAGACGGACGCGCCGGAGATTGATGGCAACCTGTTCATTGATGAGGGGTTCAAGGGGTTGAAACCGGGGGATATTGTGACGGTCAAGGTGGAGGAATCTGGGGAATATGATCTGTGGGGAAAGCTCGTTTAGGGGCGCCCAGTTCTGGACACTCTGCAAAACCTTTTAACATCAAATGCTGGAACGCCATCTTTTACCTGCTATTCACACTACACGGATCCCAGTTTTCTGTGTTCGGTTTCAAGTCTGAGCCATTCGGATTGACGCCGCCCCCAAGATCTATCCAGCCTGAGCGAGGCTCTGGCGTTCAGTTTCGCCCCCACAGTCGGGTTGTGCGACAGGGGGCTGGTTCTGCTGCGCCGCATCGGGCCTGACGTTGCGGTGCTGATGACGGCAGTGGCGGGGCTGATGCTGGACTTGGGCTGCAACGACCGCAAACGCGGTTTCGCCATCCTTGCCGCCATCGGGGCCAAGCGGGCGCAACTGGGGGCGTTTCGGTGGTCCGAGGGGGTGTTGGTGATCGTGGGCGGTGCGGTCTTTGGCATGCTGACCGGCACGAATTGCTGCGGGATCTGTGACGTGCGGGGCCAATCCTGCGGCCGCTTTGACGAAAAGGTGAAGCAAGGCGGTGCTTCTTGGCTGGCCCGACGGGTCTGAAATCGCTAATCTGCGACGATGAACAGCTTCGTGCGCAGTCTTGGGGTTCTGCTGATCGCCGTTTTTATGGCGGGCGCGCTGGTTATGCCGACATTTGGTGACCCGGCCGCAGCGATGACGGTCATGCCGATGGCACCGGCAGAACAGCATTGCCCCAAATGCGGCTCTCCGGCGGATTTGGCGGCCGGATGCGGTTTGATCTGTGCAGTCTCGGTGGTTGCGATCCTCGGGGGTCCGGTCACGCCGGTCATTGCCGTGACGGCTTGGCATTTTGACGTGGCGGACGCCACCGCAACCGGGCTGGCACCTCCGCCGGCCTTCATGCCGCCGCGAACCATCGCTCTGATCTGACATGGCGCTGCCCGTCCGGGTGCGCCGCTTCACTGGCTGGGCGCATTTCCTTGCGCGGCGGCTGACGGTCAGGCCCGATTGATGCAGTGTTCAGCGGGATAACGAGGATGACTGAGGATGACATACACACGATTTCCGGCACTTTCGCGTCGAAGGCTGCTCTGGGGGCTGGGGGCGGTTTCCATCAGTTTCGCGGCGCTCGGACGCGGGTCAGGTGCCGTAGCGGGCACAGCGGCGCAGAAAGCCCCCGACGGCGTGACCGCGCTGGCGTTTGACCAGGGCAAGCTGGTTCTGGCGGCAGGCGGCATCTGGAACAGCCAAGATGGCGGCGTGAGCTTTGTGCCGACGGCCACGACGCCGGGCGCGGGCATCACGGCGCTGGCCACGCATCCCGATCTTTCCGGGGTCGTCTACGCCACCACTGCCAGCGGTTTGCTGCGGTCGCTGGATGCCGGGCTGTCGTGGCAAGCTGCCGGGCCGGGGCTGCCGTCGACCCCGATGGATGCGGTGGCGATTGCGGCGCACGACCCCAGGATCATCTATGTCGCGGTGCGTGGTGACGGGCTTTGGCAAAGCAAGGATGGGGCCAAAAGCTGGGAATTCGCGATGGACCGCCCGTTGGTGGACAAGGTCGAGGTTGACGTGCAGGCGCTGGCCTCGGTCGGCACCTTGTCCGGCATGGGCGGCTACTGGGTCTATGCCGGCACCGCGAAGGGCGTCCGCAAGGTGCCCGACTGTTTCTGCCGCTGGTCGTCCCTGGAAAGCAGCGGGGCGATGGTGCCGGTGGCCAAGGGTGCCAAACCTGCGGTCATCGACCCGGCGCTGCGCTTGCCGCATCTGTCGGCCAGCAGCCTGGTCTTGGCCCCCTCGGTGCCGGAAGTGCTGTTTGCCGGCCTGCCGTCGGGCATCTGGAAGACAGCGGATTCCGGCATGACCTGGCACCTCATGTCGGACCAGATCGCCGCACCCGTGCTGGCGGTCGATCCGCTTGAACCGAACCATATCGTTGCCGCCGCCACCGATGGCACGATGCTTTCCAGCCGCGATGGCGGTGTAACCTGGGCCGCTCCGGCGGCCGTTTGATGGAGATCATGATGAAACTGAAACTCGCAACCGCGTTGTTCCTCGGCTTTGCCGCCCCGGCTTTTGCCGGTCAGGCGGTGACACTTTACAGCAACCCGACCTGCGCCTGCTGCCAGACCTATGCCGATTACCTGACGGCGAATGGCTATGACGTGACGATGGTGCCGGACGAAAACTTTGACCAGGTCGCCACCAAGGCGGGCATGCCCCCGGAGGGCATCGGCTGCCATGTCGCGGTGACGGGCGGCTATGTGATGAGCGGCTTTATCCCGGTGCAATTCATCCAGAAGCTGACCACCGAAAAGCCCGCTGTCAGCGGCATTACCCTGCCCGGCATGCGGATGGATGCGCCTGACATGGCGCTAGACGCGCAAAAGGCCCTGCAAGTCTATAGCTACGCCCCGACCGGGGTGGCGCTTTATCCGGTGGAATGAGCGCAATGGGGTTGCTCCAGACATGGAGCGGGGCGGCTGCGGTCGCCCTGCTGTTGACAAGTGACGCAGGTGCGCAGGCGGTCAGCCCTGCAACGATCCAACTGGGTCAGACGCTGTATGCCACCAGTTGCGCCGCCTGCCACGGGGCCAATCTGCAAGGCCAGCCGGACTGGAAACGTCGGCTGGCCAGTGGGCTTATGCCTGCGCCGCCGCATGATGCGACCGGCCACACCGCAAGTCATTCCGACCGCGAGTTGTTCGGGTTTACCAAGCTGGGCGTTGCGGCGGTAATGGGGGATGGCTATGAAAACGCCATGCCGGCCTTTGGCGACAAACTGAGCGATATTGAAATCACGGCGGTGCTGGACTACATCAAAAGCACCTGGTCGCCCGATGTGCAGCAATCGCAGGCCGAGATTAACGCTGCGGACAGGGCGGCCCAACCATGACCGACACCGGACAATCCAAGGCGAATCGCTTCCGGTTCCCGGTCTGGGGGATCATTCCGGTTGCCGCCTCGGCCATGCTTGGGGTCTTTGCGTGGTCGCTGCTGAACCCGAGGCCAGACCTGCCGTCGGTGCTGATTGGCAGGCCGGTGCCGGAGTTTGTGCTGCCTGCGATCACCGGCAGGGCGGAGGGGTTCCAGACCGCTGACCTGAAGGGCCGGGTGGCGCTGGTCAATATCTTTGCCTCGTGGTGCGTGCCCTGCCGGGCGGAGCATCCGCTGATCACTGAACTGGCCCGCAGCGGCGTGGTGCCGGTTTACGGCATCAATTACAAGGACAAGGCGCCGGACGCTCTGGCCTGGCTGGCGGAACTTGGTGATCCCTATACCAAGATCGGAGCCGACAGCGACGGGCGGGTGGCGATTGAGTTCGGTGCTTACGGTGTGCCGGAAACCTATGTGGTGGGAACCGATGGCACCATTGTCTACCGCGTCGTCGGCCCGCTGACCCGCGCCACTCTGGACACGACGCTGCTGCCACTGCTGCGCAACCTGCAACAGAACAGTGGAAAGGCGAACCCATGAAAGCGGCCGTGATCGCGGCCCTGCTGTGGCTGACCGCCGTGGCCCCGGCACTGGCGCAGGCATTTCCGCAGGGGTTCTATCCATATGACACCCCGCGCGACATGCCCGAGGTCCGTTTTGTGACCGGGGATGGCACTACCAAGACCCTGCAAGATTTTCGCGGCAAGGTCATCTTGCTGAACATCTGGGCGACCTGGTGCGTTCCCTGCCGCAAGGAAATGCCGACGCTGGACGCCTTGCAGGCCGATCTGGGCAGTTCGAAATTCGAGGTGGTGACGCTGTCGATCGACAAGGGCGGCGTTGCAGTCGTGCGCCGGTTCTACGACGAGATTGGGATCAAACAGCTGAACATGTATGTCGATGAAACCATGCTGTCCTACACCAACCTGCGCATCATCGGGCTGCCGACCACGATGATTGTGGATGCCGATGGCCGCGAACTGGCGCGGCTGATCGGCCCTGCCGTCTGGAATG
>JAYUGA010000105.1:0-15606 GCA_043738565.1 Rhodobacterales bacterium
GCGGTTCATCACCGCCCTTGCGGGTCCGCCGGGGGCGGGGAAATCGACGCTGGCCGAGGCGGTGGTGGCGGCTTTGGGTCCGGCGGCCCGCGTGGTGCCGATGGACGGGTTTCATTATGACGACGCCGTCTTGAACGCACGGGGGTTAAGGGCGCGCAAAGGGGCGCCGGAGACGTTTGACGTGGCGGGATTCCTGGCCCTGATGCAGCGGCTGCGGTTGGGTGGCGAAGTGGCGATACCGGTGTTTGACCGCGCACTGGAACTGAGCCGGGCGGCGGCGGACATTGTGACGGATGCCCACCGCTTTCTGGTGGTCGAGGGCAATTATCTGCTGCTGGATGAAGCGCCCTGGACCGGACTGGGGCGGTATTTCGACCTGACCGGGTTCATTGATGTGCCCGAGGCGGAGTTGGAGCGGCGGCTGTTGGCGCGTTGGGCGCGTTTCGGCAAATCACCCGAGGCGGCGCGGGCGTGGATCGACGGCAATGACATGCCCAACATTCGTCGGGTGAAGCGGGGGTCGCGGGTGGCGGATGTGCTCGTGCGCTGGGCGTAGGGTGCGTCCCATGACGCACCTTACCAGCGGATAATGATGGCGGCGACAATGCTTTCAAGGCTTTGGTCGATGCTCACCGCGAAGGCGTTTTCGTCGGGGGCGGGTGGCTCCAAAGCGGCGAACTGGCTTTCCAGCAGGCTAGGCGGCATGAAATGGCCGGTGCGGGCGTTCATCCGTGCGGCGATGAGGTCGCGGCTGCCGGAGAGGTGGATGAAGGTCACGGGGGCGCCGGCCTCGGCGGTGATCAGGTCGCGGTAGCGGCGTTTCAGGGCCGAGCAGCCGATGATCATTGGCGCTTGGGTCAGGGCCTGGCCGACGCGGGCCAGCCACGGCCAGCGGTCCTCGTCGGTCAGCGGCTCGCCGCGGCGCATCTTGGCGACATTGGCGGTGGGGTGCAGCTCGTCGCCGTCGCGGTAGGGGATGCCGGTGGCGGCGGACAGGGCGATGCCCACCGCGGTTTTGCCGCAGCCCGCCACGCCCATCAGGACATATCGCTCAGAGCGAGGCCGTGATGCCGCCTCAGAGCGAAGCGGTGATGCCGCCTCAGAGCGAAGCGGTGATGCCGCCATCGACATAGATCACCTGTCCGTTGACAAAACTTGATGCGGCGGAGGCCAGGAAGATGCAGGCGCCGACGAGTTCCGCGACCCGGCCCCAGCGACCTGCGGGGGTGCGTTTCTCCAGCCATGCGGTGAAGCTGGGATCAGCGACCAATGCGGCGTTGAGCGGGGTGTCGAAATAGCCGGGAGCCAGCGCGTTGCAGTTCAACCCGTATTTCGCCCAGTCGGTCGCCATGCCTTTGGTCAGGTTCACAACCGCGCCTTTGGTGGCGGTGTAGGGCGCGATGCCGGGGCGGGCGAGGGCGGATTGGACCGAGGCGATGTTGATGATCTTGCCGGCGCGGCGGGCGATCATGTGGCGGGCGCAGGCCTGGCCGGCGTGGAACACCGAGGCGATGTTGGTTTGCAGCAGCTTCTCGAAGGCTTCGGGGGGGAAGTCTTCCAAAGGGCTGCGGTGCTGCATGCCGGCGTTGTTGACGAGGATGTCGATCGGGCCGGTTTGGAATTCGAAGCCGTCGATGGCGGCGCGGACGGCGTGATGGTCGGTGGCGTCGAAGGGGAGGAGGTGGGCACCGGGGATTTGGGCGGCTGCGGTGGCCAGTTTGGCCTCGTCGCGGCCGTTCAGGATGATCGCGGCACCGGCGGCGGCGAGGCCGTGAGCCAGCGCGAGGCCGATGCCTTGCGAAGAGCCGGTGATCAGGGCGCGGCGGCCTTGCAGCGAAAAGAGGTCAAGGGACATGGGCACTCCGATTCCGGCGCGACAGGTCTTGTTGATGTTGGGCCGGGCGGCGATAGTCAAGCGAAACGCGGCAAGGGGGAATAGGATGGGCAAGCCACAGGTGTTGCAGATGGGGGCTTATCCGGCGTGGGACATGCCGCCGCTGGAGGAGCGGTTCGGGATGCAGCGGTATTTCGAGGCGGGCGACGAGGCGGGCGACAAGGCGGGCGACAAGGCGGCGTTTCTGGCGAAGGTCGGACGAGAGGTGCGGGCGATTGCGACGCGGGGCGATCTGGGGGCACCGGCGGCGGTGATTGCGGCTTGTCCGAAGCTGGAAGTGATCGTGGTCAATGGCGTCGGCTATGATGCCGTTGATCTGGAGGCCTGTCGGCTGCGCGGCATTCGCGTGACCAATACCCCCGATGTGCTGAACGGCGAATGTGCCGATCTGGCGGTGGGGATGGCGCTGGCCCTGACGCGCGGAATGGTGGGTGGTGAGGGTTGGGCGCGGTCTGGCGAATGGGCCGCAAAGGGACCGTATCCATTGCAGAAGCGGTTCTGGGGACAGCGGGCCGGGATACTGGGGCTGGGGCGGATCGGGATGGAGGTGGGCAACAGGCTGGCCGGGTTCGGGATGCAGATCAGCTATCTGGCGCGGGGGCCGAAGGTGACGCCGGGCTGGGAGTTTGTGGCCGATCCGGTTGCATTGGCGCGGGGAGTGGATTTTCTGTTCGTGACGGCGCTGGCGAATGCGTCCACGCGCCACATTGTCAGCAAGGCGGTCATCGAGGCGCTCGGGCCGCAGGGGATGCTGATCAACATTTCCCGCGCGGCGAATGTCGATGAAGGGGCGCTGCTGGATGCGCTGGAAAGCGGGGCGTTGGGCTCGGCGGCGCTGGATGTGTTTGAGGGCGAGCCGAAGGTCAACCCACGGTTTGCGGCGCTGCGGAATGTGCTGATGCAGCCGCATGTCGGCTCGGCGACGGTGGAGACGCGGGTGGCAATGGGCAAGCTGATGCTGGACAATCTGGTGGCCTATTTTGACGGACGCCCGCTGCTGACAGAGGTGATTTGGTGAAGGTCATCGTCATTCATGCCGCGCGGGATTTGCGGATTGAGGAGCGGGAAATGGAGGCTGTCGGGCCGGGTCAGGTGCGGGTGCGGCTGGCGATGGGCGGGGTGTGCGGATCGGATTTGCACTACTACAACCACGGCGGGTTTGGTGCGGTCAGGCTGCGGGAGCCGATGATTTTGGGGCATGAAGTCTCTGGCCATGTCGAGGCTATTTGGTCCGGGGTTGAAGGGTTGGCGGTGGGCGATCTGGTGGCGGTGTCGCCGTCGCGGCCTTGTGGGGGGTGTCGGTTCTGTCTGGCGGGCGCGCCGAACCAGTGTCTGAACATGCGGTTTTATGGCTCGGCGATGCCGTTTCCGCATATTCAGGGGGCGTTTCGGGAGGTGCTGGTGGCGGACGCCAGCCAGTGCGTCAGGGCAGAGGGGCTGACGGCGGGCGAGGCGGCGATGGCGGAGCCCTTGGCGGTGGCGCTGCATGCGGTTTCGCAGGCGGGGTCGGTGTTGGGCAAAAGGGTGCTGGTGACGGGCTGCGGGCCGATCGGCTGCCTTTGCATCCTGGCGGCAAGGCGGGCCGGGGCGGCGGAGATCGTGGCGACGGATTTGTCGGAGTTTACGCTGGGATTGGCGCGGCAGGTCGGGGCGGACCGGGTGTTCCTGGCCGGGCCGGAGGCGCTGGCGCAGTATCACGCCGAGAAGGGGCAGTTCGATGTGGTGCTGGAATGCTCGGGCGCGGTCGCGGCGCTGACGGCGGCGATTCCGGCGCTGCGGCCCCGGGGGGGGATCGTGCAACTGGGGATCAGCGGCGACATGAGCCTGCCGATGCAGGTGATCACCGCCAAGGAGATCGAGCTGCGCGGGTCGTTCCGGTTTCATGCGGAGTTTGGGTTTGGCGTCGGGCTGATGCAGCGGGGGTTGGTGGATGTGAAACCGCTGATCACCCATTCGGTGCCCCTGGCCGAGGCGGAGCGGGCGTTTGCGCTGGCCAATGACCGGAGCCAGGCGATGAAGGCGCAGATTGCGTTTGGGTGAGGGCGCCTAAATTCTTCTGCGAAGAATTTTGCGGCGCGGCGAAGGGCAATTTTTCTGCGAAAAATTGGGGATGCGGGGTGGGTGGTTTTGGGACGTCCCGGCCGCTTGGCTGCCTGGAAATGGGGGGAAGCATGTCGTTTTATGAAAGCTATGATCCGCGGTTTGGCGGCTATGTGATGTTCAACGCGCCGTTGAAAAAGCTGTGCGGTGGATTTGACTGGGTCGAGGGGCCGGTCTGGATCGGCGATGCCGGGTGTCTGCTGTTTTCCGACATTCCGAACAACCGGATTGTGCGCTGGACGCCGGAGTTGGGGCTGACGACCTATCGTCAGCCGTCGAACTACGCCAATGGCCACACGCGGGACCGGCAGGGGCGGCTGGTATCTTGCGAGCATGGCACCCGGCAGGTGACGCGGACGGAGTGGGATGGGTCGATCACGGTCATTGCCGACAGGTATCAGGGCAAGCGATTGAACTCGCCGAATGATGTGGTGGTGAAATCGGATGGCTCGATCTGGTTCAGCGACCCGCATTACGGGATTGCGTCGAATTATGAAGGGTTTGCGGCGGAGCAGGAACTGCCGTGCAACGTCTACCGCGTGGACCCGGATGGCGGGGTGGAGGCGGTGCTGACCGATTTCAACTGCCCGAACGGGTTGGCGTTCAGCCCGGACGAAAGCCTGCTCTATGTGGCAGATACCGGGCGGGTCGGGCACAGCGATGCGCAGCATATCCGGGTGTTTGACATGGGTACCGGGCGGCCCAAGGGGGGCGCGGTGTTCCATGTGATCAACCCGGGGGTGGCGGATGGGTTCCGGCTGGACAGCGATGGCAATATCTGGTCCTCGGCGGGCGACGGGGTGCATTGCATCGCCCCGGACGGCACGTTGCTGGGGAAAATCCTGGTGCCCGAGATCGTTTCCAACCTCTGTTTTGGCGGCCGGGCCAAGCACCACCTTTACATCACCGCCACGACCAGCCTCTATATGATAGCGCTAAACCGGAGGGGAGTGCAGCAGCCATGAGCGATGCAAATATTGGCCTGATCGGGCTGGGGACGATGGGGGCGATGCTGGCTCTTAACATCGCTGAAAAGGGGTTCAAGATTGCGGTCTGGAACCGGACCACCGCGAAAACGCATGAGTTCAAGGCGGGCGCCGGGGTGCTGGCCGACAAGATCGTGCCGACGGAGACTTTGGCGGAACTGGTGGCGGCGATCAAACCGCCGCGGGCGATCATCCTGATGGTGACGGCGGGCACGCCGGTGGATGAAGAGATTGAAAAGCTGCGGCCGTTGTTGGCGAAGGATGATCTGATCATCGACGCGGGCAATGCCAATTTCCACGATACCGACCGGCGGGCGGCGGAGGCTGCGGTCAAGGGTCCGCATTTTCTGGGCATGGGCGTGTCGGGTGGCGAGGAAGGCGCGCGGCACGGCCCCTCGATCATGGGCGGCGGCGACAAGGCGGACTGGGACCGGGTTGCTCCGGTGCTGGAAGCGATTTCGGCCAAGTATCAGGGCACGCCTTGCGCGACCTGGATGGGTCCGGGTGGGGCGGGGCATTTCGTCAAGGCGGTTCACAACGGCATCGAATATGCCGACATGCAGATGATCGCCGAGATCTATGGCGTGATGCGGGACGGGCTGGGGATGAAGGCGGCGGCGATTGCTGCGGTGTTTGACGAATGGAACAAGGGGCCGCTGCAAAGCTATCTGATCGAGATTTCGGCGGCGGTGGCCAAGGCGGTCGATGGCGGCAAGCCGATGCTGGATGTCATTCTGGACAAGGCGGGTCAGAAGGGCACCGGGCGCTGGACGGTGATCGAGGCGCAGCAACTGGCCTCGGCGATTCCGGTGATCGAGGCGGCGGTGATGGCGCGCAACGTCTCGGGCAGTCTGGACGAACGCCAGAAGGGCGAGGCGGTGTTTGGGCCGGCGCCACAGGTTTTGCCCAAGGGGGCGGTGACGCTGAAGGCGCTGGAGCAGGCGATGATCGCGGGGAAAATCCTGTGTTATGCGCAAGGGTTTGCCCTGATCGTCGCCGCGTCGAAGGAGTTTGGCTGGAACCTGCCGTTGCCTGCGATTGCAAGGGTCTGGCGCGAGGGCTGTATCATCCGGTCCGGGATGCTGAACGACATGGCGACGGCGCTGGACCAGGATCCGGCGCGGGGGCTGATGCTGGCACCGTATTTCGTGGGTCACCTGAAGGCGTCGGGGCCGGGGTTGCGGGGGGTGGTGTCGATGGGGGCGGCACACGGGCTGCCGTTGCCGGCGTTGAGTGCGGGGCTGGCGTGGTTCGACATGATGCGGACCGGGCGCAGCACCGCCAACATGATTCAGGCGCAGCGCGATTTCTTTGGCGCGCATGGCTTTGAACGGTTGGACAAGACGGGGACCGGGCTGCATGGGCCGTGGGGTAGCCATCACTGATACGCCCGCTCCTCAAGCCGAAGGGGCTTGCGTCGCGGGCGTGAAGAAAGCCATCTTTGGCTGGATGAACGCCGGTTTGGTTCGGTTTACCGCGCTTCGCCAGCCTTGCGCAACGCGCGGATATTCGTGCCGTAGGCGGCGGGGCTTGTGGCGGAGCCGCCGTTGAAGATGGCATTGCCTGCGACCAGAACATCGGCTCCGGCGGCGACCAGACCGGCGGCGTTGTCGGTGGTCACGCCGCCGTCGATCTGGATGTGGATCGGGCGGTCGGCGATCATGCTGCGCAGCATTTTCACCTTTTCGACCATCGCGGGGATCAGTTTCTGGCCGCCGAAGCCGGGGTTGACCGTCATCACGTTCAGGATGTCGATGTCGTCCAGAAGGTAGGGCACCGCCTCGATCCCGCTGGCGGGGTTGATGGCGAGGCCGGCTTTGCAGCCGTGGCCCCGGATGGTTTGCAGGCTGCGGTGGACATGGGGGCCGGATTCAAGGTGGACCGTCAGGTGATCGGCCCCCGCCTTGGCGAAGGCGTCGATATACGGATCGGCCGGGGCGATCATCAGGTGGACATCCATCACGCCCTTGATATGGGGCCGGATCGCGGCACACATCGCCGGGCCGAAGGTCAGGTTGGGCACGAAATGGCCATCCATCACGTCGATATGGACCCAGTCGGCCCCCTGAGATTCAACCGCACGGCATTCGGCACCGAAATTGGCGAAATCGGCGGACAGGATCGAAGGGGCGATTTTGAGGTGGCGGGAAAAGGTCATTGGCGGCTCCGTTTGGCTGGTTTGGTGTGCCCTGCGGTGGGGGCTGGGTCAAGGGTGGGCGGGGGAAGGATGCTCGGCTATTCCCCGCTGATGGCAGTTGCGGGAAAGGCGGCGCGGGCGGATAAAGCGGCATCTTTGGCCTTGGAGGGGCGAATATGGCGGGATTGAATGGTTTGCTGGGCGGTTTGCTGGGCGGGTTGAATGACCTGACGGCGCGGCAGGGTGGCATTGGCGGGCTGGCGAACACAGCGAAGGGGGCGTGGAACAGCCAATCGACGCTGACCAAGGGCGCGATTGCCGGTGGCTTGCTGGGGGTGCTGTTGTCGGGCAATGCACGCAAGATGGTGGGCACCGGGGTTGAGGTTGGCGGTGCCGCACTGATTGGCGGGCTGGCGTTGCAGGCGTTCAGCAACTGGCAGGCCGGCCGCGCGACGGCGAGCGCGACCGACCCGGTGCCTGCGGCGCAGGGCACGGTGTTCTTGCCCAGCGACCCGGTGGCGGCAGAGGATCTGTCGAAGCGGTTGTTGCAGGCGATGGTGGCGGCGACCAAGGCTGACGGCGTGGTGACGGATGCCGAACAGGCGGCGATTGACGGGCAACTGGCCAGGCTGGGGCTGGGGGAGGCGGCGCAGGCGATGATCTCTGCGGAGCTGGCCGCGCCGACCGATGTGGGGCGTATCGCGGCGCTGGCCCGCAGTCCCGAGGAAGCGGCGGCGATCTATACGGCTTCGCTGTTGGTGGTGAACCGGCAGGGGGCGGCGGAGAAGGGTTATCTGGCGATGCTGGCGGCGCGGCTGGGGCTGGACGCCGGGCTGGTAGCGCATCTGGAGGCAGCGGCTTAGGCTTGACGGCTTGAAGATGGCCCCCCTGTCGTGATTTGAAGGGGCAGGGGGGATTTTCATGCGGGTATTTCTGAATGGATTTGGCCGGATCGGGCGTTCGGTTCTCAGGGCCTGGATGCAGCGGCCCGGCGGTTGGCCGGGGCTGGAGATTGTCGGGATCAACGACATCGCGGCGGCAGAGATGTGCGCCTATCTGTTCGAGTTCGACTCGGTGTTCGGGCCGTGGCGCGGCTCGGTCGCGCTGGAGCCGGGGCTGCTGGTGGTGGATGGGCGGCGGGTGCCGTTGCACCGGGTTTCGGATGTGTCGGGGCTGGATCTGCGTGGCGTCGATGTGGTGATGGAATGCACCGGACGGGCGGATTCACTGGCGGTGGCGGGCCGTGGACTGGCGGCGGGGGCGCGGCGGGTGTTGGTGTCGGGGCCATCTGGGGCGGCTGAAGTTACGGTGGTTCTGGGGGCGAATGAGGCGAGCTTGCGGGAGCAGCGGATTGTGTCCAATGCGTCCTGCACGACGAATGCTTTGGCGCCGCTGGTGAAGTTGCTGGATGATCAGTGGGGGGTCGTCACCGGGTCGATGGTGACGATTCACTGTTATACCGGGTCGCAGCCGACGGTGGATGCGCCGGCGGCGGATTTCGCGCGCAGCCGGGCGGCGGCGCTGTCGATGGTGCCGACCACGACCTCGGCGCAGCGGCTGCTGGACCTGGTGCTGCCGGGGGTGGCGGGGCGGATCGAGGGGTCGGCGGTGCGGGTGCCGACGGCGTCAGTGTCGGCGGTGGATTTGTGCGTGATGGTGGAGCGGGGGGTGACGGCGGAGGCGGTGAATGCGGCGTTTCGCAGCGTGGGCGGGGTGATCGGGGCGACGGATCAGGCCCTGGTGTCGTCGGATTTGCGGGCGCGGCCGGAGAGCATCGTGATGGCTTGCCCGGAGAGCAGGGTGACGCGGCAGGGGATGCTGAGGGTGTTCGGGTGGTATGATAATGAGTGGGGGTTCTCGAACCGGATGCTGGACGTGGCGGGGCTGATGAGGTGAGGTGTCCACATGTGGACGGCTGGGGGATTTCAGGGGGTTGGATTGGGGGCGCTAACCGGGTGGAAAGGTTTTGGGGTGGGTTGGGTGGAAACCACCTTTGTTGCGGCAGTGGTGGGTTGGCACCCACCCTACTTACAAATAGCTAAGTCAGACGGATAATTTGCGCTAATCATTCCTAGCTTGAGCCAGTCACGGAGAACCGATGTTAATTGTCGCGATAATAGTCCTTGCCCTTGGCCTAACCATATATGCGTCCAAAAAACGAAAGAATATGCTCGCCAAAATGACCCCGGAGGAGCGGGAAGTCTTTTTGGCGGAAGAGAAGACGCAGCAAGAAGCACAAAAGCTAGCTGCGGATAAGAAACAAGAAATATCAGATGGAAAGGCGTCGCTGCCGGCGCGACAAGCTATCAATGTTGCGAAGGCGGAGGGCAGACGTTACGCACGTACTTGGATACCATCTCGCAATGTTGAGAAACTTGAGCGATGGGCAAGACGTCAAGGTTACACTGCTTTGCGCGTAAAAACTGGCAATAGCGGCGACGTGCAAATGACCTTCAGCGGTTGGAAGTAAGTCAATTCTGCTATATTGTAAAACGCCAATGTTTGGCGCTCGTCAGCCCTGACAGGCTTACTCGCTGGCGTTAGCGATGAAAGACCGTCAGGGATTGAAGAGCGGCGGGTCAGAGTGCCTTCAGCACCGCCTCCAGCCCCTCCAGGAACCTGTCCACATTGGCGCGGCTGAACACCAGCGGCGGGCGGATTTTCAGGATGTGGCCTTGCGGGCCGGTGGCGGAGATCAGGATGCGGGCCTCGCGCAGGGCGTTTACGAGGCGGGCGGCTTTGGGGCTGTCGGGGTGGCCGTTTGTGGTGATGTCCTGACCGAGGAACAGACCGGCGGTGCGGAGGGGGCCGAGGCTCTCGTGGGTTTTCGCCAAGGTCAGCAGGTTGTCGCGGAAGTAGGTGCCGACGTCTTGGGCGTTGGCTTGCAGGTGTTCGTCTTCGATCACGTCGAGCACGGCCATGGCGGTGGCGCAGGCGACTGCATTGCCGCCGAAGGTGTTGAAATAGCGGGCTTTGGCGCCGAATTTGGCGATGACCTCGGGCTTCATCACCAGACCGGCGACGGGGTAGCCGTTGCCCATGGGTTTGCCCAAGCTCACCATGTCGGGGATGACGTCGTGGCGGGCAAAACCCCAGAAATGGCTGCCGGTGCGGGCGAAGCCGGGTTGCACCTCGTCGGCGATGAACAGGCCGCCGGCGGCACGGATCGCCTGTGCCGCGGGTTTCAGGAAGCCGGGGGGATCGGCGTAGACGCCGTCGGAGGAGAAGATGGTGTCGACGATCAGGGCGGCGGGCTGGATGCCGTGGCGTTGCAGGTCGTTGATCGCGTGCTGGACATGGGCGGTGAAGTGCGCGTCGGGGGCGGGGATGGTGCGGACGTTCTGGCCCAAGGGGACGCCTGACCCCAGCGAGGGCGACATGGCGGAGGTGGCGAGGGTGACGCCGTGGTAGGCGTTCTCGGTGACGATGAGGCCGGTGCCGCCGGTGTGGGCATAAGCGATGCGGAGGGCGAGGTCGTTGGCCTCTGACCCGGTGCAGGTGAACATGACATGGCTCACGGCGGCGGGGAAGGTGGCGAGCAGGCGTTCGGCATAGTCGAGCACCATGTCGTGCAGGTAGCGGGTGTGGCTGGCGAACAGGGTGGATTGGCGGACGGTGGCGGCGGTGACGTGGGGGTGGCAATGGCCGACGCTGGCCACGTTGTTGTAGCAGTCGAGATAGGCGTTGCCTGCGCTGTCATAGAGCCAGACGCCCGCGCCGCGGGTCAGGTGGACCGGGGTTTCGTAGAACAGGCGGTAGGCGGGGCCGAGGAGTTTTGTGCGCCTCTGGACCAGGGCTTGATCCTGGGGCGACAGGTTGCCCTGGCCTGGGGTGTAGGCGTTGATCATGGTCATGTGAGGTCCAGGGGCAAGCGGGGGAGGTTGGCGAGCGCGATGAGGCCATCTTGGGCGCCCTGATAGTTGCGCAGGATGTAGGGGGCGTTGTCGGGGTAGAGGGCGGCCCTTGCAGAAGCGATGGTGAGAGAGGTCAGCATCCTGGTGGCGGTGAGGTCCGGGAGAAGGCGGATTTCCAGCGGCGTGAGGGGCAGGGTGGCGTGGTAGGCGCGGGCGAAGTCACGGAGGCTTTGCAGCGGCTGGGTGGGGTCGATCTGGTAACAGGCGGTGACGGCGGCGTCGCAGATCAGCGGGGTTTGCACCATGTCGCCGAAGTCGAGGATGCCGGTGATTTCATCCGGGTTGGCGGGGTTTACCAGGACGTTGTGGGGGTTGAGGTCATTGTGGACGACTTGGGTTCTCAAGGAAGGGATGTGGGGGAGGATGTCGCGCTCGAAACGGTCGAGGGTTTCGGTGGCGAGGTTGCGGATGGCAGCGGGGACATGGGGCAGCAGGGGGCGCAGGTTTGCGGCATGCTTGATGTCCCATTGCAGGACGTGGGCAGCACCGGGATGGTGGAAGCCTTGCAGGCCGAGGGCAAGGCGGGCGGCGGTGGTGCCCATGTTGCGGCGCTGCTGTGGCGTGCGGGGGGTTTGGTAGAGCGGTGTGCCTTCGAGGTAGGTCAATAGGCGGAGGATGCCGTGCGGGGTTTGGGCTGCGGTCTGGCCGGTGAGGGTGCGGATGACTTTGGGGACGGGGAGCCGCGTGGGTTCGAGGTGAAGGAGGGCGGCGGTCTGGAACTGGGTGACTTCCGGCGGCTCGGCGGGGTTGGCGAGTTTCAGGACAAACTGGCCCGCGGGGGTGGTCAGACGGAAGTTGAGGTCACGTTCGGAGGTCAGTTGGGTGAGTTGACCCGAGATGCCGAAATGGGTTCGGGCGAGATGGGTGGCCTCGGCCGGCGACAGGGTGGGGGGCGCGGTGGAGAGGCTGGCACCTAGGGCAGTCATTGGGGGGGGTCCGGTTTGGCTGAGGTTATCAAGCGGGAGGCAGGGTGCGGTGTCAACCGGGGGCGTGCGGTCAGGTTTGCGGTGGCGGGCGTCCAGAACTGGAGGTTCATGAAAGTCATTATCTTTCAATGGGCTGGTTTTCAAGAATTTACCAAGCGTTCGGAAATGCCTTGGCGCTGATGCCAGGAAGCCAAAAGCTGGCGCGGGCTGGCGGGCGGTGCGTGACCGGACGCGGCCTGCGGCGTAGTTTGAGGCAGCCTCACCCGCGCCAGATCATGCGGGTTGCCGGTCTTCCGCGAAAAGTCCGGCAGGTCATTTCCCCGGTTTGTGCGCGTTCGGAACGGGTTGACCCAAGGCGGGAAAGCGCACAGGTCTGGGCGATTGGCGATACCGGGGGGGGCGGATATGGCATTGGATGCGGCGAAGGCGCAGGCGATTGCGGATGGGTATACGGCGGCGTGGAATTCCGGGCATGCGGCGGCGGTGGCGGGGTTTTATGCGCTGGATGGCCAGATCGTGATCAACCGGGGCACGCCCTGGCTGGGGCGGCAGGGGGTCGCGGCAATGGCGCAGGGCTTTTATGGCGAGGTGCCGGATCTGCACCTGAGCTGCGATGGGATCCGGCTGATGGGCGACCATATGATCTATCTGTGGACCTTTACCGGCCACCATGCCGGCACCGGGAACCCGCTGCGGATCAGCGGCTGCGAGGAATGGGATCTGGATGCGGCGGGTTTGGTCAAAGCCTCGCGCGGGTGGTTTGACGGCGACCTTTATGCGCGGCAGATCGCGGGGGCCTGAGGGCGTGGGCCGGGGTAGGGTGCGTCACAGGACGCACCTTACGCGGAAAGTTCAACCCACAGCGGGTGGTGGTCTGATGCGGGCTGGCGATTGTCAGTCCAGGCCCGGCGCACATGGGGGGCAAGATCCGGGGTGACGAAGCAATGGTCCAACTGGCGCAGGCGGCTTTGCCCGGCGATGATCTTCTGATGGGTGTGCAGGCGGGTGCCGGTCAGGGCGATGGCATCCACGAAGCCCTGCGCGTAGCGGGCGCCGGGGTGGTAGGGGGTTTGACCGGTGATTCGGGCATGTTCGGCGCTGCCGGGTTCGGAGTTGAAATCGCCCAGCCAGATGGCCGATGGCGGGCATGGCGGCTCGGGCTGGTTTTCAGTCCAGTTGCGCTGCGGTTCGTCATCGGTGCCGCTCCACGGCGGGCCCTGGGTGTGGCTGGCGGCGTGGAGGTGCAAGAGGTGGTCGATCTGGGACAGGCGTTCCTCGGTGCCGACATGGGCGAGGTGGACCGACAGGACGCGGATCGGGCCGAGCGGGGTGGGGATGCAAGCCTCGAGTGCGGCGCTTTGGGTGTTCAAGGGGTCGAGCATCCGGCGCATCGGCAAGAGGTGCAACCGGGTCCAGAGAATCGGCCAGCGCGACAGGATCATCGGGCCGAACTGGCGGCGGCGGGCGCGGTCGGCCGGCGTGCTGGCGTCCATGTCGAAGCCGGGGCCATAGGCGGTGTAATGGTCGGGCAGCAGGGATTGCAGGCGGGCGGGCTGATCGTCGTGGTTGCTGCGCGACCAGTGGCGGTCAACCTCTTGGCAAGCGACGATGTCGGCAGTTTTAAGCACTTCGGCGCTGCGCGGCAGGTCGTAACGGCCATCGCTGCCAAAGCCATACTGGATGTTGTAGCTGAGAAGTTTCATCGCGGTCCTATGGTGGCAAGACCGGGGCTGACGGCCTGACGGACCGACGGTATTGGGGATCGAAGCAAATGTAGAGGGGGCATTGAACGGCAACTTGCGCAGGATTTCCTTGGCTTTGCGTGATCTGGCGTGACGGGGGGCTTGCAATTCGGGCGGAAAAGGGGCATTTGATGCTTGCGACGCGAAATATCGACCCTGTCTCCTTCTTGGCTGCAGCTTTCGATCTTCAAGTGACTGCGCCAGGCCATCGCACGACGCGGATGGCATCTAAACTAGGAGTACACACGATGGCCAATGGCACCGTGAAATGGTTCAACGCAACCAAGGGTTTCGGCTTTATCGCCCCGGCAAATGGCAACAAGGACGTTTTCGTCCATGTCTCCGCCATGGAACGTGCGGGCATCCGTCAGCTGGCTGACGGTCAGGCTGTGACCTTTGACATCGAATCCGGCCGCGACGGCCGCGAATCGGCGATCAACCTCGCACTGGCATAAGCGCTTCCGGCTTTGGCCGGGATTGCGGGAAAGGGGTGGCTTTGGCTGCCCCTTTTTCATTTGGTGTGTCGCGCAAGGCAGTTTGCCTTTGCTATGGCCCGCCGATCGCCCGGCGTTCCTCAAGCCAAAGTGGGCTTTCTTCACGCCCGCGACGAAAGCCTCTTCGGCTTGCGGAGCGGTTGGCTTTGGTCGGGAGCATGTCGTTTCAGCCGGCGATGACCGTCCAGTGTTGCGGATAGCGGTGTTCTTCGAGGTTGGCGGTGGTGCCGATGCGGTCAACCACGGCAAACAGGCCAGGGTCGGCGAGCGGAGTGAGCACGCCATGCCAGGTGCCGCGGTGCAGGTTGATGCCCTGTGCGCCATTGGTCAGGAAAGCGCGAGGGGTGGAATCGGGATTGTCTGCCACGATGACGAGGAACGGGTGCTGGGTCATTGGCAGGAAGGCTTGGGAGCCGTCGGGGTGACGTTCGATCAGGTTCAGCCGGTAGGGCAGCTTGCGGGCGGCGGCGCTGAAGATCGAGATGCCGGGGCGGGCGTCTCCGGTATCTATGAGCGCGCGGTCGTGGTGGCGCAGGCAGAGGCCTTCGTTGATCAGGCGGTAATCACCGGCAGCCTCCAGCACGTCGCCGAACGGGGCGAAGGCGGCGGCGGTGAGGGGTTCGGTTTTGAGCGTGCGCATGGCGTGCCTTTTGACGAAGGCCGAGGGATTTCACATCCCCCGGACCCCCTGTGGGATATTTATGAGCAAATGAATCGGGTCAGCGGGCATGTGAAAATGTGCCGCGCAGGTTAGCGTGGCGGTTGATGTCCTTGTACAGCAGATAGCGGAACGGGCCGGGGCCGGCGGCATAGCAGGCTTGCGGGCAATAGGCGCGCAGCCAGATGAAATCGCCGGCCTCGACCTCGACCCAATCCTTGTTCAACATGTAGACAGCGCGGCCTTCCAGAACGTAGAGGCCGTGTTCCATCACATGCGTCTCTTCGAATGGAATCACGCCACCGGGCTGGAAGGTGACGATGTTGACCTGCATGTCGTGGCGCAGGTCGTCGGCGTCAACGAAGCGGGTAGTGCCCCAGACCCCCTTGGTATCCGGCATCGTGGCAAGCGGCAGGCTTTGTTCATTGGTCACGAAAGTGGTGGGATAGGGCAGGCCGGGGGCGGGTTCGTAGAGCTTGCGGATCCAGTGGAAACGGGCGGGTTCGGGGCCTTCGGCGAGCAAGGTCCATTTGGCCCTGGCGGGGATATAGGCATAGCCTCCGGGGCTGAGGTCGTGGCCCTGGCCATCCACGCTCAGGGTCAGTTCGCCGTGGGTGACGAAGATGACGTGTTCCGCGCCGATTTCCGGGTCGGGCGCGTCGGAGCCGCCGCCGGGTTCGACCTGCATCACGTATTGCGAGAAGGTTTCGGAGAAGCCGGTCATCGGGCGGGCGAGGATCCAGGCGCGGGTTTTG
>JAYUGA010000106.1:0-2072 GCA_043738565.1 Rhodobacterales bacterium
ACCATCGAACAAATGTGCCTGCATGTCGACATGAAGGCGGGCAAGACCTGTGCAGCGGCCCCCGAAATTCTGGCGACCCTGCGCCCGATTGCCGAGGCACATGCCGCCTTGCCCAAGCCCGAGGCCGCTGGTCGGTTTACCGGTCAGCGGAAGGGATAAATCATGGATTTCGGTCTGACCGACGAACAGCAGATGATCGTCGATGCCACCCGCGCCTTTGTCGAGCGCGAGCTCTATCCGCACGAGGCGATGGTGGAACGGACCGGCCATCTGCCGCTGGAATTGATCCGCGAGATTCAAGCTAAAGCCATGGCGGCCGGGCTCTACGCCGCCAACATGCCGGAAGCGGTCGGCGGGGCGGGCCTCGATACAATGTCATGGCTGCTCTACGAAAAGGAGCTGGGCCGCGCGAACTACGCCCTGCACTGGACCTGCGTGGCGCGTCCTTCCAACATCCTTCTGGCGGGCAATGCCCTACAGCGCGAACAATACCTGATGCCCTGTGTCCGGGGTGAGACATGGGATTGCCTGGCGCTGACCGAACCCGGTGCCGGATCCGACTTGCGCGGCATGAAGGCCAGCGCGCGGCAGGACGGCGAGGATTGGATCCTGAACGGCACCAAGCACTTCATCTCCCATGCCGACCTGGCCGGCTTTGCGATTGTCTTTGTGGCGACCGGCGAGGAGGCAACCCCACGCGGCCCCAAAAAGAAGATCACCGCCTTCTTTGTCGACAAGGGCACCCCCGGCTTCACCGTCCGCGACGGCTACCGCAACGTCAGCCACCGTGGCTACACCAACGCTGTGCTGGAATTCGACGACTGCCGCCTGCACCAGCGCCAGATTTTGGGCGAGGTCCACAAGGGCTTCGATGTCGCCAATTCCTGGCTGGGCGCCACCCGCTTGCAAGTCGCCTCGACCTGCCTTGGCCGCGCCGAACGGGCCCTGGGTCATGCTTTGTCCTACGCCGCCGCGCGCAAACAGTTCGGCCAGCAGATCGGCAAGTTCCAGGGGATCAGCTTCAAACTCGCCGACATGGCGATGGAGTTGAAAGCCGCCGAACTCCTGACCCGCGAGGCCGCTTGGAAATATGACAAGGGGACGGTCACCGAGGCCGACATGGCAATGGCCAAGCTGAAAGCCAGTGAAGTGCTGGCGATGGTCGCCGATGAGGCGATCCAGATCCACGGCGGCATGGGGCTGATGGAGGAACTGCCCTTGGAGCGCATCTGGCGCGATGCAAGAGTGGAGCGCATCTGGGAAGGCACGTCCGAAATCCAGCGTCACATCATCAGCCGCGAACTTCTGCG
This sequence comes from Rhodobacterales bacterium, assembly GCA_043738565.1. Classification (GTDB taxonomy): domain Bacteria; phylum Pseudomonadota; class Alphaproteobacteria; order Rhodobacterales; family Rhodobacteraceae; genus Stagnihabitans. The sequence continues at coordinate 1,311 of JAYUGA010000106.1, forward strand.
CCCGTTGGGGGGCTGAACCGGTGCAGCGGGGGCCAGCCCCCCTTGCGCCATTGGTTGCTCGGACCAATGGCGCAACAATGGCTCACCCGGGATATTTAGGGATAGAAAATGAGAAAGAGCGTGGCTGCTAACCAATTGTTAAGCCTGAGTCGGCAATCTGGTATTGCCGAACAGCCGGGGACGGCGATGACGGTGACGGTGACGGGAAATGGCACCTCGCACGGGACTTCCGGGCGGGGTGTTTCTATTTTCTGTCCAGAAATATCCCGGGGTCCGGGGCAGGGCCCCGGCGGTCTCAGCAGGCTTGGTGGTCGGGCATGACGCGCCTTGATCGCCTGCTCCGTCCGAAATCCATCGCGGTTCTGGGGGCCGGTTGGGCGCTGAACGTCATCGAACAATGCCGCAAGATGGGTTTTGCGGGTGAGGTTTGGCCGGTGCATCCAACCAAGGCGGAGGTTGGCGGACTGAAGGCCTATGCCGCGCTGGCCGATCTGCCGGGTGTGCCGGATGCGACCTTTATCGGGGTCAACCGGTTTGCCACGCTGGACGTTGTGGCCGAACTGTCTGCCATGGACGCGGGCGGGGCCATCTGTTTTGCCAGTGGTTGGACCGAGGCGGGGGCGCCGGAGTTGCAGGCCAGGCTGGTCGCGGCAGCCGGCAACATGCCGATCCTCGGGCCCAATTGTTATGGCGTCATCAATTACCTCGACGGGGCGCTCTTGTGGCCGGATCAGAATGGCGGGGTTCCGGTCGCCAAAGGGG
>JAYUGA010000107.1:0-15532 GCA_043738565.1 Rhodobacterales bacterium
TCGCTTCGGGCCGGCCGGCGCCGCGATAGGCGTCGGTCGGCACCGTGTTGGTGAACATCGCGCGCACTTCGGCGAAGATCGCCGGAATGCGGTACGGGCCGGACAGCACCGCGGTGTAGACCGTGGTCGGCACCGCCGCGCCGACGGTGGACACATAGGCGCCGACGGCGGCCAGGGTGGTCACGCGCAGGCCGAGGAAGTGCCCTTCGGCGTCGAGCGCGAGTTCGGCATGGGTGGCGTGATCGCGCGCATGGTAGTCGCTGACAAAGGCCTCGCTGCGCGTCGACACCCATTTCAGCGGCCGTTCCAGCTTGCGCGCGGCCCAGGCCAGGATGATCTCTTCAGGATAATGCTTGCCCTTGGTGCCGAAACCGCCGCCGACATCCGGCGCGATCACCCGCACCGCGCCCTGATCCAGTTGCAGGAATTGTGCGATGCCAGTGCGGATCAGATGCGGCACTTGGGTCGAGGTGTAGACCACCAGTTGCCCGGCCTTGGCATCCCAGTAAGACAGGGTTCCCTTGCCCTCCAGCGGCACCATGCACTGACGGGCGGTGTTGTATTCGCGGTGGATCACCACATCCGCTCGCGCCTTGACTGCCTCGATATCGCCATCGGCAAAGGTGGTCAGAAACAGATTGTCACCCCAGTCGTCATGCACCAGTGCCGCCCCCGGCGCGCGGGCCTGCAAGGCATCGACCACCGGCGGCAGCGGCGTCAGATCCAGCACCACCTGTTCGGCAATATCCTCGGCCTCGGCGCGGGTGGGTGCTACGCAGATCGCCACGCATTCGCCGACATAGCGGACCTTGCCGGTGGCCAGCGCCGGATAATCCGAAACCTTGTAGCCGGGCAGCGACGACTCCGCCCGGATCGGCAGCACATCCGCCATGTCCTGCGCGGTGAACACGCGGTCGGCAAAGGCGGCGGGCTTGGTGATGGCGTTGATCCGGCCATGCGCGATCGGGCTGCGGACATAGGCGGCTTCCCACATCCGTGGCAACCTGATGTCGCCGACAAACTGCGCCGTGCCGGTCAGCAACCGCTGGTCTTCCTTGCGAAGAACCCGTGCTCCGATCCCGCTCGACACTAGATCCCCGCTCCTGTTGCCCGAACGACGCGAAGTCACACTGAGAAACGACCCAACCGATGGAAAGTCATGGATTGCGGCGCAAACACAGATTGCAGGCCGGAAAATCCGCCCATCGCATCCGCTGCAAAGCTACTGGCAAGTCGCGTATTTAAGGAGTATACAGCCTTAAGTCGGCATTGCAACAGGGTCAATTTTTCGGGTCTGGCGGTCTGGTCATGCAATCTGACAGAGCCACCGGATTCGGAAAAGCGAAGATGAACACCGAACGACAGGACTTGACCACCACCGCAGGCGCCGGACCGGACGATGGCTGCGCCACCGGTAGCGCCTATTCGGAATTGTGGAACCGGCCCGGCTATCTGGTCCGGCGCCTGCATCAGATTCACATCGGTCTGTTTGCAGAGGAATTTGCCGGGCAGGACATCACGCCTGTGCAGTTCGGTATGTTGTCGGTTCTCTATGCCGATGCGGAAATGGATCAGCTTACCCTGTCAAGCGCGGTTGGCGTCGATCGCACCAGCGGTGCCGATGTGATCAAGCGGCTGGAGCGGCGCAGACTGGTGCGGCGCGAACCCTCGGTCAGTGACCGGCGGGCGATGAGTGTGCGGATCACCGAAGAGGGCAAGGCATGGATAGATGCGGCGCGCCCTCGCATGGTTCGGGCGCAAGACCGCTTGATCGGGCCGCTGACCGGGCCGGAGCGAGGCCAGTTCATTGCCCTGGTCCGCAAGCTGATCGAGGCGAACAACGACGCGAGCCGCGCTCCGCTGGGCTAGAAAACACTTGGTTGCAAGCGCTTGCCACAAGATCAGCGAAGGGCAGCACACGAGAAATTGATTGCGCCAAAGCAGAAAAGACGTATGCTTCTTAAACTGGCGGCGGAGTTGTGCAAAGGATATCGGTGCATGGGGCAGACTGCAGGCATCCACCGATTTCTTGCAAGGCTTCCGGTGCCAGCCTTCACCCCCAACCAGCCAGCCAACCCCGATCCTGTGCCGGGATCATGACACTTTTCGCGCAATTTTTCGTCTCCGGCATCGTGACCGGCTGCTTTCTGATACTGGCGACGATCGGGTTTTCGCTGACCCGCCGCATCGAAGGTTTTCTCAACATCGCCCACGCCGAGCTGATCGGGGTTTCGGCCTTTGCCACTTGGGGCCTGAACGTGCTGCTGGGCTGGCATATCCTGATCGCATCGGCCGTCGCGGTGATCTTTACCGCACTGGTCGGCCTGCTGGTCGGGCGGCTGGTCTATGAGCCGATCCGCGATCGCGGGCCGGCGGTGCTGCTGATTTCGTCGGTCGGGGTGGCCTTTGTGATTGGCGGCATTGTCGAGGTGCTGGTCGGCACCGGCATACGCACCCTCAACATTCCGTTGGCCACGACCTACCGGGTGCTTGGCGTGCGGATCACCGACTATCAGGTCATCCTGATCGTTCTTGCGGCGGTTTCTGTGGTGGCGATCGCGCTGTTCCTGAACAAGACGCGGATCGGGCTGGCTGTCCGCGCCATGGCGACCAATGCCGAACTGGCCTCGTCGCGCGGGATTGATGTACGGCGAACCTCGCAGGCGACCTGGCTTCTGGCGTCCGGGCTGGCCGGCGTTGCGGGGGTGATGCTCAGCTTGATTTCCACTCTGTCCACCAACATCGCCTTCGGCCAGATCCTGCAGATCATCGCCGTCGCCATTCTTGCCGGTCTGGGCTCGCTTTATGCGGTGATCCTAGCGGGGCTGATCGTCGGGCTGGCGATGGACATGTCGGTGATCTGGATTCCCGCAGGCTATCGCCCGCTGGTCGCCTTTGCCGTGGTCATTCTGGTGCTGCTGTTCCGGCCCGAGGGTCTGGCCGGAAGGAAATCCACATGATCTGGATGCAGCTTTTTACCGCAGTGCTGATGTTTGGCAGCGTCTATGCCGTGCTGACCCTGGCCCTGAACCTGCAATATGGCCGCGGTGGCATGATCAACTTTGGCATTGTCGCCTATTTCGCCATCGGGGCCTACAGCTATGCCATCATCACCCAGGCACCGCCCGAGGTGCTGGATCAATACCTGTTCGGGTTCAAAGGCCCATGGTGGCTGGGGTTTCTGGTGGCAGGCGTGGCCTCGGCGGCCTTTGCCCTGCTGACCGGCTGGCCCACCCTGCGGCTGCGCGGCGAATATCTGGCGCTGACCACCTTCGCCTTTGCCGAGGTGCTGCATTCCCTGCTGCTGAACGAACGCCGGATCGGCAATGGCAATGTCGGCCTGACCAATGTCAAACGCCCGGACCTGAGCTGGACCGGGCTTGACGATTCGCTGGCCTATGCCATCGCGGCATTCCTTTTGATGCTGGCGACGATGCTGGTGTTCCGGCGCATCCTGGCCTCGCCCTATGGCCGGACGATGGATGCGATCCGCGATGACGAAATGGCGGCCCAGGCGATCGGCAAGAAAATCGCGCGCATCCGATTCGAGGTTTTCGTGATTTCGGCCATTCCGGTCGGCTTTGCCGGCGCGCTTTATGCGATGATCGCCACGCTGGTCGCGCCCAGTCTGTACACCTCGGAGATCACCTTCACGGTCTGGATCGCGCTGGTTCTGGGCGGCGAGCGCACCATTCTGGGGGCGATCCTTGGCACGATGGCGCTGATCCTGATCCAGGAAGGCATCCGGGTCTATCCGTTCGAGACGATCCGCGCCGCGCAGATCGCCACCTCGGCACAGCAGATCATCACCGGGCTGATCTTCATAGTGGTTCTGCGCTGGCGACCGTTCGAAAGATTCGGGAAGAAGGCAACTGGCGCATGAGTGATTTTCTGGCAGTGGACCGGCTCAAGATGCAGTTTGGCGGGCTGCGCGCGGTGGGCGGCGACGAAGGGCTAAGCTTTTCGGTCCAGCGCGGCGCGTTTCTGGGCCTGATCGGGCCGAATGGTGCGGGCAAATCGACGCTGTTCAACCTGATCTGCGGTTTTCTCAAGCCGACATCCGGCAAGGTCATGCTGGACGGCGCGGTTCTGGCCGACCTTGCCGCGCCCGATATCGCCGCCCTTGGTCTGGGGCGGACCTTCCAGACCCCGCGCGCCTTTGCCTCGTTGTCGGTGCTGGAAAACGTCTTGGTCGGGGCCGACAATGCAGGCGAAAGCCTGTGGTCGGTGTTCAGCGGCAGCTGGCGCGCGGCCGACGCCGCGCTGGCTCGGCACGCCACGGAAGTACTGGCGCGGGTCGGCCTGACCGAGCGGATTTCCGATCAGGTTGCCAAACTGTCCGGTGGCGAGTTGCGGATGCTGGAAGTGGCACGTCAACTGATGCGGAACCCCCGGATATTGCTGCTGGATGAGCCGACCGCCGGGGTTGCCCCCAGCTATCAACGCAAACTCAGTGCCTTGCTGGTCGGGCTGAATCGCGAAGGCGTCACCATGATCGTGGTCGAGCACAACCTAGGCTTCTTGCTGGAAATCGCCGACAGCGTGGTGGTGTTGCAGAGCGGCGAATTGCTGGCACAGGGCACGCCGCAGGCGATCAAGGCTGATCCCAAAGTGATCTCAGCCTATCTGGGGGCTGATCATGCAGCTTGAAATTGCCGGACTGACCTCGGGCTACGGCAATGTCACCATTCTGCACGGCCTTGATTTTGCGGCCAAACCAGGCGAGATCACCTGTGTGCTGGGACCGAATGGCGCGGGCAAAAGCACGCTGATGAAAACCATCGCCGGTCAACTGGCCGTGACCAGCGGCGATATCATGATCGACCGCAGTTCGATTGCCGGGCATGGCCCGCTGCGAACCTGCAAGGCCGGTGTCGGCTATGTGCCGCAGGAGCGCAATGTGTTCACCGAGCTTTCGGTGCGCGACAATCTGGCTGCGGCATCGCTGGCCTTTGCCGGGGCTGCGGCCAAGATCGACGACGTGTTCCGCCGCTTTCCGATCCTGCGCGAACGGGCGCGGCAGCGGGCGTCGACCCTGTCGGGAGGTGAGCGGCAGACGCTGGCGATTTCCATGGCACTGCTGGCCGGGCCGGAAATCATCCTGCTTGACGAACCGACCGCCGGGCTGGCACCGATCTTTGTCGATCGGATCGTGGACTGGATCAAGGAACTCGCCGCGCAGGGCATGTGCGTGATCTGGGTGGTCGAACAGAACCCGGAGAAAATTCTGGCGATCTCGGGCACAACTTATATCATCGAAGCTGGACGCATAAAAGACGTGCTCGCCAGCCAAAGCCTGCTGGCACCGGGAATGCTCGCGCAAGTCCTGCTCTAGTTTGTCAGGGTTGCGCGATGTCGAAAACACTGTCTGAGGGTCTGAAATTTCAACATAGGGGTCCGAAATGTCGAGGTCTGGAAGTTTTCGCAGTCTGCTGAATACATCCGCAATCACCGCGATGGCGTTTTCGACGGTGCTGGTCATTGCGCCCGATCGTGCCGCGGCACAAGAAGGTGTCACAGTCGGGGTGCTGGTTCCCCTGACGGGGGAACTGGGCCAGTTTGGCGAAATCGTCGCCAAAGGCATTGATCTTGCCGCCACCGAAATCAATGCAGCGGGCGGCACCGCCTGCGGCCCGATCCGCACCGTCGTCGCCGATACCAAGGGCGAGCCGGATCACGCGATCCGCGCCGCCACCAAGATGATCGACAGCGACGGTGCCGTTGCCATCCTCGGGCCGTCCTCGGGCGAAATGGTAGCGCTTGTCGATCTGGCCAAACGCAAGAAGGTGCTGCTTGGCTCGTCACTGGCCGGCACGATCACCCTGAACAAACTGGGCGGCGACTATGTCTATCGCACCGTGTCCTCGGATCTGGGGGATGGTGCGGCGGCGGGCCTGTGGCTGACCGAGCGTGGCTACAAGCGGGTCGCCTTCCTGGTCCAAAACGAGGAATCCACCATCTCGACCGCGCAGGTTGCCAAAGCCAAGGCCGAGGCCGCCGGTATCGCCGTCTCTGACTATGTGGTGTTCAACCCGGCGCAACCCTCCTATCAGGCCGAGTTGATCTCGGTTCTGGCCAACAGCCCGGACGCGATCTATCTGGCAGGCGGGCAGGTTTCGGGCATTACCCTGATCAAGGAGGCCCTGGTTGGCGGGTTCGAGGGCGAATGGCTGTTCTCTGCCGACCTTGACGTGCCGGAAACCTTCAATTTCGTCGGCTCCGACCGGCTGAACGACAAGGCCTATGTCGAGGTGGCGACATCTGATCCGTCGCTGGCGGAATACAAGACCTTCGCGGCAGCCTACAAGGCGAAGAACAACATGGACCCCGGCCCTTTCGCGGCCAATTCCTATGACTTGATGAACCTCGTGGCGCTGGCGCTGGATGCCGCAAAGGGCGATTGCACCGGCACCGGCATCAACGCCGCGATCCGCGACGTGGCTTCCGGTGGCACGCCGGTCTCGATCTATGCCGATGCCAAGGCAGCGGTGGCGGCTGGCAAGGACATCGACTTTCAGGGCGCGTCCGGGTCGCTGACCTTTGATAGCAGCGGCACGGTTTCCGGGGCCTATTCGATTCAGGCCGCGAAAGGCGGCGCCTGGGTGGATACCAAGTTCTATCCGGCCAGCACCTTCGAATAGCGGGCGGCGCGGCCCGTCGCATTCCGTGATCTGGGCCACCCGGTTCCAATCGGGTGGTGCCTTTGCATTTTCAACAGCCTTTGATGAATGGCCGCTTGCCGTCTTGCTTTTTCCGGCGCAGTTCATACTTCAATAGCGTCAGCCCGGCGCGGTCCGGCAACGGGGGCACAAGAAGGATTGCGAGGATGAAACCGACAACGATGGGTGCGTCGGCCACGGTGACAGACAAGACACCGCAGGCCGTTGTTCTGCCAGAGCCGCTGGCGGAAAGCGTGCCAGCTTCCACCGCGCTGGTGCCCCTCGACACGGGAGCGATTGTCCTGAGCGCGGCGCAGACGCCGCTGGCCGAACAGGCGCTGGCCGTGCTGGACTTTGCCACGCTGCCGTCGGGCGATGTCATCAAGATCGGGCTGGAGGCGGAACAGGCGTTGCAGCGCACGCTGGACGGCTTTTTGGCCCGGCTAGACAAGAACACCGCCGCCAAGGTTTTCGCGCTGTTCGGCCAGCTGGAACAGGGTGTTGAAGACGCCAAGCTGCCGGAAATCCTGGACAAATTGCAGAACGGCGAAAAGCCCGGCTTGCTGGTCGGGCTGATCGGCAAGTTGCGCGGCAGACGGGCGGATGAGGTGGCATCCGACCTGATGGCCGAAATTGGCGACCTGATCTCGGGCCGGACCAGGACGCTCGCCGACCGGATGATGAAACTGGAAACCGGCCTGTCGACCGAGATGCAGACCCTGTTCGGTGAATTGCAGGCGCTGGACACCTTGAAGAAAAGCTACGGCTCCCATTTCGGTGATTTCACCGTCTCGGCGGCGGTGGCGCGGGCTTTCCTTGCCAAGGCCCAGACCTATGTGGCGGCGCAAGAGGCGGCGCTGAATGCCGCCGATCCGGTCGCCTCGGCCCGGCTGATGGAACTGAAGGACAAGCTGCGCCTTTTGGAAAGCCGGGCGCTGGCGCTGGAGGGCACCTATACCCGCCTGCCCGCCGACGCGCTGGTGATCCAGCAGATCGAACAGGCCGGAGTGGCGACCTTGCAGGAAACCGCCACCACGGTCGCCTCGCGCTTTGCCTCGATCAAAATGACGCTTCTGTCGATCCACGGCGCTTTCGCGGTCAAGAACGTGCAGCAACTGGCCAGCCGTCAGGCCAAGCTCGACACGCAATTGACCGAACTGCGCGGCCGGGCGCTGAAGGATGTCGCGGTGGCGGCGGCGAAGGCTCCGGGCGAGAACCGGCTGGCGCAGGCGCAGCAGATCGAACAGATCATCGCCACCACGAATGAAATTCACGGGCTGGTCGCGGCGGCGAAGAAAACCACAGAGGAGCAGTTCGAACAGGCCCGCCAGAAATTCGCCGCCGCACGCGCGGAACTGGCCAGCCTATCCAGCCGCTGACCGACTGCATTGCACAGGAGCCTGATACATGCTGACCCTCTCGCTTGAAAAACCCGGTGCCGCGACGCCGAAACTGGCACTGTCCCTGAACAAGGGCGCACAGTTCACCGTCAAGGTCGAATGGAGCTGCAACGACGCCCATCAGGACGATGTGGACGTCCATGCGCTGGCTGCCCGAAATGACGGCAACGGGGCCAAGGTCGCGGACCTTGGAAGTGTCCTTTCGACCTACAATACCAAGCGGATGAACCCGGCTGGCGGCGCTTTGGCCACCAACCCTGATGGCTCGTTCCAGACGCCGGATGGCGGGCTGGTCCATAGTGGCGACATGCGGGTGCAGAACAACTTTGAATCCATCGTCATTGACGGCTCGAAGCTGGGCGAGGCGATCAACGAAATTCCGATATTCGTGACGGTTCACAAGGCAGGGGTGATCGGTCGCCAGAGAACGGCCGAAGACGATGAACCCGGCTTTGCCGATGTCGATGTCTGCACGATCACTCTGACCGACACCGACGGCAAGGAGCTTGGGGCCTACCTGCTGTCCGACGAATTCAAGGAGTTCAACGCCGTGCAGCTGGGCAGCATCCTGCGCGGGCCGAATGGCTGGGAATATGCGGCGGTCGGGCGCGGCTTCAACGGCACGCTGAACGACATTCTGGCGCATTTCTCCTGACCCGGCGATGGCAGAGGTCAAGCCACCATCGCCAGACGGCCCGGGACAGGGCGGGGACCGGGGCGGGCCGCGCCCGACCGTGATCGCCATGCCAGACCGGCCGGGTCGGCAAAGCGCCGTCAAGCTGCCCGCCCGGCCGACGGTGATCGACATTGCGGCCCCGGCGGCGAAGCCCGCAAGAATCCCGCCGCCCGATCCGCCCGCGCCCGAACGGAAATCCTTTGCGCCGACCGCAATGGTCGGCGTCACCAGTCCGCGCATCGCGGTCACGCCGGCCGATCTGCAAGCCCTGTCTCCGGGTGTGCGCCCTGAGGTGGCCGAAGCGGCGTTGCGCCTCGTGCAGGCTTTCGCCCCGGCCAATCTGACCGACCGCAAGGTGGTGATGTGGGGCCATCCGTTGCAGCAGGACTACAGCGACCTCGTGTCGCGCACGCTGGACCTGTCGCAGTCCGACATCCTGCGCAACGTCACGGCCCATGTCGGACGGATGATCGAGATTCTGGGCGCGATCGACATCGAAGCGGTGTGCGGCGCGGCCCCTGCCAGCGGCGTGTTCGGCCAATATCTCAAAAGCGTCAACAGCCGGATCGACACGCCTGCCGAACTGCTGCGGGCGCGAGACGAACTGGGCCAGCTGATCCACCTGATGAACGCAGCTTTCGGCGACCTGATCGGCTTCAAGGAGGTCGTGGAACAGCACGCCCGCCAGATTGATGCGCTTGGCGATGCGGCAGAGGCGGCGGCGCTGGCGGCGCTGTTTCTGTCCAAACACTTCAGCCGCACCGAACCGGCGCAGGCGCAACGCTTCACCGAACGCAGCATGAGCCTGACCCAGACCGTGGCGCAGATCCGCAGTGGCGGCGCGATGCGCAGCGCCCAGATCGAACAACCCCTCGCCCTGATCGCCACGATCCAGAATGTCGCGCTGGTGATGGTTCCGGGCTGGCTGGGCAGTATCGCCGCCCTGACCACGATGCTGGATACCAACCGCCAGCCGACGCCCACCGAAGCCCGCGAACTGGCTTTCCAGTTGCGTGATATCTTGCTGAAACTCAAGTCCTAGAATTCAAATCCTGGAAAGGATTCGCCATGGCCCTGAAACTTGACCTTACCAAATCGGCGCAATCGCTGCGGCTGTCACTGGACAAGGCGGGCGTCGCCCCCTCCATCAAGGCCGAACTGATCTTCGACATTGATGTGTCAGGATCCTTCGAGCATGAACATGAGGAAGGCACCACCAGTGCGCTGGTCGCCCGGCTGGTGCCCTACGGCATGGTGCTGGATCCGGATGGCCAGGTCGATCTGTTCACCTTCAGCGACGGGCCGGGCAATGCCCATCACGTCGGCACCGTGACGCCGGACAGCGCCGACCGCTACATTCTGCGCAACGTGATCGACAAGGTGCCGGGCTGGAACGGCGGCACCACCTACAGCTACGTGCTGGAGCGCAACCTGCAGCATTTCGGCTGGTTGCCGCGCGAACAGCCGGGCGGCTTTTTCAGCCGGTTCTTCGGTGGCGCGAAGGAAGTGGCGGCCACCGTCAGGAAACGCTCGATCGTGATCTTCATCACCGATGGCGAAAACGACCCTTCAGACAATGCCCGCACCATGCAGGTGCTCGAAGCCTCGCAGAACCGCGGCGATCAGGTCTATTTCCTGTTCATGGGGGCTTGCGACAAGACGGTCGAGTTCAGGTTCCTGAATACCATCGCTGAGCGGTTCAGGAACACCGGCGTCGTGATCGTGCGCGATCTCGAGGGCTTTGTCGCGCTGTCCGACGAGGAAATGAACGCTCGGCTTCTGGTGCCGGAACTGCTGGAATGGCTGCGGGCCTGAGCCTTCCCAAGCCAGAGACCGCCGCACAGACCGCTGCAGCGGGCTACCCGAGCCGATCTGACGATGGCAAATCGCGAGCGCGTACTTAGTGCCGGATGATGTTTGTTAGAAACATCATCCGGCGCTGACCTTTGCTGGTTGCGCGATTGGCGAAGAAAACGGATTCCACTTTTCCTCATCACGCTGCAGGCCGCGCTGCGGGCGGCTTCATGGACCCCGGGACCAGGTATTTGGCGGATTGGAGGACAGCGACCGCGAGAAATCGTTGCTGCCGGGAGCACAAGTGGTAAGCGGTTCGGTTGGTGTCAGCTTGCGGCGGGTTCAATGCGCAAGCACCGGCGGATCTGGATTTACCTGCGATGGTTCTGTGCAGGTGGGCGCAGGAACTGGGCTCGGGCGGGTCAGGTGCATTCCCTGCGACCCGCAGTAAAAAACCCCGCCAGCACGAGGCATGGCGGGGCAGTGGCCCTGCGGGCGGACCGCAGAGCAGGCGTCTGGTGTTGGAGAATTCAGTGGGTCGGGGCCTGATCGGCCTCCAGTTCAGCGCGGATTTGCTGGCGCAGGATGTCGATCGGGATCAGCTTGCCGTCGCGCTTGAAGTGCCAGTAGGTCCAGCCGTTGCAGGACGGCGCACCCTCCAGATGCGCCCCGACCTGATGGATCGAGCCTTTCACCTCATGCCCGACCAGGGTGCCATCGGCGCGGACCTTGGCGACGTGGCGGTTGCCGAGGGAAAACAGCTCCTCACCGGGGCGCAGCATGCCGCGCTCGACCACCTGGCCAAAGGGCACCCGGGGTTCGTTGCGCTTTGATCCGGTGATTTCCAGTGCCGAGGAATCCAAGCGGCGGACGCGGTCGATGCGGTCACGGGCGACTTTGCGGTAAGCTTCTTCGCGTTCGATGCCGATGAAATCGCGGCCCAGCATCTTGGCAACCGCGCCCGTGGTGCCTGTGCCGAAGAACGGGTCGAGAATGACATCGCCGGGGTTGGTGGAGGCGATCAGCACGCGGTGCAACAGGCTTTCCGGCTTTTGCGTCGGATGGGCCTTGTTGCCGTGTTCGTCCTTGATGCGTTCGTGGCCGGTGCACAGCGGCAGCACCCAGTCGGAACGCATCTGGACGCCGTCGTTGAGCGCCTTCAAGGCTTCGTAGTTGAAGGTGTATTTCGAGGATTCGTCACGGCCCGCCCAGATCAGGGTTTCATGGGCGTTGGTCAAACGTTTGCCGCGAAAGTTGGGCATCGGGTTGGATTTGCGCCAGACCACGTCATTCAGCAGCCAGTAGCCCTGATCCTGCAAGGCCGCGCCGACGCGGAAGATGTTGTGATAGGAGCCGATCACCCAGATGGCGCCGTTCGGTTTCAGCAGGCGTTTGGCCGCCGACAGCCAGTCGCGGGTGAAGGCGTCATAGGCGGCAAAGCTGGTGAACTGGTCCCAGTGGTCGTCCACCGCATCGACCAGCGAATTGTCGGGGCGGTGGAGGTCGCCCTTCAATTGCAGGTTATACGGCGGGTCGGCGAAGATCAGGTCGATGGAGCCTGCGGGCAGGGCGTTCATGGCGGCAATGCAATCGCCGCTCAGGATTTGGTTCAGCGGAAGCGTCGCAGCTTCCGTCCCCTTCAATTTTGTCGCCATTCTCTGCCTCTGTCCCTGCGATGTTTGCCACCGCTTGTTGCCTCACAGGATGAGTCAGCGACGATTCGCCGTCAAACTCTTTTTGAATCAAGCACTTAGAGATTTATCTTGATACAAGATGTTGTGGACGGGGCGGAAGGAACGCCTATGCCAAGGGGTGACACCTAGTTTTTGCAGGGCGGCAAGGTGGGCGGGGGCGGGATAACCGGCGTTGCGTTCCCAGCCGTAGCCGGGGTGCTGTTGCGCCAAATCCACCATGATCCGGTCGCGTGCCACTTTTGCCACGATCGAGGCGGCGGCGATCGACAGGCAACGGGCATCGCCTTTGACGATGCAGGTGGCGCGCCCCAGCAAAGCGGCGGGAATCTTGGTGCCGTCGATCAGGTGGTGATCGGCATTGAGGCCCGCCGCTGCCCGTTCCATCGCCAGCAGGCTGGCGTGCAGGATGTTCAGGCGGTCGATTTCCTCGACCGTGGCATGGGCGATGGAGACCTGAGCGCAAGCCATGATCCGGGCGGCAAGGATTTCGCGGCGGGCGGCGGTGAGTTGTTTGCTGTCGCGCAGGCCGGGCGGGATATTCGCGGGATCCAGCACGACGGCGCAGGCGGTGACCGGACCGGCGAGCGGGCCGCGACCCACCTCATCTATGCCCGCGACGCGGATCAGGCCACGGCTCTGGGCGACGATCTCGTAGCTGTAGTCGGGAATGTCCATCGCGGCAGAAAAGCCTATCGGGGCGGCGGTCGCAAGGGTGGTGGTTTCAGATTTCGGCGGGTTGCAGAACCAATGCGTTGGTGCAATTGCGATGGGGGGCGGCCAGCAGGTCGTTGGTCAGGGCGCAGGCAGTGGGGGCATGGCTGGCGTTGACGGCGACGCCGAGCGAGCCGACGACGGCGGCCTGCACGCCAAACAGCGGGCGGCCGTGCAGCCCGGCATTGGCGGGGTCAAAGCTGGTGGCATAGACGAGCAGTCCCAATGCCAGCAGGCAGGTCAGGTCAAACGCGCGGCGCAGCAGATTGCCGGTGTGGTAGGCAATGTCTTCGGCAAGATCGCGAAGTGCGTCGGTGAACGGGTCGGATCGGGGCATTGTGGCATCTCCGTTTTGCGGCGCTGCACGGCGCCCACGCTGATGCCAGCATCTCTTCTTGTTGACCGAAGACAGGCAATATCGGCCTGCTGTTAGGGGATAACAGGGCGGGAAGGCGTGATAGAGGGCGGTCGGATATTGAATAGCAGCGCCACTTTCCCCAAGGTGAGGCCAGACGATAGGAGTGTGCCCAGATGCGCCTTGCCCTGAGGGTTCTGTTGATCCCCGCGCTGACCCTGCTGCTGGCTTTGCCCGCAGCGGCCCAATGCTATGCCGATTACAAGGCCAAGCAGGACAACCCGTTGCAACTGGCCTATGGTGTCAGCGAGATCAGCGGCGGCGCTTGTGGCAATCCCAAGTCCGCGCGCGCCGAGCTGGCCCCGCGGCTGGCGGCGGATGGCTGGACTTTGCTCAAGATTCTGTCCACCTTCGGGCCTGAAGGTCTGGACGAAAGGAAAGCGAGTGCCGGAGAATTCTTCCTCCGCTACTGACAGTCTGCGCGCTGGGAACCGGGTGGTAGGCTATGGCATTGCGGCCATCGTCCTGATCCTGCTGGCGGCTGCGGTGTTTCTGTTCCTGAACCTGCCGGATGCCAATGCGTTCAACGCGCGGGTGGAACAGCTTTTCATCGACAACAACGACCTGAATACCGGCGGCGAGATCAAGCTCTTGGAGATTCTGGCGCAGTCGGGCACCAGCTTTGCCGAGGTGCTGCAAAGCTACCGGTCGGTAATCTTTGTGCTGCTGCTGTTCGCAACGGCGCTGATGCTGGCGGCGTTCGTGTTTCTGGTGACGATCATCGCGCTGAACCGGCGGATTTCGGCGATTCAGCGGTCGGGCATTCAGGTGGCGTCGATCCTGATCAGCCGCGAGGCGCGGGCGGTCTATATCAACGATCTGGAATTTGCCCTGACCGAGGCGGCGCTGGAGACGCTGGCGGTGCTGGCCGAGGCGCGGATGGATGATGAGGTGCTGACCGGGGCGCAGATTGAAGCGGTGATTTCGGGGCGCAATGAGGTCGATTGCGACGAGGCGGCGGGGGCGACGCGGATCAAGCGGCTGCGCGATACGCTGGGCAACCAGTTGGTCAGCGAGTTGCTGATCAAGACAATCGCACGGCGCGGCTATGTGCTGGCGGTGGGCAAAGAGACGATCAAGATGATTTGATCTGCGTTAAAATCCAAGGCAAATACCCCGGCTGCGCCCGGCCCCCGTTCACCTTCGGAAAAGCATTGCCCCCACCCTCACCGCAGGCGGGATGATGTGGTGGTCATGGGTCGTATTTCAGCGGAACTTCGCAAACATGTCTGGGCCTGGCTGCGCTGGGGGCTTCTGATCGCGGTGGGCGGTGCCGTGTTGGCCTATGCTTGGCGCGCCGCACCGGACAGGGTGGAAGACGAGCTGTTCCGCCAGCAATCCGCCGCCACCGCAGATGAATTCGGCACCGCCCTGGTCGCGCATCTGGACAATTTCAATGACGCGTTCCGGGGTGCCCCACTTACCCCCGCAGACATGCTGCGGCTGACGGCGGTGGCCGATGCTGCCAACGTCTACCGGATGATCCTGCGCGATGCCAAAGGCCGGGCCTTCTGGTCCACCGAGCCATCCGACATCGGCCAGACCTCGACCGCGCCAGACCTGACGCTGGCGCTGAACAGCGGGCAAAACGCCTTTTATCACCGGCATGTGGCGACCTCTGGCACCGGCGAGGGCCAATACCCGGTGCCGGCTGCCTGATGCCGCAGGCTCTATCTATGTCTATTCCAACTCGCGCGATGTGCTGGACGACGGGGCGTGCAGCTGAAATGACGGCAGCCACCATCCCCATATCCACCCCGAGGATTGCTGGGGCCTGCGCCGCGGCCGCACCCACGCATTCGAGGATAGCGAGGTGAAATTCGCTTGCGGCCATGTCCATGACGAACATGTGAAGAATTACATCTGCATCCCCTTTCTGGCCCACGGCTAAACGGTCGGCATGATGCATCTGACGGCGCATGACGCCGATTCCGAACGCTTTATGACGCGGCCCAAACCGGCGCAGATGTGTGCCGAACAGATCAGCCTTGCCATCGCCAATGTCCGCATGCGCGACGAATTGCATTTTCAGGCGATCCGCGACCCCCTGACCGGGTTGCACAATCGCCGCCACATGATGGACACCCTGCGCCGCCGGATCGAGACGCGCAAATCCGCGCCGTTCTCGATCATCTCGATCGACATCGACCATTTCAAGAATTTCAACGACAACCACGGCCATG
>JAYUGA010000108.1:0-15513 GCA_043738565.1 Rhodobacterales bacterium
GACGCCATAGCTGCCGTTCGACAGCAAATGCGCGGTTGGCGCCGAACCCGCAGGGTAAGGGAAATGCCGCACGACATGGGTTCCCGCGCCTTCGACCGCTGCCACCAGCACCTCCACCGCCCGCGGCGGGGCCAGCGACGCATCGCGCGGCACCCGTTCCTGCAACAACAATTCCACCCCCTGCACCATCGGCTCGGCATGAAAGCGCTGGCGCAGCCTGCCGTCTTGCAAGGTGTTGGCGATGGCGGTGATCGTCATGGCTTGATGATGCGCCATGAAACTGCGCACGACGATATGCCCGACCCCGTCCGGCAGGCGCGACGGCGTGAAATCCAGCGCCTCGTAGAACCCATACCGCCCTTCACCGCCCAAGGCCGCCAGCGCCGCATAGTTGCGCACCGCCGCCTGCGGGTCGATCATGCTGGCCAGCCCGGTGGCATAGGGTGCGACCACCCGGTTTTCGCTGAGGCCGCGTTTCAGCCCCAACCCCGGCACGCCGAAGTTGGAATATTGATAGGTCATCTCCAGATCGCGGGCGTTGTAGGACGATTCCGATATGCCCCAGGGAATGCCCAAGGCCGCAGCATAGCTTTGCTGCCGTGCCACCACCCGGCGGTTGGTTTCCTCCAGCACCGACCCCGCAGGGCTGCGCATCACCAACGCTGGCATCAGATATTCAAACATGCTGCCCGACCACGAAATCAGTGCCGACCCTGCCCCCAGCGGCGTGGCGGACCGGCCAAGGCGGAACCAATGCCGGGTTGCCACGTCGCCCTTGGCAATCGCAAACAGGCTGGCAAGCTGCGATTCGGACGCCAGCAGATCATAGCAACTGGCGTCCAGCGCGTTGTTCGGCACTAAATAGCCGATCGACAGCAGCTTTTTCTCGGGTTGCAGCAGAAAGCCGAACTGCATCTCCAGTGCCAGCCGCCGCGCCAGTTCTCCGACCTCGCGCAACCGTTCAGGGGCCACCGGAGCCGCCAGTAGCCCGGCATGGCTGGCCGCAACCGCGCGGGTCCAGTAGGTGAGGTCGGATTCCGCACCCGTCAGCCTTTCCGCCAGCGCCGCCGCCTCCACCGCCACCCCGGGCCGCAGGGCAACCTGCGCCAGCAGCGCGGCAATCTGCGCATCGGGGGCTGCCGCCAGCGCCTCGACCGCCAGCGCCAGCGCATCGTGCAGTCCTTGCAGACTTGCAATGTCCGCGACTTCCCAGGCCTGACACGCCTGCGCCACGGCGATCAGATGGCCCGCCAGATTGCCGCTGTCCACCGACGACACATAGGCCGGCTCCAGCACCCGCAAATCCGTGGTGTCGTGCCAGTTGTGCCAGTGGCCGCGAAAGCGTGGCATCCGCTGCATGGTGGCCAGGGTCTGTTCCAGCCGCGTCACCGCCTCGGCCTGCCCGATCCAGCCCATGTCCCGCGCGGCCGTCACCGACAACAGGTAAAGCCCGATATTGGTGGGCGAAGTCCGTGCAGCCACCACCGGCCTCGGGATTTCCTGAAAATTGTCGGGCGGCAGGAAGTTGTTCGCCTCGGTCACAAACGTCTCGAAATAGCGCCAGGTCCGCCGCGCAATCAGCCGCAGACTGCGGCGTTCCGGCTCGGTCAGCGGCACAACAGCGCGCGGCGCACGCGGCAAACTGATCCGCCGGGCAAACGCCGGGGCTGCCAGCCAGATCGCGGCAAAGGGCAGGATGACCGGCCACGCCACCGGGTTCAGCGCATAGGCCAGGGCGCAAACGAACAACCCCAACGCCACCCCCCGCGCCCGCAGCCGATACTGCCCGCCATAAGACGGCTGCTCCGCCCCGCTCGCCTGCGCCGCCGTCAGCCACTCCAGCAGGTGCCGATGGCGGACCAGCCGCACCAGTGTCCGCAGGATCGCATCCAGCATCTGCTCGGCACCGTCCGCCAGCAACACCACCGTCATGACGATCTGCGCCAGTGCCGCGTTCGCATCTGCCACCAACGCCCGCAGATGGCTGCGCGATGTGACACCGGCGTGGCCCGGCAAAACCGCATACGGCAACCCGATCAACCTTGGCAGCGCCAGCAACCCCAGCACCGCCGCCGTCCAGGCCAACGCCTGCGGCAGGGGCAGCAGCCAGCCCGCAAACAGGCTGGCCAGCGCCAGCGGAGCCAGCAACGACCGCCGCAGATTGTCGATCATCTTCCAGCGACTCACCGCCGCAATCCCCCCCGCCGTCCGCCGCACGCCAAAGATCCACGGCAAAAGCTGCCAGTCGCCGCGCACCCAGCGGTGCAGCCTGCGGGCATCCACATCCTGCCGCGTCGGAAAATCCTCGACCACCTGGATGTCGGATGCCAGACCCGCCCGCGCAAAACTGCCCTCGAACAGATCGTGGCTCAGCAAACTATTCTCCGGCACCCGCCCCGCCAGCGCCGCCTCAAACGCATCAACGTCATAAATGCCTTTGCCGGTAAAAGACCCGTCGCCGAACAGGTCCTGATACACATCCGAACGCGCAGCCGCATAAGGCTCGATCCCGCCGGGGCTGGAAAAGACCTGCTGATAGATCGAGCCATCCCGCCCGACCGGCAGCGCAGGCGTGACATGCGGTTGCAAAATGCCGTAGCCCGCGGTGACGCGCTGCACCCCCGCATCCAGCACCGCGCGGTTTAGCGGATGCGCCATCTTGCCGATCAGCCGGCGCACGGTATCGCGCAGAATCCGGGTGTCGGCATCCAGCGTGATCACAAAGCGAATGCCCTGCGGCACGGCGGGGCCGACCAGAAAACTGGTGTCCCCGGCCCCCCGCAACAGCCGGTTCAGTTCCATCAGCTTGCCGCGTTTGCGTTCCCACCCCATCCAGACACCTTCCGCCGGATTCCACAGCCGGCGCCGGTGCAACAGCAGGAAGCGGTCGCCATCCTCGGATGGATACCGGGCGTTCAGCGCGGCAATCGCCGTCCGCGCTTGCAGAATCAGCGGCGCATCCGGCGCCAAAACCTCGGTTTCGGCATCCGGCCCGTCCGACAACAGCGCATAATGCACCGCCCCGCCGCTGCTGGACAGGTGATGCACCTCCAGCCGCTCGACCTGCGTCTGCAACTCGCCCACATCGGCCAGCAACACCGGCACCGCGACCAGGGTCCGCCATTCCGGCGGAATCCCTGCGTCAAGATCCAGCGCGGGCAGCAACCTAGGGCTGACCAGTCGCGTGACGCCCAGGTTGACCAGCGCCGCCGCTGCCTCGACCGCACCGCCCAGCGCGGTCAACCCAAGCACCAGCCCATGCGCCCCGCTGAGCCAAAAAGCCGCCGCCAGAACCAGACCGGAGGTCAGCGCAATCGCCCCCAGATAGCCGCTCAGCCCCAGCCGCCGGACCTGCCGACTTGCCCAGATCCCGGGCGTAGGGGTGAAGCCCAGCGACCGCTCCAGCGCCGCCAGACCCGCCCCGATCAGGGCATGGCCCGGATCGCGGGTCTGCTCGGTGCCGCCCGCCGCAGCCACGGCCAAAGCCGCCCCGGCCACCGTGATCTCGCTCTGCCCGGACCCCCGCGCCAAAACCTCGATCGCAGTGCGGTAGCGGTTGCGCGTCGCAAAATCCATCGCGGCGAAATCCGAACCTCGGCGCAGGTCCACATCCACCAGACTGACGCTTTCAAAGAAGTCTGCCCAGTCAATTTCCGACAGCCGCCGCATCGAACCCACGATGTTGCGCATCGTCACGTTCGATGCCCCCTGCCGCGCCTGCACATTCGCCACCGCCACGTCAACCGACGACCCCTGCCGCCGCAACCGGTCATCCAGCCAGCCCGACAACGGCGTTTCCACCGGATCGGTGCCGCGCAGCCGCTTGGCGATCTGCGCCGCCATGATCTCGGACACCTCAGCGCGGTCCAGTTCCGCCAGCAATGCAACGGTGGACGGCCCGTGCCCGCCGACACTCGCCAGCACCCGGTCCACCAGCGCATCCGCCGCCAGCCGCTGCTGATGGGCGACCACGATCTGTTCGACCAGCCGCCGCATATTCTCGATCAGCACGATCCGAAGCGTGATCGCCACCGCCCACAATTCGCCGATCAGCAAGGGCTGCACCGTCTGATAGGCCTGGACAAAGCGCACCAGCACCGCTTCGGACACCAGACTGTCGGTATGGGCGACATAGGCCCAGGCCAGCCCCAGCACGCGCGGGTAGCCCGCCAGTGGCCCGTCCGCCAGTTTGGGCAACTGGCGGTAATACCCCGGCGGCAGGTCTGCTGCGACCTGCTGCAACTGCGCCTCGACGATGTGAAAGTTGTCCAGCAGCCATTCTGCCGCCGGCGTGATCTGCTGGCCCGACTGCAGCGCCCGCGCACTGAAACGGTAGGCCGACAGCAGCGTCGCCGCATTGTTCCTGACCCGGCCCGTCAGGCGGGCCACCCGCGCCGGGCGACCCGGCGTCACAGCCTGCGCCGCCGCTAGGCTCAGCGCATGATGCTCCAGCCGGTCGGTGCCAAACAATTCGGCGCGGATCGGCGCGGTGTCGTCCCACAGGCGCGGCGCGGCCCGTGCCAGCCGCCACCGCGCCACAGCGTCACGCAACCTCACTCTGCATTGGCCGGGCTGGGAACTTGGCCAGCCGGGTCAGTCCCCGCTTCGGTCGGATTGCCCTGGGGCTTGTCGCCCCGCTCTGCACCCTTAGACGCGGCTTTCGCCCGCGGTGCCAGATCCGCCCGCACCCGCCACGTCATTTCCGCCCATTTGATTTCAATCTGATCCCAGTTCATCGCAGCCCCCTTTGTAACAGCCACCGCGCGTCTGTGGTCGAAAAACGCGCCAGCACCCGATTGGTTCCGACGTTTCGACCGATTTCCACATTACAACTCCGCCATGAAAAGAACGGGGCTCCAGCCGATTTTGCGGCGGAGCCCCGAGGCAATGCCGGACCCCGGGGACAGGAGGGGGGAAGGTTCAAAGGTCCGACAGCTATCAAACGCGCCCGCCCGGGTTTGGTTCCCGGCTTTTCGAAAACCTTCGCCTGCTGGTACCGGGCGGCGCCATTCCGCCGAAACGGCACGGCTGCAACAATTCACCCGCCGTCACAACACAGATCAGTATGCCGCGCCCACCGCCATGACATGGTGAAAAAATCCACCGCCGCCGGGAACCAGACCCGGTAGGTGCGTGTTCTCTTGCATCACGGTCCTGTCATGGAACCCGACATGCCATTGAACATACCCCGCCCCCTGCGGCGAGCCGGCCCGGTCTTGGCCCTCGATGAAGGCCTTTTGCAGGCCTTCCGTGTGGTGTTGGACGAAGGTTTGCCTGACCGTTTTGCCGTGCTGCTGGATGCACTAGGCCGAAAAGGATCGGACCATGACCCTGCAATCACGTACCCAACCGACACCGATCCGCTCCCCGCGCGATGACATCGTGCTGCACTTGCCCGCCCTGCGCGCCTTTGCGCTCAGCCTGACCCGCAGCCCCGACCGCGCCGATGATCTGGTGCAGGACACCGTCGAAAAAGCCTGGCGCAATATCGCTTCCTTCACTCCCGGCACCAATCTGCGCGGCTGGCTTTGCACCATTCTGCGCAACAGCTACTACTCCAGCTTGCGCAAAACCCGGCGCGAGGTGCCCGACCCTGACGGTGTCTTTGTCGCCCGCCTCGCCGTAAGCCCCGCCCATGATGGCGCATTGGCCCTGCGCGAATTTCTGGTGGCGTTCGCCCACCTGTCGCCCGAACACCGCGAAGTGCTGACCCTGGTTGGAGCCTTGGGCTTTTCCTATGAAGAGGCGGCGGAAACCACCTCGTTGGCCATAGGCACCGTCAAAAGCCGGGTCAGCCGGGCCCGCGCCATCTTGTCGGGGCTGCTGCAATTGCAGGCCGGGGAAAGCCTGCTGGCCCTGCCGGACGGCAATCTGGCCTCCGTCATGTCCCATGCCCCTGTCTACGCAATGTAGCCGCAGGGACCGACCTGAAGCCGCCTTCCACCCCCACCTCCCCCGCCGTCGATTTTTTCGCCCGCAGCAAACCTGGATCAGCTACGGCACGACGACAAAGACGCTAGATGAATTGCGGCCATCAAATACAGGTCGCAATCTGTGGGTAACCAGTGGCATTGCGACATCCGGGGGGCATTTGTTTTGCTCGTCCCAAGCTCCCCGGATGTTACCGCAGCGTCGGAACCCATCCCGGTCACCGGTGTTCCATCCGAGTCATCA
This sequence comes from Rhodobacterales bacterium, assembly GCA_043738565.1. Classification (GTDB taxonomy): domain Bacteria; phylum Pseudomonadota; class Alphaproteobacteria; order Rhodobacterales; family Rhodobacteraceae; genus Stagnihabitans. The sequence continues at coordinate 6,175 of JAYUGA010000108.1, forward strand.
CTTGTGCCAGTCCGGAGTCCTGGCTGCGGAATGCCAAGAAGGGCAGACAATCGCTGCCTGCCCTTCTTCGCTATCCCGCAGAATTCCGGCACCAGCTACATCGCCAGATGAAACCCGTCCTTGTTGTCGCCCGTGACCTGGCCCGGCGCCTTGTCATCGACAAATGTGTACAGCGGATGGCCCTTGAAAGCCCACATCCTGGAGCCGTCATCACGGGTGACAATGGTCCAGTCCGCTGTCGCCTTGCCATCGGCCGCAACCATCAGCGGCGGCCATTCCACGGCGCAATCGCCATTGCACATCGACTTGCCATTGGCATCCTTGTCAAACGTGTACAACGCCATACCCTTGGCGTCGACCATCGCCGACCCCATCGTAGTCGTGCCCATCATACCCGGCACCACCGATTGTGCCAGCGCCGGGATGGCCCCGACCAGAACTGTCGAAATCAACAGGCAACGCTTAATTGTAGTCAACATGTTACAAACTCCCATAGCGCTGCGCTCTAGTATTTTGCCCTGCAGCTCTGGTAAAACGCACCGGTCCATTGTTGATTCCAGCACCAGTACTGCAATGTCGGCATTGTGAACCGGTGGCACGTCGCAGTTGGCATTGTCCTGCTCCCATCGCGGCCCGCATCACAAACCCAGCCGCGAATTGACACAGATCAGTGCAGATCGCCCGCAACTCCGCTTAACTGACCCTGCGATCGCCTGCCTTCAGGCCATCACCCTCTGCAACTGGAGACAAGATCATGGACAAAGACCGCATCGCCGGTTCGGCAAAAATCGCGGAAGGCAAGATCAAGGCGACCGTCGGCAAAGTGGTCGGCGACGCCAAACTGCAAACTGATGGCAAGGCCAAGGTCGTCGAGGGTCGCATCCAGAATGCGGTCGGCGGCATCAAGGACGCGGTCAAGCGCAAGTAGGCCGGATCGCCTTTGCGCCGAGCACGGCAACTGCGCCACGCCTGATCACGTTTCACCACACCACAGGAAAGTCAAATCCATGTCCATCGGGACCATTCTCATCATCCTGCTCGTCATCTTTCTGCTGGGCGGCTTCAGTGGCCGGTTCGGCGGCTATGGCTACGGCTATGGCCACAGCGGCATCGGCGTCATCGGCGTCATTCTGGTTGTCATTGTCGTCCTGGTGCTGACCGGGCGCATGTAGCCAGCCCGAGTGAGGATTTCCATGCGAGACACCGCTGATCCGCCCCGGCGCGGTCAAACGCATGTACGGATAGCATCCAAATAACCAACAGGATGAATACGCTTTGAATACAGAGAAAACCCGGCGTTGTCAGCCTGTTGCCGGGTAATCCCGTGCCGGTCCGCGCAGATGCGGACCGGCACGGTCATGCTTTCTTCACCCCATGACCTTGGTGCCCAGCCCGTGCCCTTCCGAGGCGTTCTTGGTCGCCTGCGCCTCGCGCATCTGCTCCACCGACCGCACATCCAGTCGTGCAGCACCATTCCAGTCCCGCGTCTTGACCTTCGGATTTTCCAGCCTTTTCTTGGCATCACCAATGGCATGAGCATATTGCGGTAGCCATTTGGCCTGCGCCACCAGCATCTCGTCCACCATCTGCCAGACCTCTTCCGGCGTGCAGATCGCCCCCACCAGCGGGTCATGCAGCACCGATTGCTTCAGCAGCTCCACATCGCCGGTAACGGCCGCCTTCATCCCCATCCGCTGCACATTGACCGATGCGCTACAGGTCGCGGCACAAGCGTCCGGCAGGGTGATTCCCTCCACCATGTTGATGCCAAACCGGTCCACGAACCCGGGGCTTTCGATGATGCTATCCGGGGCAAGGTTTTTGATCACCCCGCCATTCTTCACATTGAAGTGCCCGCGATAGGTCCGCCCGGTTTCCAGCCCTTCCAGAATATGCGAGGCATGTTCATCGGTCCGGTTGTAAGCTGACAATGGTGCACCAGCCTCATCCAGAAACTTCGGGAAATCCTCCTCGAACCAGTTCCGGTTCTCGGTCGAATAGCGCAGATAACCTCCGGTTTCGCCATGAATCCATTCATCCATAGAAATCCAGTCCATGATCTCGCTTGGCCGCTTGCGATACCACGGCAAATATTCCGACAGGTGCCCGTTTGACTCGGTCGAATAAAACCCGAACCGTTTCAGCACGTCGATCCGCACCTTCTCCTGTTCGGAAAACTTCGGATGCCGCTCGAAGGCCGCAGTCAGTTCCTCCCGGCTGACCTTGCGGCCCTTGTGCAGGATTTCCAGATACCAGGTCTGATGGTTGATCCCCGAACAGACGATATCGACCTCCTCCATCGGCACGCCCAAAGCCCGGCTGATCTGCCGATGGCCGTTCTGCACGCCATGACACAAGCCCACGGTCCGAACCTTGCCATGATCAATCGCCGCCCAGGACATCATCGCCATCGGGTTGGCATAGTTGAGCAGCAGAGCGTTCGGCTCGCAAACCTCATTGATATCCTTGCAGAATTCCAGCATCGCCGAAATCCCGCGCTGCGCATACAGAATCCCGCCGGCGCAGATCGTATCGCCAACGCACTGGTCCACACCGTATTTCAGCGGTATGCGAATATCGTCGGCAAAGGCCTCCAGCCCGCCAATCCGCACCACGTTCATGACATAGCGCGCCCCTTCCAGCGCAACCCGACGGTCCACCGAAGACGTTACTTTCGTCTTCAACCCGTTGACCGACACGATCCGCCGGATGATCTGGGTGATCATGTCCAGATTGTGCGCGTTGATGTCGGTCAGCGCGATTTCGACATCCTCGAACTCCGGCACTTTCAAAATGTCGGAACACAGCTTCTTGGTGAACCCGACGCTGCCTGCGCCGATGATGGTGATCTTGAAAGCGGTCATGCGGTCATATCCTTCTGTAACGATTGCAGCCATGCCCGATGCGGCAGGCAAAGTTTCGCGGCACCGGCGTATTCCGCCACCAGTGCCGCATGGGTTTTCCGCGCCAGATCGCGCGCCTTGGGGTCGCGGGCCATCGCAGCCTTGGCCGCATGGCGGTTCAACAGCCCCAGCCCGTCCAGCACCGGCACATAAAGCTGTTCTTGCACATGGGCCAAACCCAGATGCTCCAGCCCCGGCGGAAAGCGCGCGAAATCAGCCGGTTGCGGCACATGGCCCTGCCAGAGCGCCAGCCGGTCCTTCACCGCCGGTGGATGGCTCTCCGCCACATCGCGCCAGAACGGGCTGTCGCGCCGCTCGCTGACATAATGCAGCCGGAGGAAATCGCGGAAATCATCGACCTGCCGGGCCACGGCGGCGTTATACCGATCCCGCCCGTCCCCCTGCCCCAGCCATTCCGCCAGCATCATCATCTGCACGATGGTGCCGTGGATCGAGGTCGCCTCCAGCGGCTCCAGAAACGAACTCGACAGCCCCACCGCCACGCAATTCCCGGTCCATGCGTCCTTCAGTCGCCCTGCATCAATCCTGATGTCGGCCCGAGGGTGAATCGCAAATCCCAAAGCCGCCTCGATCTCCGCCTTGGCCTGATCCGGGGTGCAATGGAGGTCCGAATAGACATAGCCCGCGCCAAAGCGCCCCTGCGTCGGGATCCACCACAACCACCCCGATTTCTGCGCCCAGGCCAGCGTGCAGGGCTCAATCTCCTCGTCGTCGCGCAAATCCACCCAGAACGGCATCGCCCGGTTGACCGGCAACACGTCCCGGAAACTCAGCCACTCCGCCCCGATCTCGCCGATCAGCCGCCGCCGGAACCCGGTGCAATCCAGATAGAAATCCGCCTCCACCCGCTGCCCGCTTTCCAGCATCAGCGCCGCAATCCCAGCCTCGCCCTTTTCAACCCCCACCACCTGATCGTCGATCAGAGCAATCCCTTTGGCCTTGCGCCTGAGCCAGGCCCCGACCAAAGCCTGATCGAAATGGAACGCATAATGGAACGGCCCCGCCGCCACCCGCTTGCCATCCTTCCACGCAAACGGCCCCTTGCGGCCATTCAGCAAATGCTGAAACAGATGCGCCTCACCCACAGACCGCCCCGCCGCGACAGCATACGTGTCAAGATCAGCCCCGCCAGCCACCATCTGCGGCGTATCAATTGGGCCATCGTAAGAGTGCCCCAGCCGCCGCCAATCCCGGTGCCGGATGCCGTATTTGATCGTCGCCCCGGTTTCGCGCAGGAATTCCGCTTCGTCCAACCGGAAATGCTGCAGCATCTGCCGAAATACCGCAGTGGACCCCTCGCCCACGCCGATCACGCCGATCCTGGAAGATTCCACAACCGTAATCCGGCTGCCCCAACCCTTGCGGGCCACAACATCCGACAGCATCATGGCCGCCAGCCAGCCCGCCGTGCCGCCCCCCACGATGACGATATGTTTCGGCAGCATCGCCAAACCCCCTACAATTCGTCTAAAATTTGCGCCCTTTCATTTTAGCACAAATACCCCACAGGGGGTCCGGGGGGTGTGAAACCCCTCGGCGCTTTCAGCCCGCCTTGCGCTGGTCAACCCGGGCCCATTGTGGCAGCCAGTCACCATGAGCGGCCAGCAGGTCACGGGTCAGGGCCCAGATCTGATCCAAGTCCAGTTCCGCCGCCGTATGCGGGTCAAGCATGGCCGCGTGATAGATATGCTCGGGGTTTTCATGCAGCAGCGCCTGCACTGTCAGATCCTGCACGTTGATATTGGTCCGCATAAGCGCGATCAGCTGGGGCGGAATATCCGTCACGACCGTGGGCTGCAGGCCCATGTGGTCGATCAGCGTCGGCACCTCCACCGCGCAACCGTCCGGCAGTTGCGGGATATAGCCCTTGTTGCCGTGGTTGCCGTAAATCACCGAAGGCTCGCCCGTCACGACCGAGTTGACGATCTGGCTGGCATATTCGTGGCTTTCCTTGACCTCGATCGTGTTGGCTGTCTTCAGAGCCGTCGCCTCCTTCTTCCAGCGGGCGATCTGTTCGATGCAGCGTACGGGATATTCGTCCAGAGGAATGCCGAATTTCTCGATCAGATCGGGCCGGTCGCGCTTGATGAACCACGGGGTGTATTCCGCGAAATGCTCGGAACTTTCGGTCACGAAATAGCCCAGACGGGTCAGCATTTCATAGCGCACCTTGTTCGGGCAACGCGGGTTCAAATGCGACGATTTGGGGAAACGCCCCTCGCGGTAGCCTTGCTTCAGCGCCGGGTACAGGTCCTCGTACGACCCATCCGCCTGACGGTGTTCAAAGGACAGGTAAAACGCCATGTGGTTGATGCCGCCCGCGCGGTAGCGGATCTCCTCCACCGGGATGTCCAGATCGCGGGCCAGTTCATAAGCCGTGCCCTGAACCGAGTGGCAGAGGCCAACCTGCCGGATCTTGGGATATTTCGCCGCAATCGACCAGGTGTTGATCGCCATCGGGTTCACATATTGCATCATGATCGCATTCGGGGCGACCTGCATCATGTCCTCACAGATGCTCCACAGCACCGGCACGGTGCGGATGCCGCGCATGATGCCACCGATGCCAAGCGTATCGGCAATGGTCTGGCGCAGGCCGAATTTCTTTGGCACCTCGAAATCGGTGATGGTGCAGGGGTCATAGCCGCCGACCTGAAAGCAGCAGACCACGAAATCACAGCCCTCCAGCGCGCGGCGCTGATTGCTATAGGTCTTGATGGTCGCCTTGCAGCCCAGCGTCTGCGCCAGTTTGCCCACAATGATCTCGGATTCTTCCAGCCGCTCGGGATTGATATCCATCAGGCGGATTTCAGCGGCAGCCAAGGCCGGGCGGCTGAGGATGTCGCCGGCGATATTCTTGGCAAAAACGGCAGAGCCCGCGCCAATGAAGGTGACGATGGGTTTGGGCATGGGATTTCCTTCAGGTTGCAATGTCAAAAGCGGCACGGACCAGCCGCCTGGTATAATCGGTGGTCGGGTTTTCCAGCACGTCCGCGACGGGCCCCTGTTCCACGATCTTGCCGTTCTGCATGACAATGACGCGGTGGCAAAGCGCGCGCACCACTTTCAGGTCATGGCTGATGAACAGATAGCTTAGCCCCTTGTCGCGCTGCAATTGGCGGAGAAGGTCGATGATCTGCGCCTGAACCGACAGATCGAGCGCGCTGGTCGGCTCGTCCAGCAGGATGAATTCCGGCTGCAAAGCCACGGCGCGCGCGATGGCCAGACGCTGGCGCTGACCGCCGGAAAATTCATGCGGGAACCGCGACAGGATGGTATCGGGCATCCCGGCGTCGCGCAGCGCCTGCTTGACCCGCTCGATCCGGTCTGCGCCCGACCTGCCGATATTGTTGACGGTCAAGCCTTCTTCGATGATCTGGCGCACGGACATGCGCGGGTTCAGGCTGGCAAAGGGGTCCTGAAACACCACCTGCATCCGGGCGCGGTACGGCTTCATCTGACCCCGGTCATAGGCCTCGATCCGCTGGCCAAGGAACGTCACCTCGCCGCCGTTCAGCTTGTTCAACCGCAGCAGGGCTTGGCCAAAGGTTGTCTTGCCCGATCCGCTTTCGCCCACCAGACCCAGGGTTTCGCCGCGTTTGAGGTCGAGCGACAGCCCGTCCACCGCCTGCAAATCGTGATAGGTGCCGCGAAAGGCGCCGCCGCGCCGCAGGGTATAGGTGACGCGGATATTCCGCCCCTGCAGCACGGTTTCGGGCGTGCCCAGCAGCGGGTTGGCGCGGCCCTTGGGTTCGGACCCGAGCAGGCGTTTGGTATAGGGGTGCTGCGGGTTGGTGAACAGTTGTTCGGCCGGACCTTCCTCGCGCACCAGCCCATGCTGCATGACATAGACGTAATCGGCAAACTGCCGCACCACGGTCAGGTCATGGGTGATCAAAATCACCGCCATGCCGGTCTTTTCCTTCAACGCCTTGATCAGGTTCAGTATCTCGGCCTGTACCGTCACGTCCAATGCCGTTGTGGGTTCGTCGGCGATCAGGACATCGGGGTTGTTTGCCAGCGCCATCGCGATCATCACGCGCTGCCGCTGCCCGCCCGACAACTGATGCGGGAATTGGCGGACGCGGGCTTCAGGGTCGGGGATCTGCACCTCGGTCAGCAGCGACACGGCCTTTTTCCAGGCGTCTGCCTTGCTGATCTTGTTGTGGATGCGCAGAACCTCGACGATCTGCTGGCCCACGGTATAGACCGGGTTCAGCGACGACATCGGTTCTTGAAAGATCATGGTCAGCCGGTTGCCGCGCAACTTGCGCATGTCGTTCGCGGGCAGGCGCGCCATGTCCTTGCCGTCATACATGATCTCGGTCTTGGGGCTGACCACGGCGCGCTTGGTCAGAAGCCGCATGATCGCCCGCGCCGTCACCGATTTGCCCGACCCCGACTCGCCGACCAGCGCAATCGTCTGGCCCTTGTGCAGGCGGAACGACACGTCGCGCACCGCCTCGACCTCGCCGCCCAGCACCTTGAACGTCACGCCGATATTGCGGGCGTCGATGACGAGGTCGCCTGTTGTGTTGGTCATCGGGGGCACCTCAATAGGGATCCACGGCGTCGCGCAGACCGTCGCCCAAAGCGTTGAACGAAAACACCGCAAGCAGAACAAAGCCGACCGGGGCCAGAATCCAGGGATAGGACCCGATGGAACTGAAGGTTTGCGCATCCTGCAGCATCAGGCCCCAGGAAATCAGCGGCGGTTTGACGGCAAAGCCGAGAAAGCCCAGGAAGCTTTCCAGCAGGATGATGTTGGGTATGCCAAGGGTCACCGCAACGATGACATGGGACAGTACATTGGGCAGGATATGGCGGGTGATGATGCGACCATCCCCCGCCCCCACCGCCACAGCGGCGCGGACATAGTCGATCCGCGCCATCGACAGTGTCTTGCCCCGCACTTCGCGGGAAAGCTGTGCCCAACCCAAACCCACGATCACCAGAATGACAAAGGAAATGAACAGGTAGGATGGGGCGGTCGGCGGGATCAGCGTGGCAAGGGCCAGGTACAGGGGCAATTGCGGGAAGGCCAGGATCACCTCGACAAAGCGTTGAAACCACATGTCAAACCGCCCGCCGATATAGCCCGAAGTGATGCCCAGAAGCGTGCCGATCGTGGTGATCAGGCTGATGGAAACCAGCGATATCATCAAGGTCAACCGGCTGCCATAAACCCCGCGCGACAGGATATCGCGGCCCAGCTTGTCGGTGCCCAAAAGGTGCAGGGGCGAGCCATCGGCTACGCCGATCAGGTGACGTTCCATCGGGATCACACCCCACAGGTGATAGGCCGTGCCTTTGGCAAACAGGGTCAGGTGGCGGGGGTGGTCCATATCCGGGCCCATGACGGGCTGGAAGGTAACCGGGTCCAGCGCGGTGCCCTCAACGATGGAATAGGCAACCGGCAGCAGGGTAAAACCATCCTTGTTGAAGAAAGACAGATGATCCGGCGGCGCGAAACTGGCAGTGGCGACGTTCGGGTCCATGGGTGCCACGAATTCGGCAAAGATGGCGATCAGCAACAGCAGGCTGACCATGGACAACCCGATCATGCCGGGGACCGAGCGGCGAAAGCGCCGCCAGACAAGTGCCGGATAGCTCTGGTTGGCGGTGGATGCGGTGGACAGGCGGTTATCGGCGGCTTCGCCTTCATGCAGGCTCATCATTCGTTTCCTACGCGGATGCGGGGGTCCAGCCAGACCAGCAGCAGGTCGGCGATGATATTGCCCAGGATCAGGGTCGCCCCCAGCACCAGCAGCAGGCTGGCAGTTACAAAGACGTCACCGATGGCCATCGACCCCACGATCGCCGGGCCGATCGTGGCAAGGCCAAAGACGATGGCCACCTCGATCTCGCCCGTCAGCATATAGGGCAGCACGACGCCCTGATAGGCGATCAGCGGATGCAGCGCGTTCGGCACGGCGTGGCGCAGGATCACATTGGCCTCGGACAGTCCCTTGGCCCGCGCGGTTTCGACATATTGCATGTTCAGCGTGTCCAGAAGGTTGGCCCGCATAACGCGCATGTTATAGGCCAGCCCGCCAATGGTGGCGACAGCGATGACCGGCCAGACGTGCTGGATCAGATTCCACAACTTGGCCCAGTTGAAGTCGAACCAACCCAACCAGAACGCCTGTCCGCCATATTTCGACGAATAGAACGACCCGATTTCCTGCACGTTGAATTTATAGGCCAGCAGATACAGGATCACCAAAGCCATCAAGAACCGTGGCACCGTCATGCCAAGGAACGACACGAAGGACAGCAACGTATCCACCCAGGAATATTGCCGTGTCGCGGCCAGAATGCCGAAGCCGATGCCAAAGACCGATGCCAGAATGTGGCAGGTCAGCGCGATCATGATGGTCTTGGGCAACCGTGCCTCGATCACATCCAAAACCGG
>JAYUGA010000109.1:0-5951 GCA_043738565.1 Rhodobacterales bacterium
TCGGGTCTGCCGTGAGCATCAGATCGACCACCGGCTCACCAAGATCAGGCACCCTTGGACGAATGGCCAGGTCGAACGCATGAACCGCACGATCAAGGAAGCGACCGTCAAACGCTTCCACTACGACGACCACGACCAGTTGCGAAATCACCTCGCCAACTTCATCAGCGCCTACAACTTCGGACGAAGATTGAAGACCCTCAAAGGCCTCACCCCTTACGAGTTCATCTGCAAACAAGGGACAACCGATCCCGAAAGGTTCACCCTAAACCCGATCCATCAAATGCCGGGACCAAACACCTAGATCATCGTGGCGATGATCGCCCGTAGGGTTTCAATCCCCTCGCTCTTCTCCGACGACGTCACCACAATCTCGGGGTAAGCCGCCGCGTGCTTGGCCAGCGCCGCTTTGACCTGCTCGATCACGGCCTCGCGTTCGGACTTCAAAATCTTGTCCACCTTGGTCAGCACGCACTGAAAGGTCAGCGCCGAACGGCCCAGTTGCACCATGATCTCTTCGTCAACCGCCTTGATGCCATGCCGTGCATCAACCAGCACGAAAGCCCGCCGCAACGTCTGCCGCCCGGACAGATAGCTTTTCAGCAGCGACTGCCATTTCGCCACCACCGCCACCGGCGCCTCGGCATAACCATAGCCGGGCAGATCGACGAGAAAGCGGGTGTCACCCAATGCGAAATAATTGATCTCCTGCGTCCGGCCAGGGGTGTTCGAGGCACGGGCAAGGGATTTGCGCCCGGTCAGCGCGTTGATCAGGCTCGACTTGCCGACGTTGGAACGACCGGCAAAGCAGACCTCCAGCCGGTCGGCAGGCGGCAGGCCGGACATGGCGACGACGCCTTTGACGAAATCGACAGGCCCCGCGAACAGCAGCCGACCCGCCTCGCGCGCCTCGAAGTCCGGTTCGGGGGCGATGGTGTATTGCAGGTTCATTTCAGGATCCCTTGGTCGCGTCATGGGCTACCGGCCAATGCTGGCCACACGGCAGACATCCCCGTGCCAAAGGTCCAACGGACGCGAGGTTCTCGCGCCCGTGGCCCGTGATCGGGTGGCGGCTGATCTGGGTCAGAAGCCCGGTCATTTCTTTCGGGGTTTGACCGGCACATTGGCCGCCGCCACCGGTTGTACTTTGGCATTGCCGCGAATATTGCCAAATATGTCGGGCCTTTTGCCGTGGCTCCACATGATCAGATACTGCTGGGTGAAGGTGATGGTGTTGTTGGTGATCCAGTAGATCACCAGACCGCTGGCAAACCGCCCGAGCATGAACATGAACACCCAGGGCATCCAGGCGAAGATCTGGCCCTGCACCGGGTCGGCGGGGGCGGGGTTCAATTTCTGTTGCAGCCACATCGAGCAGCCCAGCAGGATCGGCAGCAACCCGATGAAGATCGAGGCGAGCAGGGTGCCGCTGACCGGGCCCGCCCAGGGCAACAGGCCAAACAGGTTATAAAGCGAGGAACTGTCCGGTTGCGACAAGTCCCTGATCCAGCCAAAGAACGGCGACTGTCGCAGTTCGATGGTGACGAAGATCACCTTGTAGAGCGAGAAGAAGATCGGGATTTGCGGCAGGATCGGCAGACAACCCGCTGCCGGATTGACCTTTTTCTCTTTATACAGCGCCATCATGTCGCGTTGCAGCTTTTGCTTGTCGTCGCCCGCTTTTTCCTTGAGCGCCTCCAGCTCCGGCTGCAGTTCCTTCATCCGGGCCATCGACACCGAGGATTTGTAGACCAGTGGCAGGACCAGCAATTTCAGGATGAAGGTCAGGGCGATGATCGCCAGACCCATATTGCCGATGATGCCATGCAGCCAGTGCAGCACGAAGAAAATCGGCTTGGTCAAAAAGAAGAACCAGCCCCAGTCGATACTGTCGATAAAACCCGCAACGCCTGCATTATTCTGGTAGTTGCGGATGGTTTCCCATTCCTTGGCACCCGCAAAAAACCGCACCGAGGTGGTGGTCGTGGTGCCGGGGGCGACGGTCATCAGCGCTTGGCGCACTTCGGTCTGATAGATGTCGGCGCCGGGGGTGTATTTGGTAACTGCCGTGAAGGGTTTGCCCTGATCGGGGATCAGCGTGGTCATCCAGTAGTGGTCGGTAAAGCCAATCCAGCCGTCTTTCTTGGCTTCGATCAACTGGGTGTTGCCGCCTTCGGCTGCGGGAAGCGACAGCATCTTGGCGTATTTCATCTCTTTCAGATCGCCATCGGTGCGGCTAACCACGCCTTCATGGACGACGTAAATCTTTTCGAGTTTTGGCAACCCGTGGCGGGCGATGATGCCGTAGGGGGCCAGGCGCGCGTCGGATGTGCCCTTGTTTTCAATGCTATCGGTGATGGTGAACATGAAATCCTTGTCCACCGCGATGGTGCGGACGAAGTTCAGGCCCTTGGCGTTTTCCCAATGCAGGGTGACCGGACGGTCCACCGCCAGCGTGCCGCCTGCGGCCATCTGCCATTCGGTCTTGGCACCGGGCACGTCAGCCTCGTTCAGCCCGTTGCCGGGGGCGAATCCGAAGACGGCGTAATAGGGATTGGTCTGGCCGACCGGGGAAAGGAGCCGGACGGTGGGGGAACTGGGGTCCAGCGTTTCGCGGTAGGTTTTCAGCGAAAGATCGTCAAACCGCCCGCCCAGCATCGAGATCGAGCCGGTGAGTTTCGGCGTGTTCACGGTCAGGCGCGGCGCTTCTGGTTGTGGTGTGGCCTCTAGCGCCGCGCCATTGGTGGGGGTGGCGGCAGCGGGGGTCGTACCCGGAGCGGCGATGGTGCCATCGGCGGGAAGTGCCGTCAGCGGTGCGGTCGCGGCGGTTTCTGACGGAAACCAGCTGGGAAACAGCATCGGTCCGCCCACAAACCAGCCCAGGATCACGATGAAACTGAGCACCGTTGCGAGGATAAGGTTCTTGTTCTGATCGTCCATCGGGACTGCCGCCGTTCCTGTTTGATATCAGCGGGTGTTCAACAGAACGGGGCGGCAAAGGTCAAGCGGTTTTGGCCCCAGTGCAAGCGGTTGTGTCAAGATGCCCCGGAAAATCATTCTTTTCTTGGGGCTTTGGCGGGGTCCGGCTTGCGCTGCGCTGGTTCGGCAAGATTTACCGGAAGAAATTGACGGGCTTCGGTGCGGGTTGGTCAGCATCGTTAACGGAAGATTGGCAACCTACAAACGGCCTACATTCGGCCTACAAAGCCTCCACAAGATTGCCGGATGATTTGGCCCCGGAAAACCGACTGATGGGCGCCACAAGCAGCAGATTTGCGGCAGATGTCAGCGGGCCCGGTTGCCGATGCGCGGTGTGCCGGACTGCCGCGACAGGTGGCGGCTGATCCAGTCGAGCGTTTCCTCCACCGGCATCGGGCGGGCAATGCAAAAGCCCTGCACGTGGCCGCAGCCCAGTTGTGCCAACATCGCATGTTCGCCAGGAGTCTCGACGCCCTCGGCCAGTGTTTCCATCCCCAGCCGTTCGGCCATCGACAGGATTGCCGAGACCACCTTCTGCTGTTCGCGGTCTTCATCGACCCGGGTCACGAAGCTGCGATCGATCTTGATGCGCCGCACCGGAAAACGCCGGATCGAGGTGATGGACGCATGGCCAGTGCCGAAATCATCCAGATCGACGCCGCAGCCCAGTTGCGAGATCGCCGCGATATTCGCCACCACCACATCGTTTTCGGTTTCGGCCACCACGGTTTCCAGAATCTCGACCGTCAGGCGGTCGGGGGAAAGGTCGAAGCGGTCCAGCTCCCATTTCAACTTGCTGGCAAGCCCCGGATTGCGCAGTTCGGATTTGGAGAAGTTGACGGCCACGGCGGGCACTTTCAGCCCGGCCTTGTCCCAGCGGCTGAGGGCGAGGAGGGCGTTATATACCATCACCTCGCACAGCCGGCCACCGAGGCCGCAATCTTCGATGGCGGGCAGGAAATCCAGCGGCCGAATCAGGCCGCGCGTCGGGTGGTGCCAGCGAGCCAGCGCCTCGAACCCGGAAATCGCCCCGGTGTCGGTGGAAATCTGCGGCTGGAAATGGGCGCGGATCTGACCCTCGTCCAGCGCGGTTTCCAGTTCTTCGCGCAGCGCGTCACGGTCGGCGCGGGTGCGGGTCATGTCGGGGGCGAAGGCGCGGATGGCACCGGGGCTGTTGCGCAACGCTTCGTCTGCAGCGACCTGGGCGGCGTCGAGGAGGGCGGCACCTTCGGCCACCGGCGACCTTTCCCCAAGGCAGAAGCCGATCGAGCCGGTAACATAGATGCGGGCACCATTCAGGCTGATCGGCAACGACAGGGCGGATTGCAGCCGGGCGCAAAGTTGCACCACGGTTTCAAGGTCAAGCCGCCGTACCGGACCAAGAGCTACGGCGAAGCCGCCGCCTTCCAGCCGGGCGACGGTATCGCCGCCGCGCAGGGCGGCACACAGCCGTTCGGCGCAACGGGTCAGAATCTCGGTTTGCGCGGCGCGGCCATGCCGGTCCAGGAGCGCGGGCGCATCATCGAACTGCACCACGAGGCAGGCGGTGGTCAGGCCGCTGACCGGGCCGTTGTGCAGAATATTGTCCAGCAGCGTGACGATTTGCGGGCGCAGGGCCAGGCCGGTCAGCGCATCAGGCACCGGACCCGCCCCGGCCCCGGTAAAGCGGAAGGCCCCGGCGATGGCGAACAGCATCGGGGCGCCGAGGGCGGTCAGGATCAGCATGCGTTCGCCGCCCATCCAGAAAGCGGCCAAGGTGACGGCGGGCACGAACACCATCAGTTCCGGCCGCCGCAATTGCGCCAGAACCGCGCGCAGGGCAGTGGTCGTTCCTGTCCAGTTGTGATTGGTCATCCGCGCATTCCCCCAGGGCGGCCGGCGGACCGCTTGGTGGACAGACTAGGAACTCTTGCTGACCCAGATATTAACCGCGGCGCAGAAGATACGGAGAATTTGGTTCAATTCAGGCGCGACCGCTGCGGTCCTGTCTGGCCTGTAAGATGCGTCATATGACGCACCTTACCTTGTGGCATCTGCGGTGTCCGCCTGTGCGGCATTTCGCAAGTGATTGAAAGAATTCTGGTAATTTCTGGAATTAGGGGTCTGTTAACTTTTACCTACCGCGTCTTGTCAAACTCGGGGTCTGCCCCCGGCACCGGGTCGTAGCCGTGGCCGCCCCACGGATGGCAGCGGCACAAGCGGTGGGCAGTCAGGTAGCCGCCCTTTACCGCGCCATGCCGTTCCAGCGCCTCCAGCGCATAGACCGAGCAGGTCGGCTGGTAGCGGCAGCCATTGCCGACCCAGGGGCTGAGCAGCAGGCGGTAGGCGCGGATCGGCACCGCGACAAGGCGGGCGGCGGGGGTCATTTGCCGGTCCGGTGAACGGCGTTGAGTGCGGTCTGCAAGTCGGCCAGCAGATCGGGAAAGGGGCGGGAGGTGGTGGCATCGGGCCGGGCGACCAGCACGTAATCCCAGCCGGGGCGGGCTTGCCGGGTCAGTACGTCGCGGGCGGCGGCGCGCATCCGGCGTTTGGCGCGGTTGCGGGCGACGGCATTGCCGATCTTCTTGCTGGCGGTAAATCCGATGCGGGCGAAACCTTCGCCATCATCGCGGGCGCGGGCTTGCAACAGGAAAGACCCGGTGCCCTGACGGCGGGCGGCGGCGGCTTTCAGGAAATCGGGGCGGTGGCGCAGGGTCTGCAGCGGCGCAAAATGCAAAACCGCCGGAGGGTTCCCGGAGCCTTCGGCACCAACGCCAATCTCCGGTGCCTGCGGCGGTGTCATCATAGCCTCCATCAGCCGACCCTAAGGCCGGAACGGATCAGGCCGACAGTTTCTTGCGGCCACGGGCGCGGCGCGCGTTCAGCACAAGGCGACCGCCCTTGGTGGCCATGCGGGCGCGAAAGCCGTGGCGGCGGGCGCGCACCAGGTTCGACGGTTGAAAGGTGCGCTTCATCGCGGTCTCCATCAGACT
>JAYUGA010000110.1:0-5937 GCA_043738565.1 Rhodobacterales bacterium
CGGCCAGCTTCATCGGCACCACCGAGGCCCATTTCCCGGTCTTCACATGGGCAATCAGGGCGATGGTGGAATTGCTCTCTACCGTGGGTGCCACCTTGACGCCCACTTCCGCCAGATGCTGGTTGACGATCCGGCGGTTCTGCATGTCGGCGGTCAGCAGGCACAGGTTCTCTCCCGCCACCTCCGCCCAGGTTACCCGTGCCCTGCCCGCCAAAGCCGACCCCGGAGCGCATAAAAACCGATAGAACTCGGTATAGAGCGGCACCTGCGCCACCCGGCCAAGCGGTTCGTTGTCGAGATAGGTCAGCCCGGCATCCAGCTCCAGCCGCTCGATCCCTGCCAGAATCTCGGCACTGGTCCGCGACAGCACCGTCACCCGCACATTCGGATGGCGCGCCACGAACGCCCCCGTCAGATCGGCCACCATCGGCAAGGCGGTCGGGATCACCCCCAGCCGCAGATTGCCCGACAGGCCAGAATGCACCGTCCGCATCTCGTCGCGCAGCGCCCGCATGTCGCCGACAATCCGCCGCGCCCAATCCAGCACCCGCTGGCCCTCGGGCGTCAATCCCTGAAACCGACTGCCGCGAAACACCAGTTGCACGCCTAGCTGATCCTCCAGTTGCCGGATCGCACTGGACAGGGTGGGTTGCGTCACGCCGCAGACTTCTGCCGCCCGGCTGAAATGCCGCTCATTGGCCAAAGCGATGAACATTTCCAGCTTGTCGATCATCGCAGCAGTAACCAGCATTCCGCACTTGCCCGCAAGGCCCGGCGGACTTACCTAAGTCCCCATGAAATTCCATATCCCCTTCCTGCCGCAACCACCACGCGTCAACGTGATCCGCCTGCAAGGCACCATTGGCACCGGCTCGCGCAGCCTGTCGGATGCCGCACTGGCCCCGCTGATCGAACGCGCCTTCAGCCGGGGCAAACCGGTGGCGGTGGCCCTGCAAATCAACTCGCCCGGCGGATCGCCGGTGCAATCCAGCCTGATCGCCGCCCGCATCCGCCGTCTGGCCGAGGACAAGAAACTCCCGGTCCATGCTTTTGTCGAGGATATGGCGGCCTCGGGCGGCTACTGGCTGGCCTGCGCGGGCGATCAGATCTGGGTCGATGCGTCGTCACTGTTAGGCTCGATCGGCGTCATCTTCGCTTCGTTCGGCTTTCCCGAACTGATGGCAAAACAGGGGATCGAGCGTCGCGTCGTCACCGCAGGGCGCAGCAAAAGCCTCGCCGACCCGTTCCTGCCGCAGAAGCCCGAGGATGTGGACCGTCTGAAAGCCATCCAGACCCCGATCCACGACGCCTTCATCGCCCATGTCAAAGCCCGCCGTGGCGCGCGCCTGACCGATGCCGACCTGTTCAACGCCGACATCTGGACCGGCCAGCAGGCGGTTGAGCTTGGCCTTGCCGATGGCCTCGCCCATCTGGTGCCCAAGATGAAGGCGCTTTACGGCGACAAGGTGCAACTGGTGCCCCACGGCCAGAAGAAACCCCTGCTCAGCCGGCTCGGCCTGAACCTCGCCGACGATACACTTGCCGCCATCGAGGAACGCGCGCTCTGGGCGCAGCACGGGTTGTGACATGATCAGGATCGTCATCTTCTTCCTGCTGGTCCTCGTCGGCATCTCGATGATCGGCAATCTGGTGACCAAGTTCCTGCGCGGCCCGCCACAGCCGCCGCAACTTGGCCCCCGCGCCAAATGCGGCAATTGCGGTCGCACCGTCATCGGCACCACGCCTTGCATCTGTGGCAAGGGATGAGGGCGCTGGTCACAGGGGCCGGCAAGCGCCTCGGCCGGGCGCTGGCGCTGTATCTGGCGGCCCGCGGCCATGATGTCGCCGTCCACTATGCAACTTCGGAAACCGAGGCGCTGGACACCGTGGCACAGATCACCGCACTGGGTCGCCACGCCATCGCCCTGCAAGCCGACCTGCTGGACGAGGCGCAACTCGCCGCCCTGATCCCCCGTGCGGCCAAGGCGCTGAACGGCCCCCTCACCGTGCTGGTGAACAACGCCTCGATCTTCGAATATGACAACATTTCCACTGCCACGCGAAAATCCTGGGACCGTCACATCGGGTCCAACCTGCGCGCCCCCTTCGCGCTGACCCAGGCCTTCGCGGCACAGGCCCCCGCCGCGATCACCGACGCCGGCAACGAACCGCTGTCGCAATGCCTGATCGTCAACATGGTGGATCAGCGGGTGCTGAAACCTACCCCCGAATTCATCACCTATTCTCTTGCCAAACAGGCGCTTTGGGCCCTGACCCGCACCACCGCGCAAGCCCTTGCCCCCCATGTCCGCGTCAACGCCATCGGCCCCGGCCCCACCGTGCGGGGCACCCGCCAAAGCGCCAGCCACTTCGCCCGCCAACGCGCCGCCACCCTGTTGCAGCGTGGCGCCAACCCGTCCGACATCACCGCAGCGCTCGGCTTTTTCCTTGATTCGCCTGCCGTGACCGGCCAGATGATTGTCGTGGATGGGGGTCAGCATCTGGTCTGGCAGACCCCCGATGTGCTGGGTGTCGAGTAGGAAAATGTCAAACAAGCCAGACTTGTCCACCTTGACACGAACCTTCACAAAGCCGTCATAAATTCCCTTGATTTATCAGATATTTGCCGGACGGTCAGAAATCTTTCTTTTATTGTCAATGCCTTATCAAGTTGCCTAAAAAATAGGCAGATCAATGAACCAGGCCAAAAACAAGGGAAATTCGCCACTCCTGAAATCTTGTCCGCAAGGTTATCCACAGAAACCGTGGACAGCTTTTCTCTTGCCACCACCCCTTCTATCATTGCAGCCACGCCACAGAATCGCGCCCTCCGCAAAAGGCCTGCCCTTGAACGACTCACCCGATCCCCCGACTGGCCACGAAGTCATCCAGGCTTACCTCAAGTCGCTCGACGGCTCGCCCGGCGTCTACCGCATGCTGAATGCCAAGGGCGAGGTGCTGTATGTCGGCAAGGCCCGTAACCTCAGGGCGCGGGTGTCGAACTACGCCCGCCCCTCCGGCCATTCCCTGCGCATCGCCCGGATGATTTTCGAGACAATCTCGATGCTGTTCCTGACCACCCGCACCGAAACCGAGGCGCTGCTGCTGGAACAGAACCTCATCAAACAACTCAAACCCCGCTACAACGTGCTGCTGCGCGACGACAAGAGCTTCCCCAACATCCTGATCGCCAAGGATCATGGCTTTCCCCAACTGAAAAAGCATCGTGGCAAGAAATCCGAAAAGGGCAGCTATTTCGGCCCGTTCGCCAACGCCGGTGCCGTCAACCGCACCCTCAATCAGTTGCAAAAGGTCTTCCTGCTGCGCAACTGCTCGGATTCCATGTTCGAAGGCCGCACCCGCCCCTGCCTGCAATTCCAGATCAAGCGCTGCTCTGCCCCCTGCGTCGCCAAGATTGACCCCGCCGCTTACGCCACCCTCGTCGCCGATGCCGAACGCTTTTTGCAAGGCAAGACCACCGATGTTCAGGCCAACCTCGCCACCGAGATGAACCGCGCCTCGGACGCCATGGAGTTTGAACGCGCCGCCGCCCTGCGCGACCGCATCAAGGCGCTGACCCAGGTCCAGTCCGCGCAAGGCATCAACCCGGCTGGCGTGACCGAGGCGGATGTGGTCGCCCTGCACCTCGACCAGGGTCAGGCTTGCGTGCAGGTCTTCTTCATCCGCGCCAACCAAAGCTGGGGCAACCGCGATTTCTACCCCAGGACCGGTGCCGGTGCCGAAGCGCCGGAAATCATGGAAGCCTTCCTCGCCCAGTTCTACGACGACAAGGACCCGCCCCGCCTGGTCCTGCTGTCGCACCCGGTCGAAAACCCCGACCTCGTCGTGCAACTGCTGTCCGACCGTGCCGGTCGCCGCGTCGAACTCGCAGTGCCGCAGCGCGGCGAAAAGGCCGAACTGGTCGAGAACGCCGCCCGCAACGCCCGCGAAAGCCTGGCCCGCCGCATGTCGGAAAGCTCGACCCAGAACAAGCTGCTGGAAGGGCTGGCTGAAGCCTTCGATCTGGACGCCCCGCCGCGCCGCATCGAGGTTTATGACAACGCCCATATCTCGGGCAGCAATGCCGTGGGCGGCATGATCGTGGCCGGGGCGGATGGCTTGCTGAAATCGCAATACCGCAAGTTCAACATCAAATCCGACGCCGGGGCCAACAGCGACGATTTCGGCATGATGCGCGAGGTGCTCACCCGCCGTTTCGAACGCCTGCTGAAAGAGGATCCCGACCACAAATCCGACAACTGGCCCGACCTCCTGCTGATCGACGGCGGCATGGGTCAGGTCTCTGCCGTGGCTGGCATCCTCGCCGAGCTTGGTGTCAATGACATCGCCATGATCGGCATCGCCAAGGGCGAAGACCGCGATGCCGGGAAAGAGCTGTTCCACCGCACCGGTGCCGCGCCCTTTGCTCTCAAGATGAACGACCCCGTGCTCTACTTCATCCAGCGCCTGCGCGACGAGGCCCACCGCTGGGCCAACGGTGCCCATGTCGCCAAACGCGCCAAGGCCGTCTCGATCACGCCGCTGGACGATATTCCAGGGGTGGGCGCTGGCCGCAAAAAGGCTCTGCTCGCCCATTTCGGCAGCGCCAAGGCCGTCGCGCGTGCCGGGATTTCAGACCTCACCGCAGTTGCGGGCATCTCAGAAGCGATGGCGCAGACGATTTCGGATTTCTTCAACGCAAGGGCATAGAGCAACGGCCGCAATCTGGTCCGTTGAAGCGGACCGAAGACGAAGAGTTGTTGACAGATCATTAGACGTATTATAGTAATAGATATCCATCGCGGCATCAAGCTTGAGGTAGAGAAAATGGGAACTAGCGGTCAACTTTGGCGTGCCATTCCTAGTTTGATAAACGATTTATTCTACATGGTTCGTAGGGTGCCGGTACTCATCCTTGCCGTTGCCTATGCTGGCACTGACACTGGTAACCTCGACGCTGTATACGCCAAGGCAGACCATTGGTTCCCACGGAAGTCATACTCGATTGGTATGGTTGCCTATCGTCGCGTGCTCCTTATGTTGATTCTTTTATTCTTCCCCGTGTTCATTTTTTTGGTCGTGACGGCAGTTTTTGTGCTCGCTCTTAGGACCATCGGAGCGAAAATTCAGGTCAAAGGGAAAATGCAACTAAGCCTTGATCACTTGCTCTTGCTCGTCATGCACCCTGACAAAGTTGACGAAAAACTCGGTGACCTCGACCAACTACGGGCACGTATTGCTCGAAAACATCCGCGCTATGCCCGCTTCTGGTACTGCTGGTGGGGGGCGTGGATCTTCCTTTCCGCTGTTTTCGCCAAACTCCCCGGAAAATTCCTCCTCGACGCCCTCAAAAGCCGCGTTGGTAGGGAGTGACCCCATGAACGATGTCATCGGCGGCAAGCAACTGGCCGTGTTGCAAATCATCTACCGGCAGTCTGGCCAAGGCTACGGTGTCAGCATCGGCGACCAACTCCGCGCGGACGGCACCCCGACCGTGCTGCCACAAATCTACTCTATCTTGGACAAGTTGGAGCAAAAGGGCTTTGTCGAAGCCAAGATGGGCGAACCTACCGCCGAACGTGGCGGGCGGCGCAAGCGGCTGTATTCCGTTACCGGCAAAGGGGCGCGAGTGCTGTCCAGTTCACTGGTCGAACAGCCTCGCCTTGCGGTTCGGGGTGGCTGGATCGGGACAGGTAATGTGAAACCTGCTTAGGGTCGCACCCACAATCAACAAGGTCCCCGGTTCTTTCATTTGCCCTTTCGGAAATACTCCACGGGGGGTCCGGGGGGTGTGAAAACCCCCGGCGCTGGCCACCCGGGCCAGCCATGGTTATTTGAAAAACAGCGCCGCCAGCTTTTCGGTGTCCAAGGCGCGCACTATCAGGCCCTTGGGTTTGACCGCCGCCACATCGACGCCGGCGACCAGCGCGTTGACGA
>JAYUGA010000111.1:0-36858 GCA_043738565.1 Rhodobacterales bacterium
TCAGACGCGAAAGCTGCGCCTCGGTCAACCAAAAATCTGCGCTCATGATGCCCCCCGGTTTTGGAGAAGTGAATCACGCCACGCACAGGTCGTAAAGTCGAATTAGAGGTCCTGACCCTAAGCGGGCAAGGGTTATGCGGTACGGAGATGCGTCATAACAGAGAATTTGAGCGGTTCAGGTGATTCTATCATCGCCTGAGCCCCTACCTAGAGATCGCGCAGCTGATCCACCGCCCCCTTGCGCAGCCTGGCCTCAGCCAGCACCACCGCCACGATGACCGAGGCTGCGACGAGGCCTATCAACAGCATCAGGTAACCCAAGGGCAGCACCAAACCTTCCGGCGGCGGGTCGAAGACTCCGGTCAGCAGCTTGACCAGCATCCAAGCGGTGACAGCGCCAGACAGCAGCCCCAGCCCCGCTCCGCCAAGGACCACCAACGCCGCTTCGGACCATAAAAATGCCGCCAGCTGCGCCCGCTTTGCGCCGATCGCCAACAGGATCGCAAAGCTGCGGCGGCGGTCATTGAACCCCAGGGTCAGCATCAATCCGGCTGCCGATGCTGCCATCAGCACTGCGAAGGCGAGTTCGATCCGCGTCAGGCTGGTCAGGCTGACTGCGGTAAGGCTAGACCCGATGATCTGGGTGACATGGGCAATATCCTGCACTCGAAACCCTGGCAGAGCTGCCTGAACGGTCGCCGCTAGTGCCACCGGGTCGCCAGCGGTGCGCAACAGAACATATTCGGCAGACGGGTCGCTGGTCATCTGGGTGACGTAGGCGGCATTGGCCACCAGGAAGGAATCTTTCGGGGCGGTCGGAAACTCGCGGGCAATGCCGACGAAGGTAAAGGGGACCGCGCGATAGCGATTGTCGGCGGCCATCAGGCGCAAGTTCAGGGTATCACCCACGGTCAGTTGAAAATCGGAAACGGTTTCTTCGGACACCAGGACACCGTCTGGCGTGGCCGCTAGCCGCGCCATCGCCTGCGCCGCGGTGCTGCCGCTGAAGAAGGCGTCAGACAGCGAGGTGACCCGGCCAATCGTCTGCGGGTTGATCCCGTACAGGTCCTGAAGGTCTGAGCCGACATAGGCGAAACGGTGCTGCATGGTCTCAGCCGTGACCCCCGCAAGACCCGACAGCTTTGCCAGAAGCGGGCCGGCGGGTTTGGCAGGGGTGCCAAAGACCGCCACATCCGCGCCATTCGTCAGCAAGGCATCGACACGGGCCTGTGCCTGATAGGTGGCGTTGAAGATCGCGGTTGAGGTGCCGAAAGATACCGCCAGCGCCGTCATGGAGGCGCCCAAGGTGATCCGCCGGGCCTGGGTCGCCAAGGAGGCCGCCACCACCGGGGCCAACCGACCGGCGATGGGGCTGATCAGACGACCCACCAGACTGCTTGCGGCAATCGCGCTAACGATGACCCGTACCGCCAGCAGCCCGGAGCCCAACCAGAACAGCGTCGGTGCCAGAAAGGCCTTGTAGTCCACCGAGGTCGCCGCAACTCCCTCTGGCGCAAGCACGATCTCATAGCCGGTGCTCGCGCTTTGCCAAAAGAAGCCTGCGGCCAGCAGCAGCAACGCCACGTCCAGCCAAAGCCTTTGCCACAGCGGCGCACCTTTGCGGCCCACCGACAGCCGCGCGGCGGCGACGGTTTGCGCGCGGGCCTGTCGCCAAGCGGGCAGCAGGATTGCCGTCAAGCCAAGACCCAGCCCGGCCAAACCGGCCCCATAGGCCGTCACCGCCAAAGACCCGGCACTGCCCCAGACCGGCGGGCCAAGCCGTGCCAGACCCGCTGCCACAAGAAGCCCTGCGGCAATTCCGCCGACACTGACCAGCAGCGCCTCAACCACGGCCAGCCCGGTGATGCGGCGGGCACTTGCTCCCCTGACCCGCAGCAAGGCTTGCTCCATCCGTCTTTGGCCTGAACTGCTCGCGGCGATCGCAATGGTCAGCGCCGCACCCAGAGCGGCCCCCGGCAGGCCAAGAAACAGGAATAGCGCCGCCGCATAAAGCGCATCGCCGCGCACCGCATCCAGCCGCGCCGCAAGAATATCCGAGATCAGCGCCTGGCCAGCCACCTGGACCTCCAGGTTGCGTGCTTGGCCAGTCACTTGGGTATAAGCCTCGGTCGGCCGGACAGAGAGGTTCGCATGGTCAAGCCGAGCGTGGAATTGCAAACGGGTCGTGTCTGGCCGCAGAGCGGTTTGGGCGTCGAAGATGCGGTGCCAATCGGCTGCGGGCAGGAACAAAACGTTGTCCGGCGGGGCTTGCGGGGTGGCTTGGGCGGGAAGCCCCACGCCCTGAAAGAACGCATCCGCATCCGGCATGTCAATCACTCCCGCGACCGTGACAAGCTGAGCATCAAGCCCGATTCGCTTGATGCTGACGCTGTCGCCCGGCCCGACATGCAGGTTCGACGCGGTCTGCTGGGCGATCAGCACGCCGTCGAGAGAGCCGGCCAGCAACCGAACCTCTTTCGGGAAGCTGGTCAGATACTGCGGCCCAAGCCCCACCACCTTGCCCGGCCCGGCAGTTTGCACTGTGCCGCCGGTCGTGGCCTGAAACCCGTCAGTGCCGGCGTAGAAGACCTGCTCCAAAGCCAGCACCGGGGCGGCTTTGCGGATCGCCGCGGCTATCACCGTCGCATCGGACCCCGGCACCGCCTCTACCTGCCAGTCGATCAGCACGGCGGAGGTGGCGCGTGTCGTCATCGTGGCCGTGCTGCTGGCCAGAAACGCCCCGAGCGAGGCGAGCAAAGCCACCGTCACCGCAATCCCGAAACCAGTGCCAACAAGGCGCATCAGGCGATGGCGCAACAGCCCCATGATCCACAGAAAAGTCATGGCGCGGTCCCCCTGTTGGTATCAATAAGCAACCTGCCGTGGTCGATGGACCATTGCCGGTTCATCCTTGCGGCCACGGCAGGGTCGTGGGTGGCGATCAACAAAGTGGCCCCGATCTCATCCGCCAGGTCGATCACCCCGGTCAGAAACGCTTGCGCGGTCTTGCTGTCCAACTGGCCGGTCGGTTCATCGGCGAGGATCAGGCGCGGTGCTACGGACAAGGCGCGCAGCATGGCCACGCGCTGCGCCTGCCCGCCGGACAGTTCCTCGGGCAGTTTCAGGGCAAGTTCCGACAAGTCTAGCCGCGCCAACAAGTCGTCCGCAGCAAATCCAGGTGTTCCGGTCCGCCCTGCGAGCAACAGCGGCAGGGCGATGTTGTCGCGCACGTTGAGCGCGGGAAACAGGCTGGGTGCCTGAAATACCGCCTGAACCTTTTCCGGCATCAAATCCTCTGCCAGGCCCAAAGCAGGCCAGGACACCTGCCCTTCGGTTGGCAGGATCAAGCCGCCAAGGATGTGCAGCAAGGTGGATTTCCCACTGCCAGAAGGCCCGATCAGCGCAATCCGGGCGCCCGGCTCGATCCTGCAGGTTACCCCGGACAGAACGGTGGAGACCTGCCCAGCAGTCACCTCATAGGACTTTCCCACGGCTTTGGCTTCTACCAGCGCATCAATCATGGCTTATCGCCCCATCCTTAAGGCGCAATATCCGGTCAGCGCGGTGGGCAAGCGCCTCGCTGTGTGTGGCAATCACGGTGAGCTGACCGGCCGCCCGTCGCGCCTCGAACTGGGCAATCAGCCGGTGTTCGGTAGCGGCGTCAACTTCGGCCGTCGGTTCATCGGCGAGCAGGATTGGTGGGTTGCAGGCCAGTGCCACTGCCAGCCCGGCCCGCGCGGTTTCCCCGCCCGAAAGCTGGGCGACGAGGGCAAAGCCGCGATGCGCCAGACCGACGCTGTCCAGCAAAGCCGCAGGTCGGCTGGTGTCGTGCAAGCCGCCCAACTGCATTTGCAGGCGGATATTGTCGGTCAGGGTCAGATGCGGGAACAGGTTGCCGGACTGCATCAGAACGCTCAAATACCGCGCCCTGATCGCCGCACGTTCTGCCTCGGGTCGCCGGGACAGCCGCGCCCCGCCGATCGTAACCAACCCGGCATCGGGTTCATCAAGGCCGGCCAGGCAGTTGAGCAAGGTCGATTTACCGCTGCCCGAAGGCCCCATCACCGCCACGATCTCCCCCGGCACAACGGTCAGGGAAACGCCGCGCAGGGCCAGGGTTTCATCTTCGCCGATGTGGAAAAACCTGTACAGGTCATGCGCCTCGAGGATCATCTTAGCGCCAGGCGAACGAGCGTGACATCAGTTGCCACTGGTCGGCGTTGTCGGCCCCCAGCGGGGCGTAAAGGTCGAGAGCGGCCAGCATGCCAGATTTGAAGAACAGAAAGCGGACGTTCTCCAACCGGATTTGCTTGTTCGTCACCGGGTTGGGATCGGAATTCGAGGAATATTCGATGCGGATGGCAGGTTCACCCAGCGAGGTTTCCGCGCTGACGCCCGTGATGATCACAGCGCGTCCCGCCTGCCCCAAGTCCGACACATACTGCGCCTTGACCCATTCGAGGCTGGGTGCGGTCGCCACCGGCGTCAGGGTGACGGAAACACCATCCAGCTTGGACGCAAACCTGACGTTGCCGCCGGTGACCGTGCGCGCCCAACCTTCGGGCACCTTCAGGACATAACTGCCCGCCGTGTAGACGATAAAGACCTGACTGTCGGGGATGTCTCCGGGCGGGTTCTTTTCCGGGGCGACGGCGGTTTCGGCCAGCGCCATTCTGGTGCTGGCCACCGGGCCGATGGTTGCGGCCAGGACCGTAAGGGCCACAAGGGCGGCTTTGGGTAGACGGGTGGACATGACGGCTCCTGTTGCATCGGATTGACACAGGCAGGATGAGGCACTCGCGTGGCAGGAACATTGCCAGCAGCATACAATTCTGTAAAGTCGCAACGCGGCAGTCGGAAGTCAGAGCGGGGGGAAATGCCGTTGTGAATCAGCAATTTGCCGTCGGGTCGCCTTGTACGATGGCAGCATTTGCGCGGCACGCGGTTCCAGTCAGAAAAGGCGGCACCCAAGAGGTGCCGCCTTCAGGTTCAAGCGTCGGACGGATCAGTTGTTGGCGTTCTCGCCATCGTTGCCGCCATCGGCCTCACCGCCAGTTTCGCCCTGGCTTCCCGCATCGTTCGTGTCGTTCGAGGCGACCGTCACGTTCATCACCTTGCCGTCAGCCGGGTTCAGTGCGACGGTCTTTTCGGTGCCGTCGGCCAGAATCACCGTCGCCATGATCAGGTCGGGCGCACCGTTTTCGCCGCTCTGATACTCGATGCTTGCGACCTTCCCGCCGCCGGCAGCTTCTGCGGCAACGATGGCCTGCGACAGGCTGGTCGGCGAAGACAGGAAAGCCTGTGCTTCAGCCGTCTGGTCTTGCGGGGTCTGGCTTTCGGCCAGCACCGCAGTGCCGGTGATCATCGCAAGCGCAAGCGCCGAGGCTGCAATCATCAGTGTTTGGTGGGCGTTCATTTTTTTAAGTCTCCGCTGGATCAGGCCCGCAGGATGCGAACTGATGCAACGCAGGTGGGGTGCCGCCCTTACAGCCAGTTGTCAGCCGATATACATTGACCGAACCTCCCCGGAACTGAGAGATTGCCCGCCGACTGTTCTGCGCAGAACCGGCGTTTGTTCGCCGATACGCTGCGGATTCACGCTGGGAAGGGCACAACGGCGTGCCTAGGCTGACGGGCTGGCCCGGACAAAACTCAGGCTGACCCGCAGACCGGGGAAAGCGTCGGTCAGAACCAGTTCGGCGTCATGCACCTCGGTAACTGCCTTGACCAGGGCGAGACCAAGCCCCGACCCTTCGGTGGTGCGGCTTTTTTCCAGCCGGTACAGGCGGCGCAGGACGTTGTCGCGCTCGGCTTCCGGGATGCCGGGACCGGTGTCGCGGATGGTCGCATTCACGCGAGCGTCAGCGGTTTCAACCGTGCAGGTGATCGCGGTGCCCGGCGGGCAGTGGCGCAAGGCGTTTTCGATCAGGTTGGCAAAGGCCTGGGTCAAGAGGTCCTTGTCGCCTTCGATGAAGGCCGGACCTGAAGTGCAACAGGTCAGGATCATGCCGGCATCCTCGGCCACGACGGCATAAACCTCGGCCACGGCTTCGACCACGGCAGACAGGTCCAGTTGGACGAACTTCTGGCGTGCGCTGCCGGCCTCGATCTGGGCGATGCGCAGCAGGGCGGAGAAGGTCTGGGCTATGGCGTCGCTTTCGGCCAAGGCGGCAGCAAGGTTGGCGGCTGTGGACAGGCCCTTCGCCTCCGCCTCAGCCGCAGCCTCAATCCTGATGCGCAGCCGGTTGAGCGGGGTTCGCAGATCATGGGCGATGTCGGAGCTAACCTGGCGCATCGCCTCCACCAGCCCGCCCAGCCGGGCCAAAGCGTGGTTGATGGCGTCCGAGATTTGATCCAGATCGCTGCCCTGCCGCGAGATGGTCAGCCGTGCCGTCAAATCCCCCTGCGCCACGCGGTGCAAAATCGCCTCGACCTCATTGATCCGGGCCTGAACGCGGGCGCCGACCAGGGCGCCCGCGCCAATCGCCGCGATCAAGACACCAAGGGCAGACCAGCCAAAAGCGCCGAGGCTGATCTCGGCAAGATCATCCAGATCAGCGTCGGTCAGGCCGACCACGATGGAATAGCCGCCGGCATCACCCGCAAAGATGCGGTAAGGATAGTCGGTCGGGATGTTGAGCCTTGCAGCCTCTACTGACGACCAGCCCGGCTTGTACCAGATGTCCGGCAGGCTGCCCGCCAGAACCTCGCCCCCCGGCCCGCGCAGCAGATAGACGGTTGACCGTTCCGGGCTGGCCTTGATCCTTGTGGTCACAGCCTCGATCAGGTCGGCTTGATCGCTTGACTGGCTGGTATCCGCCAGCGCCGTGAAAATCTCGGTCACGCGGGCGTCTTGCCGCGTCAGCAGTTGCTGGCGCAGCAGGCTGTAGCCAATGGCCGAGGCCAATACCAGCGAGGTCAGCACGAACAGCGTCGCCCCTAAAGCCAGCCGGAAGGCGGTGCGGCGCATCAGCTCAGCGGGGCGCATGCAGCATATATCCGGCGTTCTTGACGGTGTGCAGCAGCGCCACCGCGAAGGGCTTGTCGATCTTGGCGCGCAAGCGGCTGACATGGGTTTCAACGACGGAGGTCTTGGGGTCGAAGTGGAAATCCCAGACCCGCTCCAGCAACATGGTGCGGGTGACGACGCGGCCCGCATTGCGCATCAAGACCTCCAGCAGGGTGAATTCCTTGGGCAGAAGGTCAATCGCCTGGCCGCCGCGCCGCGCTTGCCTGCGCATCATGTCCAGCTCCAGATCGGCCACCCGCAAAACGGTCTGCACGTCTTGCACCGGCGGTCTGCGGGCGAGCGCATTCACCCGCGCCATCAGTTCGGCAAAGGCAAAGGGCTTGGTCAGGTAGTCATCGCCGCCGGCATCAAGCCCCTCGACCCGGTCGTCAATGCCGCCAAGAGCCGTCAGGAACAAGACTGGCACCCGCCCTCCCGCTGCGCGCAGCGCACGCACCAGCGACAGGCCATCCAGTCCGGGCAGCATCCGGTCCACCACCAGCACGTCATAGCTTTCCCGCATCGCCTGATACAGCCCATCGGTGCCGTCTGACAGCACATCGCAGACATGCCCCGCCTCTGAAAAACCGCGCACAATATAGGCGGACACCGACGGGTCATCTTCAATCAACAACAGGCGCATGGGCTTTCCTTGTGGCGACGCCAACCTGATAGCAGCGTGTAGCGGTCGGCACTTCACCGCCAGCATACATTTTTGTAAGGCGCGTGACATCTGCGGGTATGGCGGTGCTTTTATCAGTCGGGGTCTTCAAGGGCCATCGTAGCCTGATCAATCCGGAGCAACCTATGAAACAAATCCTGCTGGCCACCGCGCTGATCGCGGCGCCTGTCGGCGCGTTCGCCGCCTTTCAAGTCACCTTTGTCGGGTCGGCACAGGCTGATGCCTCGCTGGGAGATCTGTCGCCGATGATCGCCATCATCGCCGATGTGCAAAAAATTGCCGCGACAGGTGATTTCGCGACCGCCTCGACCCGGATGAACGATTGGGAAAGCGCATGGGATGCCTCGGCCGCGGGCATGCGGCCGCTGAACCCGGCAGCCTGGAGCAACATCGACTTCGCATCCGACGCCGCCCTGGACGCTGTGCGCGCCGCCAAGCCAACCGCCGATTCCGAGACCCCCGCCCTGGCTGCCCTGATGGTCGCCTTGGAAAACCCGATGGCCAACTAGGCCCCCAGCAAGGAAATTTCACATGACATCCGTTTTCTTCCCTGACACCGCCAGCCTTGACGAGCCTTCCGCGTTGAACCGTGTGCCCAAGGTCACGATCGACTTCTGGCTGATCAAGCTGATGGCCGTGACCATGGGCGAAACCGCCGCCGACTATATCAACGTCCAACTGGGCATCGGGCTGACCAACACCTCGCTGATCATGACGGCGGTGCTGATCGTGGCCTTGGCCGCGCAATTCCGCCAGAAGCGCTATGTGCCGTGGAGCTACTGGCTGGCTGTGGTGCTGATTTCGATTGTCGGCACCCTGGTCACAGACAATCTGGTCGACAACTTTGGCGTGCCGCTGATCGTGACCGCGATCGGTTTTACCATCGCCTTGGTCGCGACATTTGCGCTGTGGTATTCATCGGAACGCACGCTGTCGATCCACTCGATCCAGACCACACGGCGGGAGGCATGGTACTGGCTGGCAATCCTGTTCACCTTTGCCCTGGGCACCGCGGCAGGTGATCTGGTGGCCGAAAAGTTCGGGCTTGGCTATCTCGGCACCGGCATCCTGTTCGGCATGATCATCGCATCGCTATCGGTCGGCTACTTCTTCCTTGGCCTTGATGCGATCCTTGGCTTCTGGCTGGTCTATATCCTGACCCGCCCCCTGGGCGCGTCGTTTGGCGACCTGCTGTCGCAGGACCACAAGTTCGGCGGCCTCGGGCTTGGCACGATCATCACCAGTGCGGTGTTCCTGGGCGCGATCATCCTGATCGTGGCCTATATGTCCTACACCCATGACGGCGAAGAACGCGCGGTGGAAGCCTGAGGGCCGAAGAAACAAAATTCCGGCGGGGAGTCATCCTCGCTGGAATTGACTCGCCGTTTCCCCGATTTTTCATGAGCCTGCCGATGGGCGGCCCGCAGCAAGCGGCTGATCGCAACGGCGCGCTTTGGGCGTTGGAACACCATGAACTTCGTCGCCGCCCAGTGCCATGCGGCGATCACGACTCCTTGGGTCACCGAAGCCGCCACCGCCGCAAGCTGCATAAACACCTTCCTCGCAATCGGCATGCCCAACGCGGTCAAAATCGCATGAACAACCGGGGTCAGGGGAAGCTCAGGGCAACGGGAACTCTCTGCGACAAAGCCGCAAAATAATCTAGCCCGTTGTTATCATGAACTTACGCCAGCTTTCCGTGGCAATGCTTGAACTTTTCACCTGAACCGCAGGGGCAGGGGTCATTGCGCGCCGGATTGCCCCATGTGGTCGGGTCGGATTCGACAAAGCCGGCTTTCGCCACATTGACCAGGGTCGCCACAACTGGCGGCGCAACCGGGGCCACGGCAACCGTCTGCTGTGCCGCCGCCATCTGCGCGATCATATTCTGCTGCTCTTCCTGGCTCAGCGGGCGCACCATCGACAGCTTTTGCGTCACTTCCTGCCGCAGCGAGTTCAGCATGCTTTCAAACAGCGCGAAAGACTCGGTCTTGTATTCATTCAACGGGTCACGCTGCGCATAGCCCCGGAAACCAACCACAGTGCGCAGATGTTCCAGCGTTACCAGATGCTCGCGCCATTTGGCGTCAATCGTCTGCAACAGCAGCTGCTTTTCGATCGAGCGCATGGTTTCCGGCCCGAAAGCCTCCAGCTTCTGCGCCATCAGCTTGTCGCTTTCGGCGATCAGCCGGTCGCGCATCACGCCCTGATCGACGCCCTCTTCCGTCGCCCATTTGAGGATCGGCAGGTCCATGTTCATCTTTTCGATGACACCGGCATAAAGGCCCGGCGCATCCCATTTGTCGGCATAGGTCTTCGGCGGCAGATAGAAATCCACCAGATCTTCGGCGACCTGATGGCGCATGTCCTGCACGATCTCGCCCAGGTCTTCCGCTTCCATGATGTCCAGCCGCTGGCCGAAAATCGCCTTCCGCTGGTCGTTCATCACATCGTCGAACTTCAGCAATTGCTTGCGGATGTCGAAGTTGCGGCCTTCGACCTTGGCCTGCGCCCGTTCCAGTGACTTGTTGACCCAGGGGTGAACAATCGACTCGCCCTCTTTCAGACCCAGGGTCGACAGCATCTTGTCCAGCCGTTCCGACCCGAAAATCCGCATCAGATCGTCTTCAAGGCTCAGAAAGAACGCCGACCGCCCCGGATCGCCCTGACGGCCCGAACGGCCGCGCAACTGGTTGTCGATCCGGCGGCTTTCGTGGCGCTCGGTGCCCAGTACGAACAGGCCGCCCGCCGCAATCACCGCCGCCTTTTCATCGGCATGTTCTGCCTCGATCCGGGCACGGACCTCATCGGGATGCACGGTTGGATCGGCGGCAATCGCCTCCATCACCAGCATCTCAACGTTGCCGCCCAATTGAATATCCGTCCCGCGGCCGGCCATGTTGGTGGCGATGGTGACAGCGTTCAGCTTGCCCGCGTCGGCGACGATCTTGGCCTCCAGTTCGTGCTGCCGCGCGTTCAGAACCGAGTGCGTGACACCTTCCTGCTTCAGCCGGTCCGACAGGAATTCCGACTTTTCAATCGAGGTGGTGCCGACCAGCATCGGCTGACCCTTGGCATGCGCCTCTTTGATCGTCTTGACGATTCCGTCAATTTTCTCGCGCGCCGTGCGGTAAACCGCGTCATGGTTGTCGATGCGCGACACCGGACGGTTGGTCGGAACCTCGACCACGCCCAGCTTGTAAATCTCCATGAATTCATCGGCTTCGGTCGCCGCCGTGCCGGTCATGCCCGCCAGCTTGCCATACAGCCGGAAATAGTTCTGAAAGGTGACAGACGCGAGGGTTACGTTTTCCGGCTGAACCTTGACGTGTTCCTTGGCCTCGATCGCCTGATGCAGTCCTTCCGACAGCCGCCGCCCGCGCATCATCCGCCCGGTAAACTCGTCGATCAGCATCACCTCGTCATCCTTGACGATATATTGCTGGTCGCGGTGAAACAGCTTGTGCGCCTTCAGCGCCTGGGTGACGTGATGCACCAGTGTCGTGCTTTCCGGGTCGTACAGCGATTGGCCATCGGGCAGCAGACCTGCCGCCGACAGCCGCTGTTCGATGAATTCGTTGCCCTCGTCGGTATAAGTGACGTTGCGGGTCTTTTCGTCCAGCTTGTAATGCTCGTTCGTCACCTCAGGGATCAGCGCGTCAACCTTCTGGTACAGATCGCTGCGGTCGGTCGAGGGGCCAGAGATGATCAGCGGCGTGCGTGCCTCGTCCACCAGAATCGAGTCAACCTCGTCCACGATGGCAAAGTTGTGCCCGCGCTGCGACATCTCCTCAATCGAACCCTTCATGTTGTCACGAAGGTAGTCAAAGCCCAGCTCGTTATTGGTGGCATAGGTGATGTCGGCGCGATAGGACGCCCGCTTTTCATCGTCGGCCTGAAACGGAACCACCACCCCGGTCGTCATGCCCAAAGCGCCATAGACCTTGCCCATCCACAACGCATCGCGGCGCACCAGATAGTCGTTGACGGTCACGACATGGACGCCCTTGCCGCTCAACGCATTCAGATAGGCCGGAAAGGTTGCCACCAGCGTCTTGCCCTCGCCGGTGCGCATTTCGGCGATATTGCCCTGATGCAGGAAAATCCCACCCATCAATTGCACATCAAACGCCCGCAAACCCAGGGCGCGCCTGGCCGCCTCGCGGCAATTGGCGAAGGCTTCGACCAGCACCGCTTCCAGACTTTCGCCGCCCTCCTGCACCCGCTTTTTCAGCTCTGCCGTCTTGGCAATGATGCCCTCATCGCTCTGCGCGGCATATTCCGGCTCCAGCGCATTAATCTGCGCGACCAGCGGCCGCGCCGTTTTGACCGTGCGGTCATTCGGCGTGCCAAAGACCTTGCGTGCAAGCGTACCCAGACCCAGCATATTTTCTCCGCTTGGCCAAAATCCAACTGACAGGACGTCCTGACAGGATCGTGTGTGGCGCGGTCTTGCCCGATCCTGCAGCCTTCCTTAGAAGGGCGCAGAAGGCTGGGCCGACCCATCGCACGCGACCTGTGCGATTTAAGGGACGGACCCGGTATAGTCAACGCCACGCAAGGCCGTGGCGCTATCAGGAGTGTGTGAGATGACGAAGTTTTCCGGGTTTTTGGCAGGTTTGACGCTGTCGGTGACGCTGGCGCTGCCCGCATTCGCCGAAGACCCAACCGCGGCGACCGTTCTGGCGACCGTCAATGGCGTGAACATCACGCTTGGCGATGTCATCGTCACCCGTAACGGGCTGCCCGACCAATACAAGGCGCTGCCCGATGAGCAGTTGTTCAAAGGCATCCTCGACCAACTGGTGCAGCAAGAGGCGCTGATGCAGTCGCTGGGCGCCACCCTGACCAAAAAGGACGCGATCGCACTGGCCGATCAGCGCCGCAACTACCTGTCCAACGTCGCGCTGATGGCCGGGATCGCCAGTGCCGTCACCGAAGATGCGATCCAGAAGGCATATGACGCCAAATACACCGGCGCCGCCCCCAAACTGGAATACCGCGCCGCGCACATTCTGGTGGACAGTGAGGACAAGGCCAAGGAACTGCTGAAACAGATCGAAGGTGGTGCCGCTTTCGCCGATGTCGCCAAAGCCAACTCCAAAGATGGCTCGGCCGCTGCGGGGGGTGATCTGGGCTGGTTCGGCGCCGGTGCGATGGTGAAGACGTTCGCGGATGCGGTGGTCGCCGCTCCGGTCGGCAAAGTCGTCGGCCCGATCAAGACCGATTTCGGCTGGCACCTGATTCTGGTGTCAGAGACCCGCAACGCCGCCGCCCCGGCCTTGAAGGATATTCATGACGAACTGGCCGCCCAGATCCAGAAAGACGCGATCGCCGCCTTCATCAAGACGACAACCGACAAGGCTACGATCACCCGCGCCGACACGGTCATTGACCCGGCGCTGATCAAGGACATCGGGCTGCTGGACAAATAGGCAAAAAAGGGGGGCGGGGATCATGGCTAAGACCGATTGGAAGGCCGAAGCAAGGGCGATGAAAAAGCAGTTGAAACTGCTGCGCACCGCCGCCATCCCGGCCAAACCTGTGAAAAAGGTCAAGGCCGTATCGCCGCTCGCCCCCACTTCGTTCCCCGACCTGCCCCGCATCGCCGGGGTCGAATTCGCCGCGGTCGAGGCTGGCGTGCGCTACCAGAACCGCCGCGACGTGATGCTGATCCGCCTCGCCGCCGGCACCACGATCGCCGGGGTCTTCACCCGCTCCACCACCCGCTCCGCCTGCGTGCGGGATTGTCAGGCCAAGCTGGCGCTGAAAGTCGCGGACGGGGCAGGTGCCGCGATCATCGTCAACTCCGGCAATTCCAACGCCTTCACCGGCAAGGCCGGTGACGTCGCGGTGGCCGAGGTCACGCAGGCCGTAGCCACCGCCCTGAACATCCCCGCCGCCCGCGTGTTCTCCTCCTCCACCGGCGTCATCGGCGAACCGCTGCCACACGACCGCATCACCGCCGCCATTCCGGCCCTGAAAGCCGCGCTGCAAGAAGACGCCATCGCAATGGCCGCCCAGGCCATGATGACCACCGACACTTTCCCCAAGGGCACCTCCGCCAGCATCGAGGCCGAAGGCGGCACCATCCATATCGCGGGCATCGCCAAAGGTTCCGGCATGATCGCCCCCGACATGGCGACGATGCTGGTCTATCTCTTCACCGACGCCAAAATCCCCGCCACCACCTTGCAAAAACTGCTGGCGCGCAATGTCGATGCCACCTTCAACTCGATCACCGTCGACAGCGACACTTCGACCTCCGACACCCTGCTCCTCGCCGCCACCGGCCATTCCGCCGCCGCCCCGCTGAAAGGCCCGCATCTCAAGGCATTCGAGGCCGCTCTGCAAACCGTCATGCTCAACCTCGCCCATCAAGTCATCCGCGACGGCGAAGGTGCCACCAAATTCGTTGAAATCCGGGTGACCGGAGCCGCCTCCAACACCGACGCCCACAAAGTAGCCCTCGCCATCGCCAATTCCCCCCTGGTGAAAACCGCCGTCGCCGGGCAAGATCCGAATTGGGGGCGCATCGTCATGGCCATCGGCAAATCCGGGGCCGAAGCCGACCGCGACCGCCTGACCATCCGCTTTGGCGACATCACGGTCGCCCGCGACGGCTGGCGCGACCCGGATTACCAGGAAGCGGAGGCTGCCGCCTATATGCGCAACCCCGAACTGGTGATCGCCGTCGACATGGGCCTTGGCACAGGCAGCCGCACGGTCTGGACCTGCGATCTGACGGCGCGCTACATCGAAATCAACGCCGACTACCGCTCCTGATCCATTTTCTGTCCATAAATATCCCACGGGGGTCCGGGGGGTGTGAAACCCCCCGGCCTTTGTCACAGGTATCCCATGAAAATCCTGCTCGTCTCCGCCGTCGCCCTGATTGACCCCGAAGGCCGGGTGCTGCTGGCCCAACGCCCCGAGGGCAAATCCCTCGCGGGTCTGTGGGAATTCCCCGGAGGCAAGGTCGAACCCAATGAGACCCCCGAAGCCGCCTTGATCCGCGAACTCAAGGAAGAATTGGGCATCGACACCTGGCGCTCCTGCCTCGCGCCCCTGACCTTTGCCAGCCACAGCTACGACGGCTTCCACCTGCTGATGCCGCTGTTCGCCTGCCGCCGCTGGCAGGGCATCCCCGCCCCGCACGAAGGCCAAAAGCTCGCCTGGGTCCGCCCGCAGCACTTGCGCGACTATCCCATGCCTCCAGCCGACCTGCCACTGATCCCCATTCTGCGCGATTGGCTGTAACCCCGCACGACACTACTCCCTCCCCCGTCTGGGGAGGGTTGGGGTGGGGGTGCCTCGACCATGCAACAGGCCCGAGGCTTCCCCCGGGCCATTCACCAAACCTTGAAACGGTCATGCCAACCGGCGCTGAATCTCTTCCCGCTCGAAAATCTCGATGACATCGCCGGCGCGGATATCTTCATAGCGTTCAAACGCCATGCCGCATTCCTGGCCCGAGATCACTTCCTTGACCTCGTCCTTGAAGCGTTTCAGCGTCTTCAGCGTGCCTTCATGGATCACCACGTTATCGCGCAGCAACCGCACCCCCGCCGACCGGCGCGCGATCCCTTCAGTAACCAGGCACCCTGCAACCATGCCGATGCCGGACACTTTGAAGACTTCCTTGATCGTCGCATAGCCGATGAAGGTCTCGCGAATCTCGGCCTTCAGCAGACCCGAGGCCGCCGCCTTGATGTCGTCCACAAGGTCATAGATCACCGAATAATACCGGATCTCCACCCCCTTCTGATGCGCCGACTGGCGAGCCGAGGCATTGGCCCGCACGTTAAACCCGATGATCGGTGCGCCGGAAGCTTCGGCCAGACCCACATCGGTATCGGTGATCGCCCCGACGCCATAGCTCAGGACGCGCACCCGCACTTCGTCGTTGCCGACCTTTTCCAGCGCCTGCACGATGGCCTCGGCAGAACCCTGCACGTCGGCCTTGACCAGCACCGGCAGTTCGGAAACCGACTGATCCGCCTTGGCTTTCGCCATCAGCTGTTCAAGCGTGGTCGCCGCGCCGACGGCGGCGCGTTTGTCTTTGGTGGTTTTCGCGCGGTAATCGGCAATCTCTCGCGCTTGCGCTTCGGTCTCGACCACGTTCAGCACGTCACCGGCTTGCGGGGTGCCCGACAGGCCCAGAACCTCGACCGGAACCGACGGACCAGCTTCGGCAATCGTCTCGCCCTTGTCGTTGATCAGGGCGCGGACCTTGCCCCATTGCTCGCCGACGACAAAGATGTCGCCCTTGCGCAGCGTGCCGTTGCGGACCAGCACGGTCGCAATCGGACCGCGGCCGACATCCAGCTTGGCCTCGATCACCGCACCCTGCGCCGCCCGGTTCGGGTTGGCACGCAGTTCCAGGATTTCGGCCTGCAACGCGATGGCTTCCAAGAGCTTGTCCAGACCCTTGCCGGTCTTGGCCGAAACCTCGACATCCTGCACGTCGCCCGACATCGCCTCGACCACCACACTGTGTTGCAACAGTTCGGTGCGGACCTTGTTCGGGTCAGCCTCGTATTTGTCGATCTTGTTGATCGCCACGATCATCGGCACTTTCGCCGCTTTGGCATGGGCAATCGCCTCGATGGTCTGCGGCATCACGGCGTCATCTGCCGCGACAACCAGCACGACGATATCCGTCACATTGGCACCACGGGCACGCATCGAAGTGAACGCCGCATGGCCCGGCGTATCGAGGAAGGTCAGAACCGCACCGTTGTCGGTCGTCACCTGATAGGCCCCGATGTGCTGGGTGATGCCACCCGCTTCACCAGAGACGACATTGGCGTGGCGGATGGCGTCCAAGAGCGAGGTCTTGCCGTGGTCAACGTGGCCCATGATCGTGACGATCGGCGGGCGGACGATGCGGTTTTCGTCGGCATCCACCACCGTGTCGATGACCTGTTCCACGTCGGCGTCAGAGACGCGAACGGCGCGGTGGCCGAATTCCTCGATCACCAGTTCTGCGGTGTCGGCGTCAATCGCCTGATTCATCGTGACCATCATGCCCATTTTCATCAGGCTCTTGACCACATCGGCGGCGCGTTCGGCCATCCGGTTGGCCAGTTCGGACACCACGATGGTTTCCGGCAGCTGCACATCGCGCACCTGCTTTTCAGGCTTGGTCCCAAAGCCCAACGCCTTTAGCCGGGCCTTTTCCTGCTTGCGCTTCATCGCGGCCAGCGAACGCGTGCGCCCGCCTTCACCCGCCAGCGCCTCGTTCAGGGTCAGCTTGCCGGCGCGGCGTGCGTCGTCAGGCTTGGCCTTGGCGGCGCGTTCTCGGTCTTCGCGTTCGCGGTCGGTCTTGCGCGGGGCCAGACCGGGCTTGGCGCTGGCCGGGCCACGCGAGTCGGCTTCCGTCGCCGTGGAAGCGGGCCGCGCTGCTGCCGAGCGCGGAGCGGCTGGTGCCGTTGTCGCCTTCTTGGCGTCTTCCGCACGTTGCGCCTTGATCTCGGCTTCCTTGACAGCACGCGCCTCTTCGTCGGCCTTCAGCTTGGCCACGGCCTCGCGGGCCTTTTCTTCCCGCTCTTTGGCGTCAATCTCTTCGCGCTTGCGGGCACGTTCTTCTTCGCGCGACCGGTCTTCCTCGGCACGCCGCGCATTGTCCTCGACTTCCCGCGACTTGGCCGCGCGCAGCGCCGCCAGACGACGCTCCATCTCGGCATCGGAAATTCCGGCGGGGCGTTTGGACGGATCGCCCAGATGCGGGGCGCTGGTCACACCGGCAGCAGCACCGGGGGTGCCGGGTTTGCCCGGAACCACCACACGCTTGCGCTTGGTCTCGACCAGCACGCTTTTCGTCCGGCCGTGGCTGAAGCTTTGCTT
Organism: Rhodobacterales bacterium; assembly: GCA_043738565.1. Lineage (GTDB taxonomy): Bacteria > Pseudomonadota > Alphaproteobacteria > Rhodobacterales > Rhodobacteraceae > Stagnihabitans. The sequence goes on from JAYUGA010000111.1 coordinate 17,541, forward strand.
CACCTGACCGGAACGAGGTGCGCTACCCAGGCCGAGGGGTCTCTTGCCGTCTGTATCAGTCATGCGTCCTACGTATCCTTCAAGGCGATCTCGTCGCCATCCTGCTTGACGGTTTGCCCGCGCAACCCTTCAAGCCTTGCCGCTTCCTCTACAACACGCGTCGTGAGTCCACCAGCCGCAAGCGCGGCGTGTATCGCACGTTCGCGCCCGAATGCCAAACCCAATTCCGCAGCGGTCAAGCAGCCGATATATCGGCCATTTTCCGCAGGCATCCGCAGCTTGGTCTTGCCGCGTTCCGACCCATCCGACGATTGCAACAGCACCACGGCGCGGCCGTTTTGCAACCAGTCCTTGACCTTCTCGTAACCCATCACCGCCGCATTCGACTTGCGGGTCAGCGACAGGAACTCGATCACCCGCCGCAGCAAGAACGCCTCGACCTGATCGGCCAGACCCTCCGGCACCGTGACAGATTGCTTGGCGGCGCGGGCAAACAGCCCCTTCTTGGCCGCTTTCTCGATCATCGCCCGATCCGCCGAGACGTAGAATCCCCGGCCCGGCAACTTGGCCATCACATCGGCCACGATCTGACCTTCCGGCCCCAGACAAAACCGGATCAGCCCTGCCTTCGGCTGGACCTCCCCGGACACAATACACTTGCGCTCGGGATCTTCTGCTTCGCTGCTACGGCCACCGCGTGTCACGGATACCCGAGGTCTGAAATCAGACCTCGGCCTCCTGTTCTGCTTTGGGTTCCAGCTCGGTCGGGTCCACCCAGCCCAGCATCACCCGCGCGGTCATCACCAGCGTCTGCGCCTCTTCCAGCGACATGTCGAACTTTTCCAGCACACCTTCATCCTTGTGCCGCGCGCCATTCACCGTGGTCCAGCCGCCGGCCAGTTCCCAATCGGCACAGGTGGCGAAATCTTCCAGCGTCTTGATGCCATCCTGCGCCAGGGCTTCCAGCATCTGCGGCGTCAGGCCCTCGAATTCGACCAGGCTGTCCTCGACCCCCAGCGCCCTGGCGTTTTCCATCGCCTTGATATTGGCCGCTTCCAGGTAATCCTTTGCCCGCGCTTGCAATTCGCCTGCCGTTCCCTCGTCGAACCCGTCAATCGACAACAGTTCCTCGGCGTCGACATAGGCCACTTCTTCCAGATTGGTGAAGCCTTCCGACACCAGCAATTGCGCCATCATCTCGTCGATATCAAGCGTGTCCATGAACAGCTTGGTGCGTTCGGCAAACTCGGCCTGCCGCCGCGCGCTTTCGTCCGATTCCGTCATGATGTCGATGTCGAGCCCGGTCAGTTGGCTCGCCAGCCGCACGTTCTGACCCCGGCGACCGATGGCCAGCGACAGTTGTTCATCCGGCACCACGACGATGATCTTGCCGGTTTCCTCGTCAATCACCACCTTGGACACTTCGGCAGGTTGCAAAGCGTTGACGAGGAACGTCGCCTGATCCTGATTCCACGGAATGATGTCGATTTTCTCGCCCTGCAATTCGTTGACCACCGCCTGCACCCGGCTGCCGCGCATCCCGACGCAAGCCCCGACCGGATCGATGGAATTGTCATAAGAGATGACAGCGATCTTGGCGCGGGACCCCGGATCACGGGCCACCGCCTTGATCTCGATGATACCGTCATAAATCTCCGGCACTTCCATCTTGAACAGTTCCGCCATGAACTGCGGATCGGTGCGCGACAAAAAGACCTGCGGACCGCGAGCCTCTCGGCGCACGTCCTTGATATAGGCGCGAATCCGGTCGTTCGGGCGATAGGATTCCCGGCCGATCTTTTCGTTGCGCCGCAGGATCGCTTCGCCGCGACCGATATCGACGATGATATTGCCGTATTCCTCGCGCTTGACCTGACCGTTGATGATCGTGCCCTTGCGGTCCTTGAATTCCTCGAACTGGCGGTCACGCTCGGCCTCACGGACCTTTTGCAAGATCACCTGCTTGGCCGACTGCGCGGCAATCCGCCCCAGATCGACCGGCGGCACTTCGTCGATGATCTCGCTTCCGATCACGTAATCGGGTTTGATCGCCTGTGCCTGCTTCAGGGTGATCTGGGCATGGTGATTCTCGACCAGTTCATCCTCAACCACCGTGCGGATCCGGGCAAAGGTGGCACGACCGGTCTTGCGGTCGATGTTCACCCTTATGTCCATTTCCGCGCCGTAGCGGCTCTTCGCAGCGCGTGCGAGGCTGTCTTCCATCGCCTGGATCACCAGATCCGGGTCGATCATCTTTTCCCGCGCCACCGCCTCGGCGGTCTGCAAAAGTTCAAGCTGGTTGGCAGAGGTAATCGCCATCATGACACTCCCTAGTGTTTCACAGCTTCCGCAGCGTCTTCTTCGTCCGCTTCGGAGGTTTCAATTTCATCAAACTGCGTCTCGTCAAAGACGCCGCTGGCCTTTTTCTGTTTCAGCATTTCGGCGATCAGCCCGTCGGTCAGGATCAGCTTGGCGTCGGCAAGCCATTCAAAGTGCAGGCCAATCGTCACCGGCTCGCCAGCTTCTTCGATGGTGATCAGGACTTCCTCACCCTCAACCCCGCTCAGCGTGCCCTTGAACCGACGCCGCCCATCGACCAGTTCCGTCGTCTCGATCCGGGCTTCCCAGCCCTTCCACATCTCGAAATCCTTGAGCCGGGTCAGCGGACGGTCGATGCCGGGCGAGGACACTTCAAGGATGAAATTCTCTTCGATCGGGTCTTCGACATCCAGAATGGCCGAAACCGCAATCGAAATCTGGCCACAGTCATCCACTTCGATCCCGCCCTCCGGCCGGTCCGCCATGATCTGCAGCGTGCGGGTGTTGCCACCCATCAACCGGATGCGCACCAGTTCGAACCCCATGCCTTCGATGACGGGGATGACAATATCCGCCAGACGGCGGTCCATAGCGGATTTGGCGATCAGGTCAGACATCGGGCCTCAAAATGAAAAAGCGGACCAACAGGCCCGCCGCGACACTCGGTAGCCTCAGGTTTGGACCCGGAAGCAGCTGTTGGAGTGGGTATAGGGCGGTTTGGCAGTGGGTGCAAGGTCGTTGAAGACCGCAGGCCGGAACCGGCATTCATGAACAAATGATTAAATATTGAAATTTAACCATTTGAAATCATTGCATTTTATAAAGCGTCCAGAACTGGACGTTCGCGCAACCTATCCATCACGCCCACCAGAGCCTCCGAAATCCTCGGCTCTGACAGGGCATGCCCCGCCAGCGGAATCAGCCGCAGATCGCATTTCTCCCACCCCTCTGCCAGTTTCCAGGCAGAAACCGGCGGGCAGATCATGTCGTAGCGGCCCTGAATGATTGTGGCGGGGATCGGGGAAATCCGGTGCTTTTCCCGCAGGATCCAGCCGTCGCTTTCCAGAAACCCGGCGTTCTGAAAGTAGTGATTCTCCAGCCGCGCAAAGGCGCGGGCATAGTCCGACGGGCTTTCCCCAAGCATCCCCTCATACGACACCGAAGCCAGCGCGTTTTCCCAGTTCGCCCAGATGCGGCCCAGCCGGGATTCCTCCATCAGGTTCCCGGAAAACAACCGCCGATGATAAGCCCCGATCAGATCAGCTCGCTCCACCTCGGGGACCGGCGCCACAAACCGCGCCCAAAGGTCCGGAAAGAACGCCCCCGCCCCGCCACCGTAGAACCACTTCAGTTCTGCTTGCGTCATCAAAAACACGCCACGCAGAACCAGATGTCGGGTGCGAGTCGGGTGGGTGAGCGCGTAGACCAGCGCCAGAGTGGCACCCCACGAGCCGCCGAACAGGATGAAGCTGTCGATTTCCAGCGTTTCGCGGATCACTTCGATGTCGCTGACCAAGTGCCAGGTCGTATTCGCCTCGACCGAGGCGTGCGGCCGCGACCGTCCGCAGCCCCGCTGATCGAACAGCACGACGCGGTAAACGCCGGGGTCGAAGTAGCGGCGCATGGCGGGCGAACACCCGCCGCCGGGGCCGCCGTGGAGGACCAGAACCGGAATGCCAGCAGGGTTGCCACATTGCTCGACATAGATGCGATGGCCGTGGTCCATGTCCATCATCCGCTGGTCGAAAGGTTCGACCTGCGGATAAAGGTATTCTGCAGCGCGTTTTTGGCCTGATCTGTGGTCCATTCGGCCTATATACCCTGCCAGAAGTTGACTGACACTGAAATAGAAGGACGCTGGCCATGCAATCGACGATCGACGCCGCCGAAGTAGCGAAGTTCGAGGCGATGGCGGCGGAGTGGTGGGATCCGAACGGCAAGTTCAAGCCGCTGCATCTGATGAATCCGTGTCGGTTGGATTATATCAACAGCCAGATCGCGGCGGAATATGATCGGGATTTGACGCGGGCCAACCCATTCAAAGGACTGCGAATTCTGGACATTGGCTGTGGTGGCGGGCTGCTGTCTGAGCCAATGGCAAGTCTGGGGGCTATGGTTGTGGGGGCGGATGCGGCGGCGCGGAACATTCCGGTAGCAAGGCTGCATGCGGAAGCGTCCGGGCTGGTGATTGATTACCGGCACACCACGGCGGAGGATTTGGCGGCGGCGGGGGAACAGTTCGATGTCGTGCTGAATATGGAGGTGGTGGAGCATGTTGCGGACCCGTTGACCTATCTGACGGCATGCCGGAATTTGCTGAAACCGCAGGGGGTTATGATCTGCTCGACGCTGAACCGGAATGCCAAGAGCTTCCTGATGGCGATCATCGGGGCGGAATGGGTGATGCGCTGGCTGCCGAAGGGCACGCATGACTGGGCCAAGTTCATCACGCCAGACGAACTCTACAGGTTGATTGAAAAGGCGGGTTTGAGGCCGCTGGACCGCAAGGGAATGGTGTTCAACCCGGTCAGCTGGAACTGGTCGCTTTCGGCGCGGGATCTGTCTTGCAACTATGTGACGACCTCGGTGCGCGGGCCCGGAGTGCGCTGAGTTAACCAATGAAAATCATTGGATAATTTGTCACTTTTCCAATTGGCCGGTTGTCTTTTTTCCGTCTTGCCCGCGTCTTGCTTGCGTCCCTACGCAGTTTTGCGCTTTCTGTTGGCAGGCAACGTTAACCTGTTTGCGCGAATCGCAACCTTCGCGGTGTCGGTTGCACACGCCGCCATCCTGGGCAAAGCTGCCGCCCAAGATTTCGCGTCGATCCGAAGGGGCAATGGCAATGGCAGCAGATGTGAACACGCGGGGTGGTCTGGAACAGCTGCTGGCTGCGATTGATGCCGCCAACGCCGCCGATCCGGCGCAGGAAGCCGGGCCGTACGGTCAGCGGATGACAGAGGAATTGGCGCGGCTGGCGCCTGCGGCAAGCGCGGCTTTGCAAATTGCGGCGCGGGGCCAGCATGTCGAGCGCTGGCGGTTGCCGCGCGCGGATTATCCGGCGGGCAAACAGGGCTATCTGGCCTGGCGCATCGAACAAGGGCGGCGGCATGGGGCGCGGGTCGCGGGCTTGATGGCCGAGGCCGGGTATCCGCAGGCCGATCAGGACCGGGTTGCGGCGATGCTGCGCAAAGAGGGGATCAAGCGCGACCCGGAGGTGCAGCAGTTGGAGGACGTCGCCTGCTTGACCTTCTTGCGGTGGTATTTTCAACCGTTCGCGGGCAAGCACACGCCCGAGGCGCTGTTGAAGATCGTCACCAAGACGGCGCGGAAAATGTCGGCTGCGGGGCGAGCCCGGGCCTTGGCGGAGTTTGACCTGCCAGAGCCGTTCGCGGCGGCGTTTCGGGATTGATCCGTGGAGGATTTTGCTGGAACCGCTGCCGGGCTGCATTGAGCTGCGTGGGGGTTTCACACCCCCACACCCCTGTGGGATATTTATGAGCAAATGAATGGCGGGGGCGAAATTTTAGGCAAATTGGCGGGAGTTGGGTCCGACCCTACGCCTGGCTGATCCGGTCGATCTGCGCCAGTTCTTCGGCGGTGAAGCCAAGGTTGGCGATGGCACCGACGCAATCGGTCACCTGTTCCGGCTTGGACGCGCCGATCAGGGCGGTGGTGATGCCGCCGTTGCGCAGCACCCAGGCCAGCGCCATTTGCGCCAGGGTCTGGCCCCGGCCAGCGGCCATTTCATGCAGCGCCTTCACTTTGGCCATGTTCGCATCCGAGATTGTGGCGGGGTCCAGGCTTTTGCCCTGGCTGGCGCGGCTGCCGTCGGGAATGCCCTTGAGGTATTTGTTGGTCAACAGACCCTGCGCCAAGGGCAGGAAGGCGATGGAGCCGATGCCAAGCTCGCGCAGCGTGTCCTTCAGCCCGTCCTTTTCGACCCAGCGGTCAAACAGGTTGTAGCTGGGCTGATGAATGACCATCGGGGTGCCAAGCTGTTGCAGGATGGCATTGGCACGGCGGGTCTGGTCGGAGTTGTAGGTGGTGACACCGGCATAAAGCGCGCGACCCGAGCGGACGATGTAGTCCAAAGCGCCCATCGTTTCCTCCAAGGGCGTTTCGGGGTCGAAGCGGTGCGAATAGAAGATGTCAAAGTAGTCGAGGCCGGTCCGCTTCAGGCTTTGGTCACACGAGGCGACCATCTGTTTGCGGCTGCCCCATTCGCCGTAAGGGCCGTTCCACATCAGATAGCCGGCCTTGGACGAGATGATCAATTCGTCACGGAAGTCGCGAAAGTCGGTGCGCATGATCTCGGCAAACGCGGTTTCGGCGGAACCGGGTGGCGGGCCGTAGTTGTTGGCGATGTCGAAATGGGTGATGCCCGCGTCAAAGGCGGTTTGCAGGATGGTGCGTTTGGTCTGGTGCGGCGTGTCCTGGCCGAAGTTATGCCAGAGGCCCAACGAGATGGCAGGCAATTTGAGGCCCGACTTGCCGCAGCGGTTGTAGATCATGCGGTCATAGCGGGACTCGGAAGGGTGGTAGGTCATGGCGGCGGCTCCGGGCATTGGGGTGCGCCAGCTTTTTCATATAGCCAGGGGAATTTCCAGCCCCATCCCGGTAGGGAACCAATCCGCTCAAGTGACGTTCGGTAGATTGCGCTTGCTTGTGGGGTGGGTGATAGGTTTATCAGGTGCAGGAACAGGAGTCTTATGCCCGCATTTTTGCAACGCAGGCTGTTGGTGGCGGGCACGCTGGCCTTGGCCCTGAGCGGGGCAAGCGGGCGGGCGCTGGAGCGGCTTGATTTCAGCGTGGCAGGCACGGATGCCGGGCTGGCGGCAGACCTGCGGGCGGCTTCGGTGTTGCTGACCACGAAAAAGGCCAAGGAGATCACGGTGCTGGACCTGTTCGCCGATGCGCGGGCGGAATATGGGCGGCTGATCGGGGCGCTGTATGCGCGGGGCTATTACGGGCCGGTGATCCATGTGCGGATCGACGGGCGCGAGGCGGCGGATATCGCGCCCCTGGACGCGCCGGGGGTCATACGGCGGATCGAGGTGACGGTGGAGCCGGGGCCGGTGTTCGCCTTCTCGCAGGCGCAGGTTTTGCCTCTGGCGGCGAAGACTGCGTTGCCTTTGGGCTTTGCTGTGGGCCAGGTTGCGGGCAGCGGCACGATCAAGGCGGCGGTGCAGGCGGGCGTTGATGGCTGGCGCGGGCAAGGCTATGCCAAGGTCGCGCTCAGCGGGCAGGAATTGCTGGCGGACCACGCCACGGACAGGTTGAGCGCCACGGTGCAGTTGGCGCCGGGGCCGCGGCTGCGCTTTGGCCCGCTGGTGGTGCAGGGCGCGCTACGGATGCGCGAGGATCGGGTGCGCAAGATCGCCGGTTTGCCGGTGGCCGAACGCTTTGACCCTGCGGCAGAGGCGCGGGCGGCGGAAAGGTTGCGGCGCACCGGCGTGTTCAGTTCGGTAACGCTGACCGAGGCTGACAAGGTGACGCCGCCGGACCTGCTGGGGATCACGGCGGATGTGGTCGAGGCCAAAACGCGGCGCTACGCGTTTGGCGCGGAAATCGCCAGCAATGACGGGCTTTTGCTGACCGGAAGCTGGCTGCACCGCAACCTTTTGGGCGGTGGCGAGCGGCTGGAGATTACGGGCGATGTCGCCAATATTCTGTCGCAGGGTGGTGGCGGGATTGATTATGCGCTGGGGGTGACGCTGGACCGGCCTGCCACGCCGGGACCGGACACCACGCTGAACCTGGGTCTGACGCTGGAACACAGGAATGACGCGGACTTCCGGGCGAATATCTTCGGGGTGACGGTGGGGTTTACCCATTACTTTTCCGAACAGCTGACCGCACGGGCGGCGGTTGGATTTGACTATTCCAGGGGCCAGGATGCGGCGGGGGCATTTGCCTATCGGGCGCTGACGCTGCCACTGGGCGCGACCTGGGATCGGCGTGACAGCAAGACCGACGCCACGAAGTTTTTCTACATCGACGCCGATGCCAAGCCGTTCTTTGGGTTTGGCAATACCGAGAACGGCATAAGGCTGGCGTTTGACGCGCGGGGTTACAAGGCGCTGGGCGTCGGCAAGCGAGTGGTGCTGGCGGCGCGGTTGCAGGGCGGTGCGGTGCTGGGCGCCTCGCTGCTGGGCACCCCGCGCGAGGATTTGTTCTATTCGGGCGGCGGTGGCACGGTGCGTGGCCAGCCCTACCAGTCGCTGGGGGCCACGGTGGACGATGGCGGCACCCCGGTTGCCATCGGCGGGAATGTGTTCCTTGGCAGTTCGCTGGAGGCGCGGGTGAAGCTGAGTGACAGGATCGGCGTCGTGGCCTTTGCCGACTTTGGCCTGATCGGGGTGGATGGGGTGTCAGCGGCGAACAGCGATTGGCAGGCCGGGGCGGGGCTGGGGCTGCGCTATGCCACTGCGGTCGGGCCGGTGCGGCTGGATCTGGCGGTGCCGGTGCGGGGCGGCACTGGCCGCGGCGTGCAGATTTATGTGGGATTGGGGCAGGCGTTTTGATGCGGTTCTGGCTGGCCCTGCTGCTGAGCATCCTGCCTGTCGCCGGGTTTGCCCAGCAATCGGACAAGGATTTTCTGACCAGCTATCTGCAAAAAACCCTGTCGGGCGCCGGCCGTGAAATCGAGATCACCGGCTTTGCCGGGGCGCTGTCGTCGCAGGCCACGATGGCGCGGATGACGATTGCCGATGATGCGGGCATCTGGCTGACCCTGAAGGGCGTGACGCTGGATTGGGACCGGGCGGCGTTGCTGAACGGGCAGATCATCGTCAACACCTTCGCGGTGGACGAGATTGATCTGGAGCGGCTGCCGTCTTCGGGGCCATCGTCCGCGCCCAGCGCCGAGGCCAGAGGCTTTGCCCTGCCCGATTTGCCGGTATCGGTGCTGCTGAACGGGATCGAGGTCAGGCATATCAAGCTGGGCCCGGCGGTGCTGGGGCAGGCGGTGGAGGGCACGCTGACCGCCTCGGTGATCCTGGCCGGGGGGCAGGGGTCGGCCAATGTGCAGCTGAAGCGCAATGACGACGGGCCGGCCGGGGCGTTTTCGCTGATCACGGGGTATTCCCAGACGACCGGCATTCTGTCGGTGGCGCTGACCGCCAAGGAGGATGCCGGCGGGATTGCGGTGGGGTTGCTGGGGGTGCCGGGTGCGCCCTCGGCTGATCTGATCATCGCTGGCAGCGGGCCGGTCAGCGATTTCAAGGCCAAAGTGGCGCTGAGCACCGATGGTGTGACAAGGCTGGCGGGCGATGTCACCTTGACCGGGAGCGCTGCGGGGCAGGGCTTTGCCGTTGATCTGGCGGGCAACCCGACCCCGGTTTTCCTGCCACAGTATGCGGCGTTTTTCGGGCCTGCGCTGCATGTGCAGGCCAAGGGTCAGCGGCTGGCCGACGGGCGGCTGGAATTGTCGCAACTGGCGGTGCAGACGCAGGCCTTGAAGCTGGACGGCAGCATCAGTCTGGACGCGCAGGGTCGGCCAGAGGCATTCGCGCTGACCGGGACGCTGGGTCTGGCCACTGGGTCCGTGGTGCTGCCGATGACCGGCGCACGGGAAACCCGGCTGGACCGTGCCGACCTGAGCCTGAACTACGACCGGGCCAGGGGTGATGGCTGGCAGGGCCGCGCGGTGGTGCAGGGGCTGGACCATGCGGCGCTGCGGGCGGCGAAGCTGACGCTGACCGGGGATGGGCATATCAGGGTGGCGGGCGCGGCACCGTCGTTCGATGGCAGGATCAGCTTTGCCGCCGATGGGTTGACGATGACGGAGCCGGGGCTGGCCCAGGCTTTGGGCGACACGGTTCAGGGCCAGACCGATCTGCAATGGCAGGCGGGCAGCACCGGGTTGCAGGTGCAGAACCTGTCTGTCACCGGGGCCGGGTATCAGATTGTCACTACCGGGGCGATTGGCGGGCTGGCGGAAGGCTTTACGCTGAAGGGCGGCGTGCAGGGGTCATATGACGACCTGTCGCGGCTGGCTTTGCTGGCGGGGCAGCCGTTATCGGGCAAGGCGCGGTTCCAATTGACCGGCGAGGGCAGTCTACTGGGCGGCACGCTGGATCTGTCCGGCACGGTGATCGCGCAAAATCTGGGCACCGGGGTGTCACAACTGGACGGGCTGCTGCGCGGCGACAGCAAGATTGCGCTCTCGCTGGTGCGGGGCGAAACCGGGACAACCTTGCGCGCACTGAACCTGACGGCGGCGACGCTGGAGGTTTCGGCGCAGGGGCGGCTGACCTCTGGCGGGGCAAACCTGACGGGAGACGTGAATTTCCGCGACATTTCGGTGCTGGGGGCGGGCTATCGCGGCGCGGTGGCGGGCAGGGCGACGCTGGTCGGCAGTCTGGCAGCCGGGAGGTTCGGGTTGGAGGCGACAGGGACCGATCTGGGCATTGGCCAGGATCAGGCGGACCGGCTGCTGGCGGGGCAGAGCAAGCTGTCAGTGGCGGTGACGCTGGATCAGGGCGCGGCAGTGATTGACCATGTGACGATCAGCAACCCGCAACTGCGGCTGGATGCGGCGGGCAAGCTGACGACGGCGGGTGCCGATGTGACGGCCAAGCTGGCGCTGCCGGACCTGGCGATTCTGGGCAGCGGCTTTGGCGGCTCGGTGGCGGGCACGGCGAAATTGACGGGGAGTTTGGCGGCTGGCGTGGTGAATCTGGACCTGACCGGCACGGATTTGCGCGTCGGGCAGGTGCAGGCCGATATGCTGCTGCGCGGGGTCAGTCAGGTCTCGGTGGCGATGAAGATCGCGGCTGGGGTGGCGGTGATAGACCGGGCTGTGGTCGCCAATCCACAGCTTGAACTGGACGCGACCGGGACGGTTGCGGCGGCGGGCAGCGCCATCACGGCGAAGCTGACGACCGATCTGTCGGGGCTGGGCGGCGGCTATCGCGGGACACTGGACGGCCAGGCGCAATTCACCGGGACGCCCGCCGATGGCCATGTCGTGATCAGCGCCAAGGCCAGCAACCTGGCGATGAACCAGGTGGCGGCGGATGCGCTGCTGGGCGGGCAAAGCAGTCTGGATCTGGATCTGGGGCTGACGGCGGCCGGAATTGCGATCAACCGGGCCAGATTTGCCAATCCGCAAGTCACAGCCTCTGCCACCGGGACCGTGACTGGCGCCGAACGGCGGCTGGAGCTAAAGGCGAACTTGGGCAATCTGGCGCTGCTTTACCCGGAGTTTCCGGGTGCGGTGACGATCAGCGGCACGGCGGTGCAAAGCGCTGCGGGCTATCGGCTGGACATTGCGGGCAAGGGGCCCGGGCAGATTGACGCGACAGTCAAAGGCGCGGTGACCAATGATTTTGGCAGCGGCACTCTGGCGATTGCGGGGACAGCGACGGCGGCTTTGGTCAACGCACTGGCCGCACCGCGCGGTCTGAGCGGGCCGGTGCGGTTTGATCTGCGGTTGAACGGGCCGCTGCGGCTGGCCTCGCTGAGCGGACCGGTCAGCATTTCGGGCGGCAGTCTGGTGGACCCGGATCAGAACTTTTCGCTGCAGGGCATTTCCGGGCAGGCGGTGCTGGGCGGTGGACGGGCACAGGTGACGGCGACGGCCGCGGTTTCGACGGGGGGCAAGGTTGATCTGGCGGGCACGGTCGGGCTGGCGGCACCCTATTCCGGCGATCTGAACCTGACACTGCGCAATGTCGTGCTGCGTGACCCGCAGCTTTATTCGACGGTGGTGAATGGCGGAGTGACGCTGCAAGGCCCGGTGAGGGGCGGGGCGCTGGTGGCGGGGGCGGTCAGTCTGGGCCGCACCGAATTGCGGATTCCGGCAAGCGGGTTTGGCGCGGATGGTGGTTTGCCGGGGCTGCAACATGCCAACGAGCCAGAGCCCAGCCGGACCACGCGGCTGCGGGCGGGGCTGCTGGACACGGCGGGTTCGGCGGCGGCCAGCGGCGCGGGCGGCTTTGCGCTGGACTTGAAGATTTCTGCGCCAAATCAGGTGTTTATCCGCGGGCGGGGGCTGGATGCCGAACTGGGTGGCAGCCTGATCCTGCGCGGCACGACGCAGGCGATTGTGCCATCGGGGTCGTTCAACCTGATCCGCGGGCGGCTGGACATTCTGGGCAAGCGGCTGGTTCTGTCCGAGGCGATGTTGCAGATGCAGGGGGCGCTGGTGCCGTTCATCCGGGTGGTGGCCTCGGTTGCCAGCGACGGTATCACCACAGCGGTGGTGATCGAAGGCCTGGCGGATGACCCGAAGGTCACCTTCACCTCTTCGCCCGAACTGCCGCAGGAGGAGGTGCTGGCGCGATTGCTGTTTGATCACGGGCTGGACAATCTGACGGCGTTTCAGGCCCTGCAACTGGCGGGCGCGGTGGCAACGCTGGCCGGGCGCGGTGGCGAGGGCGTCATCGGCAACCTGCGCAGCCGGTTCGGGTTGGACAATCTGGATGTCAGGACCGACGCTTCGGGCAATGCCGAACTGACGGCGGGCAAATATCTGTCCGAAAAGATCTATACCGAGGTGACGGTGGATCAGGCTGGCACCAGTTCAATCTCGCTGAACCTGGACGTGGCATCGGATGTCACGCTGAAGGGCCGGGTCGATTCGGCTGGCCAGACCGGGTTGGGGATATACCTGCAAAAGGATTACTGACGCCTGCGCGGACGTTCCGCATCGACCGCTGCGCCCAAAAGCACGGCATAGGCGCTGACATAAAGCCAGATCAGCAGCACCACGACGGCCCCGATCGAGCCATAGACTTGGTTGTAGGACGGGAAATGCGCCAGATACAGCATGAAGCCGCGCGCGGCACCAGCCCATAGCACGACGGCAACCAGCAGGCCCCAACTGAAAAACGGCGGGCGGGTCGTGGTGTGGTTGGGGCCGTAGCGATAGGCAAGCCCGATGGCCAGGACGATGATCAGCAGCCCGAGGGCCAGGTTGGCGCGGTGCAACAGCATGGCATCATCAAGGTCTATCGGCAGAAGCGCGATGACCAAGGGCGCGACGATGGCCAGAACCATCGCGGCGAACACCATCCCGAGCAGGGTCAGCGTCAGCAACAGCGCCCGGATCTGGTGATGGCTCTCGGGCCGATTTGGCAAGTGATAGATGGCGTTCAGGCCGCGGATCAGCGCCGCCACCCCGGCGCGGGCCGACCACAGCGCCAGCAAGGTGGACAGCGCCGTGGTCCAGCCCAGTTGCGGCCCACGCACGGCCAGCAACCCTTCGACTTGGGACATCACCAGACCAAAGGCATCGGGTGGCAGAAAGCCTTTCAGCAATTCAACCTGCGTGCGGATGGCGGTGGGGTCAAAGGCGGTGCCCCAGATCGCAATGATCGAGGCCACGGCAGGAAAGATCGCCAGAAAGCCAAAGAACGCGACGCCGGCGGCGATCAACCCCAGCTCTGCCTGTTCGGTGCGCCGGTAAAGATGCAGCGCCGATGCAACAAGGTTCGGGTTAAGCGGAAGACGTTTCATCGGCTTTTCCAACCTTGCGCATTCGGGCGTGATGAGGAAAAGGGGAATCCAGTTTCCCCCGCCAATCACGCGACCACCAAAAAGCTGATGCAAGATTGTGTTTCTGTCAAACATCCTCCTGCTTCAGAAACCACAACGGGCGCACCAAAGTGCATCCGAATTCTTGCTCGGCCCGCTTGCCATTAAGCCAGTCAGTTTTTCAAACGGCAACGTTGAAGGCGCTCACTCCTGCGAAAAGCCTGAAACAGCCCGGGGCAGGCATCGAGGCGGGCGACAGCCTGTCCAGCCGGATGAGCAGCTAGTCCTCTGCCTCCAGCCGGATCCGCAATTCGCGCAGAACCGGCAGGACGGCGCGGACGCGGTCGGCACCGAGGGCGGTGACGACATCGGCGATCAGCGGTGCCACCGATTGCACGGCGGCATCGCGGGCGGCGCGGCCGGAGGGGCTGATGGCCACGAATTTCTGGCGGGCATCATCCCAATCGGGGCGGATATGGACATGACCGGCCCATTCCAGCTTTGCCAGCGTGTTGGTCATCGCGCCGCGCGTCACGTGAAAGGCGCGGGCCAGTTGCGCCGGGGTGCGTTCTTCCTGAATCCGCGCGAGGTGGTTCAGCACGGTAAAATGCGACAGTTCCATCCCGCGCGGCAGCGCCTTGGACACCCGGTTGCGCGCCAGTTGGTCGGCCATGAACAACTCGCCAAACAGCGTGACCGCGATATCTTCGTTGCGCTCGCTCATGGCCCGGTAAACGCCCGGTCATGGCTCAGCGAGGGCACGCGGGCGCGGGCCTCGGCCACCTGTGTCAGGTCCAGTTCGACATATGAAATGCCGGGGTCGGCGCCGCCATCGACCAGAACCTCGCCCCAGGGGGCAACGGCAAGGCTGTGGCCGTGGGTGCGGCGGCCCTTGCCAGCGGTTTCCGCGTGAAAGCCGGTCTGGGCGGGGGCAAGGATGTAACACCCCGTCTCGATGGCGCGGGCCCGCAGCAGGATTTCCCAATGCGCCGCCCCGGTGATGTGGTTGAAGGCGGCGGGCACCGTGATGATGTCAGCCCCGGCCTGCGCAAGGCTGCGGTAAAGCTGGGGGAAGCGCAGGTCGTAGCAGACGGTCATGCCGATCCGGCCAAAGGGTGTTTCAGCCAGAACCGCCTGCGAACCGGGGCGATAGCCGGCTGATTCGCGGTAGATTTCGGTCTCGGACACATTCCCGTCGAACATGTGGATCTTGTCGTAACGGGCGACAATCGCGCCATCCGGGCCGATCAGCAAAGACCGGTTGGCAAAGCGGCCATCCGCGTCCTCGGTCAGAACGGCGAGGGAGCCTGCCAGCAGCCAGACCTTCAGAGCCGCAGCCGCGTCCCGCAGGGCGGCGAGGGTCGGGTCATCCTCTTCCAGCCGGAACACCGAACGCTGATGGGCGCGGTTCGACGACAGCCCGTTGCTGCATTCCGGCGTCAGGATGAAGCCCGCACCCCCCACCGCCGCCGCGCGGACCAGCGCCAATGTCCGGGGCAGGTTTTCCGCCGGATCATCGGTCACGTTCAGTTGCAGAAGCGCCGCGCGCATCACGCCAACAGCGGATCAAGCCCGCCTGCATAATCCAGGGCATGCAGTTCATCACATCCGCCAACATGGCTGCCGTCGATGAAAATTTGCGGCACGGTGCGGCCACCATGCGCCCGACGGGTCATGGCGGCGCGCAGGCTGGGGTCGCGACCCACGTCAATCTCGGTGTAATGCACGCCTTTTTTGCGCAAAAGCTGCTTGGCGGCGATGCAATAGGGGCAGGTTTGCGTCGTATAGATTTCAACGGTTTTCATCGGGCGGATCCTAATCGTCGGGTCGGACTATACCGATTTAGCTATCCTTCGCAACGCGCGCCATGACCAGAACGGAAACCCCGATTGCACCGGCTGCAATGCAAGTCTCTGCCGCAGCGGCGAGGGTGGCACCCGAGGTCATCACGTCATCGACCAGCAGAATGTGCCGCCCCTCGACCCGGGCGGCGCGGCGCGGGTGGACCGCCAAAGCGTCGGACATATTGGCGAAGCGGCCATCGCGGTCGCGGCCCTCCTGGGTGTGGGTGTTGCGGCGGCGTTGCAACAGGTCGGGGCAATGGGCCAAACCCGCCAGCTTCGCCACCCCCGCCGACAGCAAAGCCGCCTGATTGTAGCGCCGCCTGATTAGCCGCAGCCAGTGCAGCGGCACCGGCGCCACCAGCATCTCGGGCAGCAGAATCGGTTGGGCCGCCCGCAGCAGCCACCGCGCGGCAGGTCTGGCAAGGTCGATCCGGTCGCCGTGTTTCAGCGCCAGCACCAGCTTGCGGGCGTTGTCCTTGTACAAAAGCGCGGCGCGGCCATTGCTCCACGGGCGGGCGATCAGCAGGCAATCGTCGCACAACACCTCGACCGCGCGATCCTCGCCGGGCAGCGGTGTGCCGCATTTGGTGCAGACGAGGCCGGTGATGAAGGGCGTGTCGCGCCAGCAGGTGCCGCACAGGCCGAAATCGGTCGTCACCCGGGCATCGCAGGACAGACATTGCGGCGGATAGACCAGATGCAGCAAGGCTTGCATTCCCATCCCGCTCTCCTATGGTCCGCCGCCATGCAGCCTTTGACCGACCGCACCGCCCTGACCCGCAACCGCGCCCGCGCCACGGCGCTGTTCTTGCAGGAACTGGTGCGGGACGAGGTGCAGGATCGGCTCAGGGAGGTTAACAGAACGTTTACAGCCCCCGTGGTCGTGACCGGTTTTCCGCAACTGTGGCGCGATTTTCGCAGCGTGGCGGATGATGAGGTGCTGGATTTGCGGCCCGCCGCGCATGATCTGGCGGTCCATGCGCTGTGCCTGCACTGGGCGAATGACCCGGTTGGCCAGTTGGTGCAATGCCGCCGTGCCCTGCAACCCGATGGCTGGATGCTGGCGCTGCTGTTTGGTGGCCAGACGCTGCACGAACTCCGCGCCTGTCTGGCTCAGGCGGAGTCAGAGGTGACCGGCGGCCTGTCGCCGCGCGTTCTGCCGATGGGCGAGATTCGCGACCTGGGCGGGCTGTTGCAGCGCGCCGGGTTTGGCCTGCCGGTGGCGGACAGTTTTACCACGATCGTGCGCTATGGTGACGCATATCACCTGATGCGCGACCTGCGGGCGATGGGCGAGGGCAATGCACTGGCCGCCCGGTTGCGCCACCCGACTCGGGCAGCGGTATTTGCGCGGGCGGCGGAATTGTATCAGGCGATGCAGGGTCCGGATGGCCGGATTCCCGCGACGTTCGAGATTGTGGTGCTGACCGGCTGGGCCCCGCATGTCAGCCAGCAAAAGCCGCTGCGTCCGGGATCGGCGGTGAACCGGCTGGCGCAAGCCTTGCAGAGCGCGGAAGCGACGCTGCCGGGTGCGGGAAAGCGTTGACCCCGTCGGGATTGCCGCTATCTGGAAAGCAGCCACGCAAGGAGCCACGACGTGCCAGAACCGAAACCGGACAGCAACCGCCTGGCCCATGCTCCCGCCACCCATCCCGCCGTCAAAGCCGCCAAGATCGGCGTGCTGCTGGCCAATCTGGGCACGCCGGACGCCACCGATTACTGGTCGATGCGGCGCTATCTGAGCGAGTTTCTGTCCGACAAGCGCGTCGTCGATCTGCCGGGCTGGAAATGGCAGCCGATCCTGCAATTGGTCATCCTGTCGTTCCGGCCGCAGAAATCCGGCGCGAACTATGCCAAGATCTGGAACCGCAGCCGCGAAGAAAGTCCGCTGCTGACGATCACCCGCGACCAGACGGCGGCCATCCGCAAATCCGTCAGCGACCTTTACGGCGATCAGGTCATGGTCGATTTCTGCATGCGCTATGGCAACCCGACAACCCGGTCGAAAGTGCGGGCGATGGTCGAGGCGGGATGCGAGAAGATTTTGTTTTTCCCGCTGTATCCGCAGTACGCCGGGGCGACCTCTGCCACCGCCAATGATTCGTTCTTTGCGGCACTTGCCAAGGAAAGCCGCCAGCCCGCCGCCCGCACGGTGGCCGAATATTTTGACCATCCGCTGTATATCGACGCACTGGCCGGATCGGTGACCGAAGCCTACGCCAAGCTGGACCACCGGCCCGATATGCTGGTCACGTCCTATCACGGCATGCCCAAGCGCTATCTGATGCAGGGCGATCCCTATCATTGCCAGTGCCTGAAAACCACACGGCTGTTGCGCGAAACGCTGGGCTGGGATCGCGGCGCGGTCGATGTCAGCTTTCAGTCGGTCTTTGGCCGCGAGGAATGGCTGACGCCCTATACGGTGAAACATGTCGCCGAACTGGCCAAAGCCGGCAAGAAAAGCATCGCGGTGATGGCCCCGGCGTTTTCCGCCGATTGCATCGAGACGCTGGAAGAGGTTGACGGCGAGATTCGCGAGGCATTTCTGCACGCGGGCGGCGAAAACTTCACCTATATCCCCTGTTTGAACGATCAGCCTGCCCATGTCGCGGCGCTGACGGCCATCATCGCGGAAAATCTGGGCGGCTGGCTGCGCTAGGCAGGTCGCAGAAACGAAAAAGACGGCGGGTTGCCCCACCGTCCATTCGGTTACCAGAGAAACTGGATCAGTTGCTTGCAGCGACGGCGGCGATAACCAGCAGCAGCAGCAGCGGAACGACCAGACCACCGGCGGAGGACGAGGTCTTGGTGACTTCGGCGACGACCGGAGCCGGCTCCATCACCGGGGTGGCCATGCCACCAGCGAATGCGGTCGAAGCGGCCAGCGACAAAGCGGCGGCGAGGGCGATTTTCTTCATGTCAGTCTCCAGTTTTTGCATCGGGCCGGACATTCGTCACAACACCAGACGCGACAAGATTGTTGCTCGTGTACGGATAAAAGCATTTTGGCGCGGAGTTTGCAACCGGTTGAAGCCGCGATAGCCCAACTGTTGCCCGTTTACCCATTGACGCAAAAGAAAAGACGGCAGTTGCCCGCCGTCTTTTCCATAGGCCCGAAAACCGAAATCAGTTCGCAGCGGCAGCGGCAGCCAGAACCAGCAGCAGCAGCAACGGAACGACCAGACCGCCAGCGGACGACGAGGTTTTGGCAACGACGACTTCAGGAGTCATGACCGGTTCAACAACGCCACCGGCAAACGCGGTGGAAGCGGCCAGCGACAGCGCGGCGGCGAGAGCAAGTTTCTTCATATTAACCTCCAGTTAATGCATCCAGCCGAAATTTTCGCAGAGGCAGCAGGATGCGCCCAAGACTGTTCCTCGTGGCGCCGTAAAATCAGGTCAAATCGTCGATTGCAACCGACTCTCGCAGCCGTCGCCGCGCGTCATCACGATGTCGTCAAATTGGCAACACCCCTATGCCTTGTTTGCCGGTGCCGCACATTTATCGATTTGGTGCCCGTGCCGCGACCGCCTGGCGCGACCGCTAAATCAGCAGAACCTGGGTGCCGACCTGCACCATGTCGAACAACTCGACGATCTGCTCGTTGTAAAGCCCGATGCAGCCATTCGACGATTGCCGCCCGATCTTGCGGGTGTCCTGGGTGCCGTGGATG
>JAYUGA010000112.1:0-5915 GCA_043738565.1 Rhodobacterales bacterium
GTGCAGCTTGCCCGACGCGGCCGCCTCGGTGAATTGGGCGACGGCGCGGTCCTGTCCGGCGATCATGGCAAATCGTCAAGCGCGGCGAGCAGGCGCGCCGTCACCTCCGCCGCGCTGCCGCTGGCATTGATCAGCCGCACGCGACCGGGCTCCTCCTCAGCCAGTCGTCGGAAGCCTGCGTCGACCGCGCGGTGAAACGCTGCATCCCGGCCACCAATACGATCCGACGCGCCGCCGTCGCGCGCTTCGGCACGGCCCCGGCCCTCGGCCTCACCCAGCGTGAGCACGAGCGTCCGGTCGGGCAGAAAATCCTCACTACCAAAGCGGTGCAACGCGCGGACCGCACCCGCCCCCAGCCCGAGCCCGCCGCCCTGATAGGCGATGCTACTGTCGACAAACCGGTCGGACAGCACCCACTGCCCCGCCGCGATCGCCGGGCGCACCGTCTGTTCGACATGGTCGGCGCGGGCGGCGGCAAACAGCAGCGCTTCGGCGCGCGGCGACCAGCGGCCCTCCGCTCCGGTCAGCAGCAGCCCCCGGATCGCCTCGGCCCCCGGACTTCCACCCGGCTCGCGCGTCGTCACCAGGTCGATCCCGCGTGCCCGCAATGCGTCCGCCAGCGCGCGCAACTGGGTCGACTTGCCAACCCCCTCGCCGCCCTCCAGCGTGATAAACCGCCCCCGGCTCATCCCATTCTTACCCACGCCAAGGTCAAGCCATGCCGAGCAATTGCTTCAGCCCGATCCACGCCCGCCCGAAAAATCCGGCCTCGCTCACCGCTTCCCCGGCGACCAGCGGCATCACCTGCGGCCCATTGTCGGTCGTGACGACCAGGTCGGCGACATGTGCGCCCTTGGCGATCGGCGCCTTCAACGGCCCGCTATAGCGGATGCGGGTCGACTTGATCTGGCTGCCCAGCCCGGCCGGCAGGGTCAGCGCGATCGGCCCCGGCGCGACCAGGCTGACGTCGCTCGCCGAGCCCAGTTGCACCTTGGCACTGCCGACCTTCGCCCCCGCCGCGTAGAGCGGCTTGGTCGTCCAGGCGTTAAACCCCCAGTTCATCAGCCGGACGCCTTCTGCGATCCGCTGGTTGAAGCTCGTCATCCCCGCCATGACCACGATCAGGCGGCGCCCGTTCTGCTCGGCCGATCCGGTAAAGCCATAGCCCGCCTCGTCGGTATGCCCGGTTTTCAGGCCGTCCGCCCCGATGTTCAGCTTCAAGAGCGGGTTGCGGTTGTTGGCATTGGCGGGGGCGCGGTTCTTGTAGTTGTATTCGGTCTGGGAAAACACCGGGTAAAGGTCGGGAAAAGTCTCGATCAGATGCGCCCCGAGCAGGCCAAGATCGCGCATGCTCATGCGCTGGGCCGGGTCGGGCCAGCCCGAGGCATTGACAAAGTTCGACTGTTGCAGGCCAAGCGCCTTGGCGCGTTCGTTCATCTGGGTGGCAAAAGCCGCCTCGGAGCCCGCCAGCCCTTCGGCCACAACGACCGTGGCATCATTGCCGGAATTGACAACCATGCCCTGGATCAGCTCTGCCACCGTCGGGCGGTCGCTTTCCTGCAAATACATCGTCGATCCGCCCGCAGCGGTGAACGACACCGCCAGCGGCGAGACCGAAAAGGTGGTGTCGTTGGTCACCCGGCCATCCTTCAGCGCCTCGAACAGCATGTTGATGGTCATCAGCTTTGACATCGAGGCCGGCGGTTCCGGGGTGTCGCCGTTCTTGTCCATGAGCACGGTCTTGGTGGTGATGTCATAGACCCAGGCCGAAGTCGCCGCCGTTTCAAACGCGCGGGCGGGCAGGGCCAGTGTCAGGGCCAGTGTCAGGGCCACGACGAGCAGGCTTGCAAGGCGCAGAAGGCGGATCATCGGCGTTCCCTCGCGGTCAGCGTTTCAGGATATAGGCGTCGACAAAACCCGCAGCTTTGATCTTGACCAAAGTGGCGGCATTGCCGCTGGCGATGACACTCCACAAGGGCTTGCCCTGGCTTTGTTCGGGGCGCACCGTGGCGGTGATCCCGGCCTTGGCCAGGGTCTTGACCGCGCGGCTGGCGTTGTCTTCGACCGAGAAGATGCCGATCTTGATCGAGCCCTCGCCGGCAGGGGCTGCGGGTGCGGCAGGTGCGGCGAGCGCTGCTGCGGGTCTGGCACCCGGTTTGGCCGGGCTCGCCGCGGCTTGCGCGGCGGGGGGTCGGGCAGATGGCGCGGTCGGAATGGCGGGGTCGGCAGCCGCTTTGCCCGCAGCCTTGTCAATCGCGGCGGCGGCGGTTGCGGTTACCGTGTCGATCGGCGTGGTCTGCACGCTTTCGGCCGCATCGAGCAGCGGTCGGGTGGCATCGGGCACCGCAACCGGCGCTTCTTCACGCCGCAGTGCAGTCACGTTGATCGTGGCGGGTTCCCCCGCCAGCATGCCAAGCGCATCGGCGGTATCGGACGAAATTTGCAGTTTCGGGCCGGGATTGTCGGCTTCGCGGCGGAACAGGGCACCGATGACGAATTTGCCGTTGCCCGGATTGCGGATGATCACCCGTTCGGGGTCCTTGGCATCAGGTGTCGCCACCCAGACGCCGCCCAGCGAGGGGCGGCCATCCCACAAAGCCTTGTCGGTGGTCTGGAACACGTTCGGTGCCTCGACATCCTGATCAACCAGCTTGGCCGAGGTGGCCGGGGCGACGCCGGCATCGGCGGCAGGGTCGCTGGCGCCGTCGCTTCCGCCGGTTCCCGCTATGCAAGCCGTCAGCAGCCCGCTTGCAAGACCCGCGATAATCAATGATTTCAATGTCATGCCTGCCATCATCAGCCCCTATGCCCCACGCGGTCTGTCGCCGCGCTTGATTGCCCCGGAAGCCGGGGATCATGTCTTGCCCGGTCTGGCCGTCGCATCCAGTCAACCGGTTCGCGGCGCATCATAGCGGCTTGGTCGCTGGCTGGAAAGGGTGGCCACGGGGTTCAGCGGAAATCACCCGATCACAAGTCTTTCAGAATCAAGGGATGCAGGCTATGCCGCCGCCGTCGGAGGAGTGGCGGAGTGGTTTATCGCACCGGTCTTGAAAACCGACGTAGGTGAAAGCCTACCGTGGGTTCAAATCCCACCTCCTCCGCCAACCATCCTACAGGAAAGTTTCTCCCGACCTGCATGACGGCGGAATTTCCCGTTGTTTTCGAGGGTTATGCGGGACGGGCTGTTAACCGGCATCCGCGTCTGACGGCCCAAGAGCGTTCTCTCGGTGGCCGTATTCTCCCGACCTGTTAACCGGAACGCTTTCGGTTCAGAGCTACAACATCCTGAAAAACAAACGAAATATTTTTCGCCCACCATGATGTGGTTCGCTATGCCATCTCCATCGAAAGCGCGACTGGCGTCGGAAGAAAGCGCAACTTAGGCTAAGTAGTCCGCAGCCGCGTCGCTCTCGTACAAGGCCTTGATTGTCGTGGCCGCGGCGACGGCGGCTCGGGTGCTATGCTCCGTCAAGTCGAGGACGCGGAATTTGTCGCCGATCTTCGCAACTGCTTCGATCCGGCGATATTGGCCAGCGAAGCTTTCGGCGTAGTGCGCCAACCCTCTCAGCTTCGGAATCGCGTCGCCAAACTGGATGCCGTGAGGGTCAACAATATCCGCGACCACTGACCCATCCGGCAACTGACTGAAAAACACGAAATCTGGGCGGACTATCTTTGCTTCATCCCCGTCCTCGTAGACGACGCCCAGCGAGTCCTGGCTGGGTCGCGAAGGATTGCGATACCATCCAACCGTGCCCGCACGTGCCAGTTCGGCCTTTACGACTTCGCCCTCCCACGTGTTGAAGTCCTCGGGGAAATGACCATCCTCGCCGCACAGCAGGTGCTTCTCGAAGCGCGGCAGTGGCGTTTCGGTTCCATTTGCTTCTCGTATGATCGCTGGTTGCATCCACGATGTCGGGCGTGCGAGATCGACATCCATAGGATTGGCGCTCATTTCGCGGATCTGCCGATAGACATCTTGCCGCTCGTCCGACAGGCTCTTGATCTGGACCCGGTATTTGGAAAGCCACTGCGTGGCCAGCTTTTCGGCCTCGGCTTCAAGCGTTTCCTTCACCTGCGGAACCAATCCAAACGCCGCTATCGTGACGTGAGCTTCGATCAGTGCGCCTTCGAGATCCTCGGGATCGCCTTCCGACCTTGCGACGAAGTCACTGTATGTCGTCGCCAAATCTGGGCTGATCGCGCGCCCGGCCCTGCGGTAGGCATCTTCGATCACCGCATAGTCCGCAACTTCGAGGAAGTCATCGAAGGTCATTTCCCCGGCCTTCATATCGGTCTTCAGGCTTTTGCCCTCTACCGTCATCACCGATTTTCGCGAGGCGGCAATCTCATCTTTGTAGCGGGCTTTGGCACCCTGCAAAACCTTGTGCATTTCGGCATGCGCGAGCTTCCCGGCCGCAGGGAGCAACCCGTCGGCCGCCAGTTCATGCGCCAGCGATGTCAACCGCTTCACCGGACGGGCCTGACGCTTTGGCAGCGTCTGAGACGGCAGCGACAGCAGCCTTTCCCACACGGCTTCCGCGATGGCCGGATTGGGTTTCATCACGGCCGGATTGATCAGGACGCGGCGGCCTGGAAGGTCATCGCCTCCGTCGCCACCCGACATCAAGGCCTTGGCCACTTCGCTGACCGACTGTTCATCAAAGAACGGCAGAAGGCAGTCCACTGCGTTCAGGCGGTCGTTGCCCGGAATCCGGCGCGCGAGCGGTGTTCGCACCATCCGGCCAAGCAGCTGCGTGATGTGGGTCTTGTCCTTCGCAGGGCGGAACGAGACCATGACTTCGGCCCTCGGACAGTCCCAGCCCGTGCTGATGGCATCCTTGGCGATCAGCACCCGCACCCAAGTCGATTCCTGCACGCGCTCGGGCGAGATGTAGGGAACGGTATGCCGACCGAAGGTCTGTGCGGTGTGCTCGCCAAACACATGCGCCACTGCGTCGTCTGGCAGGTCTGGCCAGCGGTCATAGATCGTATCCAGCGCCCGGCCGATGTCGTCGGGGTCAGGGGAATTCGGCACCTGCAGCACCATCAGCGGCAAGACGGTGTCCGCGTCACCCTGTTGCTGGGCATAGACCGCCCACGCGGCCGAGATATCCTTCAGCTTGTCTGTGCCACGCCGGACCAGCACGGTATCGAACTGGCCCGATTCTTTCGCGAAATCGAGGATGATCGTGTCCTTCAACAGGCCCGAGGCCTGCACCTTGGCGGAATCCACGACCACATTTGGCAGGGTGGCGCGACCCTGCATGTCGGTCATCGCGGCGTTGAAGCGATCCACTGTCGCAGAGATACCCAAGACTACCGGTATGCCGGGGACAGAGCCGGTCCCGTTGATCAGCCGCTTGACGATGGTGGTTTTTTCAACCGCGCCTGTGGCCGCTTTCATCCCACGATGCGCCTCGTCCAAGACTAGGTATAGCGTCAGAGCCGGGTCATCGATCGTGTTCTGGATCGTATCCCAGATCGTGAACGACCGCATGTCGGGCATGATCCGCATCTGGCCGTCTTTCTCGATGCCTTCATCATCGGCATCGTGGCCACGGACCAGCAGGCTCGATTTTCCCAGCTTCTGGGTGTTCAGGAAATAGATCTTCCCCGCTTCCAGCGTTTCCCGCTGGAAGGTGCTTTGAACCACGACCAGGTCGGAGATCGAGATGCGGTCGGACGCTTCCAGCAGGCGGAACCGGGATTGTTCGTTCAACGAGGGATCGTCGCTGAACCAGATTACCACCGCGCCGGGATCGGGTTCGATATCGTAGTTGTCATCGCCGTGGAACAGCGCCTCGAACACGGCCGCTGCCATCACGGTCTTGCCTGCGCCGGTTGTCGCGGTCAGCGAAAAGGCGTGTTTGTCCTTGTCCTCGCGCCAGCGACGCGAGGCCTTCTTGAGGTTG
>JAYUGA010000113.1:0-15399 GCA_043738565.1 Rhodobacterales bacterium
GTTGATCTTGTAGGCCATCGTCTTGACGCCCCAGTATTCGTGTTCAACGATCTTGCCGCCGTTGTCCGCGATGACTGCCGTGAAGTGTTCGATGAGGCCTTCGGCCTGCGCGGAGGACAGATCCTGACGCGCGATGAAAACATGCTCGTAAAGCGGCATGCGGTCTCCGATCTTATTCAGGCGCACTTCATAGGACGGGCTATTCTTTCCGCGGCCCGTCCACGAGAGGCTGCGCCGATGCGTGGGATTGCGGAAAGATGGGCGGCTTATAGCGGGAATGGGCCGGGATGCAAGGGTGAGGTGGTGCTGGCGTTGCGCGAATGGGTGGGGCAGGGTGGCCGGTAGAAACGGTGAGGGGGACCAGATGAGCCGCGCATTCGTATTTCCGGGGCAAGGGGCGCAGACGATCGGCATGGGTCGGGCGCTGGCCGAGGCTTATCCTGCAGCGCGGGCGGTGTTTGACGAGGTGGATGAGGCCTTGGGCGAAAGCTTGTCGGCGCTGATCTGGGAGGGGGCGATCGAGGAATTGACCCTGACGCAGAACGCGCAGCCGGCGCTGATGGCGACCTCGATGGCGGCGCTGGCGGCTTTGCAGGCGGAGGGGCTGGGGATGTCGCAGGTGGCGTTTGTGGCGGGGCATTCGCTGGGTGAGTATTCGGCTTTGTGTGCGGCGGGGTCGCTGGGGCTGGCGGATACGGCGCGGCTGTTGCGGATTCGCGGCAAGGCGATGCAGGAGGCGGTGCCGATCGGCGTGGGGGCAATGGCGGCGCTGCTGGGGCTGGACTTTGCCGCCGCGACCGAGGTGGCCGCCGAGGCGGCACAGGGCGAGGTCTGTCAGGCGGCCAATGACAACGATCCGTTGCAGGTGGTGGTTTCGGGCCATCGCGGGGCGGTGGAGCGGGCGCTGGAGATTGCCAAGGCGAAGGGTGCCAAGCGGGCGTTGTTGCTGCCGGTGAGTGCGCCGTTCCATTGTGCGCTGATGCAGCCCGCGGCGGCGGTGATGGCGGAGGCACTGGCTGCGGTGGACATACTGGCACCGTCGGTGCCGGTGGTGGTCAACGTGCGCGCCGAGGCGGTGACGGAGCCGGACCGGATCAGGGCATTGCTGGTGGCGCAGGTCACGGGGTCGGTAAGGTGGCGCGAGTCGGTGCTGTGGATGGAGGGCGCGGGGGTCACGGAGTTCTGGGAGATTGGCGCGGGCAAGGCTTTGTCGGGCATGATCAAGCGGACAGCCCGCGAGGCGGTGACGCGTGCGGTGGGGACGCCGGAGGACGTGGCGGCGGCAAAGGCGTGAGGCAAGGTGCGTCATATGACGCACCTTACGGGAGGCGTCCGCAGGTGGACATTCTTGTTTATTGTGGTATATCAATAAGTTGCGAAATTCTGTTAACCGGATGTTCAGATTTGGGATCGGGAGAATGTCATGACGGTGGATGCCTATCTGGCGTTTTGTGCGGCCTCGGTCGCGCTGGCGGTGGTGCCGGGGCCGACGGTGACGGTGATCATCGCCAACGCCTTGCGCTACGGCACGCGGGCCGGGGGTGATGAATGTGGCGGGGACGCAGGCCGGGGTGGTGTTGTGGCTGGCGATTGCGGTGTTGGGGCTGAACGCGATGATCGGGGTCATGGGCGTGTGGTTTGACCTGTTGCGCTATGTCGGCGCGGCCTATCTGATCTGGCTGGGGATCAGGCTGTTGCGCTCGAAAGGCGATCTGGCGGTGGCGGTGGACCGGGCGCGACTGCGCGGGTCGTTTTTCCTGCAAGGCTTTGTGGTGATCCTGTCGAACCCCAAGATGCTGGTGCTGTTCGGGGCATTGATCCCGCCGTTTCTGACGCGGGGCGGCGATGCGGGGCGGGAGACTTTGCTGCTGGGCGTGACCTTCGCGGTGATCGCCTGCGCCAGCGACACTTGCGATGCTTTGGCTGCGGGGCGGGCCGGTGGCTGGTTGTCGCGGTCGCGCATTCGGGTGATCGAGGTCGTCAGCGGCGGTTTCCTGACGGCGGGCGGGGCGTGGATGGCATTGAAGGGGCGGTAGGTGTTGCATCCGGTGGCTGACGGCGACGGGGGGGGGCTGTCTGCCCCCCCCGCACCGCCCGAGAGTATTTGGGCCAAAGTGAAAAGGATGCCGACTGTGCAAACCTGAGAGATTTGGCATAAGTGGCGTGAGAGACAAAGGAAGAAGGTGGGTTGGATGTTTGATCTGACGGGGAAAAGTGCGCTGGTGACGGGGGCTTCGGGCGGGATCGGCGGCGAGATTGCCCGGGTGCTGCATGGGGCGGGTGCCACGGTGGCGCTGTCGGGGACGCGGGTGGAGCCGCTGGCGGCGCTGGCGGCGGAGTTTGGCAGCCGGACATTCGTGCTGCCGTGCAATCTGGGCGATGCCGCGTCCGTGGAAGCCCTGCCCAAGGCGGCGATCGCGGCGATGGGGGCGGTGGACATTCTGGTCAACAATGCCGGGATCACCCGGGACAACCTGTTCATGCGGATGAGCGACGAGGAATGGGGGGCGGTGATCGAGGTGAACCTGACCTCGACGTTCCGGCTGTGCCGGGGGGTGTTGCGCGGCATGATGAAGGCGCGGTGGGGGCGGATCGTCAATATCTCTTCCGTTGTGGGTGCCACCGGCAATCCGGGGCAGGGCAATTATGCCGCCTCGAAAGCCGGGATGGTGGGGATGTCGAAAAGTCTGGCGGCAGAGGTGGCGAGCCGCAATATCACGGTGAACTGTGTGGCGCCGGGCTTTATCGCAACCGCGATGACCGACAAATTGTCCCAGGAGCAGAAGGCGCGGATCCTGACCGTGGTGCCGGCCGGGCGGATGGGGGAGGCGGGCGAGATTGCGGCGGCGGTGCTGTATCTTTCGTCGCCGGAAGCGGGTTATGTCACCGGGGCGACCTTGCATGTCAATGGCGGTATGGCGATGATCTGAGGCACGGCTTTGCTTCGGGAAAGGGTTTGCCTTGTGACCGCGCCCTTGCTATAGGCCCGCACAGATTACACCGGAGCTTGCAGATCCGGTGCCCCGCCTGTTGGGGACGAGCGCCCGAGGGGGCAGGAACGAACCGCGGGGCAATCCCGCTACGATAGAGGAAGTGACATGAGCGACATCGCTGATCGTGTGAAAAAGATTGTCGTCGAGCATCTGGGCGTCGAAGGTGACAAAGTGACCGAGAACGCCTCGTTCATCGACGATCTGGGGGCGGACAGCCTTGACACCGTCGAACTGGTCATGGCGTTCGAGGAAGAATTCGGGATCGAGATTCCGGATGACGCCGCCGAGACGATCCAGACCTTCGGCGACGCGGTGAAGTTCATCACTTCGGCGTCCTGAGTCTACTGACCTTTGGTCGGACAGGGGCATCCTTCGGGGTGCCCTTTTGTTTGGCGTGGGGAGTGTGGCTGGCGCTGGAGGGTTTCCCACCCTCCACCCTCGCCAATGGTTTCTCGGACCAATGGCGAAACATTGGCTCGATCCGTGGGATATTTGGGAGCAAATGAATGGCGCGAAATTTTGGGTAAATGGTAGTGAAGGGAAAGCGCTGCAGCTTTGACTTGAGTGCTGTGCCGTCTCGGGTCAAGCTGTGCCGGGATGGTGCAGGGGGTGGTTGTGGCGACATTGGGGGCGATGTTCGGGGCTGCTGGTGGTGCGCAGAGTTTTCTGGGGCTGCCGCTGTGCCGTGATCTGGGGCGGCTCGAGGCGGATATTGTGCTGATCGGGGCGGCGGGCTGCACGCCCTATGCAACGGTCGGGTTCTATGGTGCGGGCGGGCCTGCGGCGGTGCGGGAGGCCGGGGCGGCTTATGGGGCGGCGCTGGACCATATGAACTTTGACCTCGGCGGGCCGGTGTTGCCGGAGGGTGTCACGGCGGTGGATGCGGGGGATTTGCCGCAAGACCCTGACGATGCGGCGGGCAATCGGGCGCGGATTTTTGGCGCGGTCAGTCAGGTGCTGGACCGGGGCGCGGTGCCGGTGCTGATTGGCGGCGACGATTCCGTGCCGATCCCGATGCTGGAGGCATTCGGGGCGCGGGGCCGGTTTGTGGTATTGCAGATTGATGCGCATATTGACTGGCGCGATGCGGTGGGCGGCGAGCGGCTGGGCCTGTCCTCGACCATGCGGCGGGCTTCGGAGATGGCCCATGTGGTGCAGATCATTCAGGTTGGGCAGCGCGGGATTGGATCGGCGCGGGCGGCGGACGTGGCGGATGCGCTTAAATGGGGGGTGGAGTTTGTGGCGGCGGGCGAGGTGGCCCGTGCGGGAGTGTGGCGGGCGGTCGATCTGATCCCGGAGGGGGCGGCGGTGATCATCTGTCTCGATGTCGATGCCTTTGATCCGGCGATCATGCCGGCGGTGATCGGGCGGACGGCGGGGGGACTGGGCTATTGGCAGGTGCTGGAGCTGATCGGGGCGGTGGCGGAAAAGGCGCGGATTGCCGGGTTTGATATGGTGGAGCTGATGCCGGCGCGGGATATAGACGGGCAGGGCGCGCTGCTGGCAGCGCAGGTTCTGGCCGCGGTGGTGGGCGTGATCGCAAGGCAGAGGGTGACGGAATGAGCAGGTTCAATCAGCCGTTGGGCGGCAACGAGATGCCGCGCTTTGGCGGGCCGGCGACGATGATGCGGTTGCCGACGCAAGTTGGTGCCAAGGGGCTGGATGTGGCGTTCGTCGGGATACCGCTGGACATTGGCACCTCGAACCGGCCGGGGACAAGGCTCGGGCCACGGCAGATCCGGGACGAGAGCCGGATGCTGCGGCCCTTCAACATGGCGACCGGGGCGGCACCGTTCGAGCATTTGCAGGTCGCCGATATTGGCGATGTGCCGATCAACACGTTTGATCTGAAAAAGTCGGTCGGAATCATCGAGGCGTTTTATGATGGCGTGCTGGCCGACGGGGCGCTGCCGCTGACTTTGGGCGGCGATCATACGCTGACCTGGCCGATCCTGCGGGCGATGAAGAAGAAGCACGGGCCGGTGGCGCTGATCCATGTCGATGCCCATGCCGATATCAACGACACGATGTTCGGCGAGAAGGTGGCGCATGGCTGTCCGTTCCGGCGGGCCTGGGAGGATGGCTGTCTGGTGGGCGAGAAGGTGTTTCAGATCGGGCTGCGGGGGACGGGGTATGGGCCGGATGATTTCGACTGGGGGCGCGGCAAGGGCTGGACGGTGGTGCAGGCGGAGCAATGCTGGCACCGCAGTCTGAAGCCGTTGATGGCGGAGATCCGGGCGAAGATTGGCGATGCTCCGGTGTATCTGAGCTATGATATCGACAGCCTGGACCCGGCGTTCGCGCCGGGGACTGGCACGGTGGAGCCGGGGGGGCTGACGATCTGGCAGGGGTTGGAGATTGTGCGGGGCTGTGCGGGGTTGAATCTGGTGGGCGGCGATCTGGTCGAGGTTTCGCCGCCCTATGATCCGTCGGGAAACACCGCGCTGATCGGGGCCAATCTGCTGTACGAAATGCTGTGCGTCTTGCCGGGGGTGCCACAGGGCAAATGAGCGTCCAGAACTGGACGCTTGGGTAAGGGGTTGAATCAGCGGGAAAACGGATTTTTTGCATCCAGTCCGTCTCACTGCACGATACCGGGTTGGTGAGGGCGGTGATCTGCGAAAGACGAAGGGGGCTGGTCTTTCCGGCGGCGGCGGCTATGTGGAACGGTCGGTCTGTGGCATTGGGGCGCGCGGGGGGCACAGCCCCGCGCCGCCGTGGCGTATTTCCCAAAGGGCAGGCGAAATGTCAGGCAAATTGGCGGGATTTGGCGCGGGTGAGGCTTTCCAAGTCAACACCCCGATCAACGCCGTTCGATCACCCCGAGCAGGTTCAGGGCCGCTTCGAATTCCGACCGGCCTTTTGCGTGGGTCTCGGCCACCAACGTGTCGAACTTGACGCGCAGCGCCGTCTTCTCTTCGCCCTTGCAGTCGTTCCACGGGCGGCCTTGCAGGGCCATGACGAGGACGTAATAGCCGATGAAATGCGGTGGCAAGCCGGCGTCGAGCCAGCGGCGATAGGCGGTGTCGGCGCCCATCGCATAGAGTTCCTCGGCGGTGGTGATGCCGGCCTTCAGGAAGGCGGCTTCGGTTGCCGGTCCGAGATTGCGGATGGAGGAGATCGGTTTGGGCATCAGGTCACCGGACGGAGCGGCAGATCAGCCTAGCTGCGGTCCGGTGAAATGCAAAGGGCAGTCCTGGTCAGATCGACGCCCAATCGCGAATCTGCGGTTTTTGCACGGTGTCGGCACCCGATTGCTGCGGTGCGGGGGCGGATTGACCCTGCTGCTGCTGCGGGGCGGGTTGGCTGCTGCCCTGCTGGGCGGGCGGTTTCGCTGGCATTCTACTGCTCCGTCGTCCGGTTTTCGGCGTTCTGCCGGTTTCCCAACATCCTCCGGTCATTGGGCACCAAAAAGACGGAACCAAGGAAGGATTGCGGTCATTTAGGCCAGCTTGACAGACAATGCAACGCCGGAACAAGGGGTTACGTGGCGAGACGCCTTCAAATCGCCGCGATGGCGGCAAAGATGCGACAGGTCGGGCCTGCGGTTGGTTTGGAAAACCCGTGCTCCGAGCTTCGGCAGCTTGCGGTCCCAGGCGATCTTGACATCGCTCTTCAAAGCGCTTTGAGTTTGTCACAGTGATTATCTTTTGTGCAAAGAGGGAAGATTTTTTGTACTGTTTGCGGTAACAGGAAAGCGGTTTGGAGGTCACGGGCGATTCCGTCGCAAGGCGGTGACGCTGCTTGACGAGGCTGCTTGGGGATATAGGCTGGGGGCAACCCCATCACGCGAGAAAAGATGACCATGAACGATCCGAGCCTGACACCGAACCTCTTGCAAAACGATGTGCTGCGCCATCTGACCTCGACCCTGGGCAAGGACGCGCCGAACGCCAGCACCTATGACTGGCGCATGGCGCTGAGTTTCGCGATCCGCGACCGGATTGTCGATCCGTGGTTCACCTCGACCCGGCGGACCTGGGCGGAGGATCGCAAGCGGGTTTACTATCTGTCGATGGAATTCCTGATCGGGCGGCTGTTGGAAGATGCCACGGTCAATCTGGGCCTGCGCGACGTGGCGGTCGAGGTGATGGCCGGGTTTGGCCAGGATTTCCGTGCGGTGGTGGAAGACGAGCCTGACGCGGCGTTGGGCAATGGTGGATTGGGGCGGTTGGCGGCCTGTTTCATCGAGTCGATGGCGACGGTGGGCTGCCCGGCTTACGGCTATGGCATTCGCTATGAGCATGGGCTGTTCCGCCAGCATTTCAGCGGCGGTCAGCAGGCCGAGACGCCGGAAGACTGGCTGATGCACCGCAACCCGTGGGAATTCGAGCGGCCCGAGAGCAATTACACCATCGGGTTCAAGGGCGAGGTCGTCGTCAAGGATGGCCGCGAACGTTGGGCACCGGGCGAGACGGTGTTCGCCTCTGCCTATGACACGCCGGTGATTGGCTGGCAGGGCAAATGGGCGAATACCTTGCGGTTGTGGGGGGCGAAACCGACGACGATGTTCAACCTCGACCGCTTCAACCGGGGCGATTTTGCCGCCGCCGCGGAGCCGGAGGCGCTGGCGCGGACGTTGAGCCGGGTGCTGTACCCGGATGACACCACCTATGCCGGCAAGGAATTGCGGTTGAAGCAGGAGTTCTTCCTGACCTCGTCGGCGTTGCAGGACATTCTGCGGCGCTATCTGACCTCGCATACCGATTTGCAGGCGCTGTCGAAATATGTGGCGATCCAGATGAATGACACCCATCCGGCGATTGCCGGGCCGGAACTGGTGCGCCTGCTGGCGGACGAGCATGGCATGGAGTTTGATGCGGCGATTGAAACCGCGCGGGCCTGTCTGGGCTATACCAACCACACTTTGCTGCCCGAGGCGCTGGAGCGGTGGTCGACCTTTACCTTTGGCAACGTGCTGCCGCGGCACATGCAGATCGTCGAGCGGATTGATGCCTGGCACAAGGCGACCTATCCGGCGCGGCCGCATTACGTGGGCATCGTCAAGCACCATGAGGTGCGGATGGGCGAGTTGGCGTTCGTGATGGCGCACAAGGTCAACGGCGTGTCGGCGCTGCATTCGGACCTGGTCAAGTCGTCGTTGTTCCCGGAGCTGGACAAGCTGCATCCGGGGCGGGTGATCAACCAGACCAACGGCGTGACGCCGCGGCGCTGGTTGAAAATGTCGAACCGGCCCTTGTCGAACCTGATCACCGACCGGATTGGCGCGGGCTGGGAAGACGATCTGGACCGGCTACGCGAGTTGGAGCCGCATATCGAGAACAAGGCGTTCCGAGCCGAATTTGATGCGGCCAAGCGGGTGAACAAGGTGGCGCTGGCGGGCTGGATCAAGGCGCAGTCGGGAGTGACGGTCAGCCCGGCTGCGCTGTTTGACGTGCAGATCAAGCGCATCCATGAATACAAGCGGCAGTTGCTGAACGTGTTGCAGACCGTGGCGCATTGGAACCGGGTTCGGGAAAACCCGACGGCCAACTGGGTGCCGAGGGTCAAGATTTTCGGCGGCAAGTCGGCACCGGGTTATGCGGTGGCCAAGGAAATCATCCATCTGATCAATGACGTGGCGGCGGTGATCAACAATGACCCCAAGACCGGGGATTTGCTGAAGATCATCTATCCGGCCAACTACAACGTCTCGATGGCCGAACATCTGGTGCCGGGCGCGGATCTGTCTGAGCAGATTTCGACGGCGGGCAAGGAGGCCTCGGGCACCGGCAACATGAAATTCATGATGAACGGTGCGCCGACGATTGGCACGCTGGACGGTGCCAATGTGGAGATCTTGCAAGAAGTGGGGGCCGACAATTTCTTCCTGTTCGGCATGACCGCCGAACAGGCGCAGAACCGCCGCGACGACCCCGACCATTCGCGCAAAGCCATCGCGGCCAGCCCGGCCTTGCAGGTGGTGTTGCAGCAGATCGGCGAAGGGCGGTTTTCGACGAGCCAGCCGGACCGCTACCATGATCTGGTCACCCGGGTCTGGCACCATGATTATTTCCTCGTCGCCTCGGATTTTGATGCTTACGATGTCGCTCAGGGCGAGGTGGATCGCGCCTTTGCCGACCGCGAACGCTGGGTCAGGATGGCGGCGATGAACACGGCGCGGTCTGGCTATTTCTCGTCTGATCGCACCATCCGCAGCTATATGCAGGACATCTGGTCCATCCCGTCAGCCCTGTGAGGACAACATGACGCAATATTCCCTCGACACGGACACCGCTTGGGCGATTGTCGAGGGGCGTCACGGCGACCCGTTTTCGGTGCTGGGGCAACATCTGCGCGGCAAGGACTGGGTGGTGACGGCATTCGTGCCGGGGGCGGAAAAGCTGTGGGTGGTGGGGGGCAAGGGGTCAAAAGCCATAGAGGCGGTGCCGGTGCATGGCTTTGACGGATTGTTTCAGGCCTGGTTGAGCAAGAAGACCGACTACCGGCTGCGGGCGCGGGGGCATGACACGGAATGGGAGTTTGACGACCCGTTCCGGTTTGGCCCGGTGCTGGGCGAGATGGACGAATACCTGCTGGGCGAGGGCACCCACAAGCGGATCTGGCAGGTGCTGGGGGCGCATCTGATCAGCCATGAGGGCGCGGCCGGCGTGCATTTCGCGGTCTGGGCCCCGAATGCCCAGCGGGTGTCGGTGGTCGGCGATTTCAACATCTGGGACGGACGGCGCCATCCGATGCGGCGGCGCGGGGCGACTGGGGTGTGGGAGGCGTTCATTCCGGGGCTGAGGGACGGGTCCAGCTACAAATACGAAATCCGGTCTGCCGATGGCTCGGTGATGCCGCTGAAGGCCGATCCGGTTGGCTTTGGGTCGGAACATCCGCCGGCGAATGCGTCGGTGGTGCGGGACATCCGGCCGCGGGTCTGGAGCGATGCGGGCTGGATGATGACGCGGGCTGCGGCGCAGAACATCGAAGCGCCGATTTCGGTCTACGAGGTGCATCTGGGCTCGTGGAAGCGGGCACCGGGCAACCGGATGCTGTCCTATCTGGAACTGGCGGAGCAACTGGTGGATTACGTGGCCGAGATGGGCTTCACCCATATCGAGCTGATGCCGGTGTCGGAATATCCGTTTGACGGGTCGTGGGGCTATCAGCCGGTCGGCATGTTCGCGCCGACCATCCGGCATGGCACGCCGAACGAGTTTCGCGGCTTTGTCGAGGCGGCGCATAACAAGGGCATTGGCATCTTGCTCGACTGGGTCCCGGGGCATTTTCCGACCGACACGCATGGGTTGGGGCGGTTTGATGGCACCGCGCTCTATGAACATGCTGACCCGCGCGAGGGGTTCCATCAGGACTGGAACACCCTGATCTACAATTACGGGCGGACCGAGGTTTCGAACTATCTGGTGTCCAACGCGCTGTATTGGCTGGAGGAGTATCATCTGGACGGGCTGCGCGTCGATGCCGTCGCCTCGATGCTGTACCGCGATTACAGCCGGACGGCGGGGCAGTGGATTCCGAACAAGGATGGAGGGCGCGAGAATTACGAGGCGATTGCGGTGTTGCAGCGCACCAATATCACGGCTTACGGCGAAGTGCCGGGTGTCATGACGGCGGCCGAGGAAAGCACGGCATTTCCCGGCGTGTCGCGACCGGTCAACCATGGCGGGCTGGGATTTGGTTTCAAATGGAACATGGGCTGGATGAATGACACTTTGTCCTACATGCAGAAAGACCCGCTGTTCCGCAAATACCACCATCACCAGATGACCTTTGGTCTGGTTTACGCGTGGAGCGAAAACTACATCCTGCCGATCAGTCATGACGAAGTGGTGCATGGCAAAGGCAGTATGGTCGCCAAGATGCCGGGCAATGGCTGGGAGAAGTTCGCCAATCTGCGGGCCTATTACGGTTTCATGTGGGGCCATCCCGGCAAGAAGTTGCTGTTCATGGGCTGCGAATTTGCCCAAGGCGCGGAATGGAACCACAAGCAGAGCCTTGACTGGCACCAGTTGGGCATCGCCGAACACAAGGGGGTGCAATCGCTGGTGCGCGATCTGAACCATCTGTATTGCGCGACGCCCGCGCTTTACGTCAATGACACGCGGCCCGAGGGGTTCGAGTGGCTGGAAGGCAATGACGCCGAAGGATCGACCTACATCTGGGCTCGCAAGGGGCGCAAGGGCGATCCGATCGTGGTGGTTGCGATCAACATGACGCCGGTGGAGCGCCAGATGCGGATCGGCCTGCCGGCTGTGGGGCATTGGGATGAGGTGCTGAACAGCGACAGCGCGGTTTACGGCGGCGGGAATCGCGGCAACGCTGGCGGGGTGGATGCCGAACCTGTGCCGTGGCATGGTCAGACACAATCGGCGCTGGTCACCTTGCCGCCGTTGTCGGCAGTTTATTTTCGTCAGGCTTAACCAAGGTAAAACAATCGGCGGTAACGCCGCATCTCGGGAGGATGATATGCAGCCAAAACCCAACGCCCGACTTTCTTCGCATGCCATGGCTTTCGTTCTGGCCGGAGGGCGCGGTTCGCGTCTGAAGGAATTGACTGATCTGCGCGCGAAACCGGCGGTGTATTTTGGCGGAAAAACCCGGATCATCGACTTTGCCTTGTCGAATGCGCTGAATTCCGGCATCCGCAAGATGGCGATTGCAACGCAATACAAGGCGCATTCGCTGATCCGCCACATGCAGCGCGGCTGGGGGTTCTTTCGGGCGGAACGCAATGAATATCTGGACATTCTGCCGGCCTCGCAGCGGGTGTCGGAAAGCAAATGGTATCTGGGAACGGCGGATGCGGTGACGCAGAACATTGATATCGTTGATTCTTACGGGATCAAATATGTCGTCATTCTGGCCGGTGATCACATCTACAAGATGGATTACGAGATCATGCTGCAACAACATGTGGACAGCAAAGCCGATGTGACCGTCGGCTGTCTGACCGTGCCGCGGATAGAGGCGGTGGCCTTTGGCGTGATGCATGTCGACAAGAATATGCGGATCACTGACTTTCTGGAAAAGCCGAAAGACCCGCCGGCCATTCCCGGTGATCCGGCCAATGCGCTGGCCTCGATGGGGATTTATGTATTCGACTGGGCTTTCCTGCGCGATTTGCTGATCAAGGATGCCGAGGATCCCAATTCCAGCCATGATTTCGGCAATGACATCATCCCGCAGATTGTAAAGGGCGGCAAGGCGGTCGCCCATCGGTTCGCGGATAGCTGCGTCAAATCCGGGTTGGAGACGGAGCCCTATTGGCGCGATGTCGGGACAGTGGATGCGTTCTGGCAGGCCAATATCGACCT
The DNA here is from genome assembly GCA_043738565.1 of Rhodobacterales bacterium. Classification (GTDB taxonomy): domain Bacteria; phylum Pseudomonadota; class Alphaproteobacteria; order Rhodobacterales; family Rhodobacteraceae; genus Stagnihabitans. The sequence goes on from JAYUGA010000113.1 coordinate 12,275, forward strand.
GACCGATTTCGTGCCGAAGCTGGACATTTATGACCAAAGCTGGCCGATCTGGACCTATTCCGAGATCGTGCCGCCGGCCAAGTTCATCCATGATACCGATGGGCGGCGCGGCATGGCGATCTCCTCGCTGGTGTCGGGCGATTGCATCGTGTCGGGGTCGGAGGTGCGTAACAGCCTGCTGTTCACCGGGTGCCGGACGCATTCGTTTTCGACACTGGAATATGTCGTGGCATTGCCGCAGGTGATCGTGAACCGCAAGGCGGAGTTGAGGAACTGCGTCATCGACCGCGGGGTGGTCATTCCCGAGGGGCTGGTGGTCGGGCAGGACCCCGAGGCGGATGAGAAGTGGTTCCGCCGGACCGATAGCGGCATCGTGCTGGTCACCCAGAACATGCTGGATGTGCGGGCCAAGGCGCTGAGCTGAGGCACTCGTTGAGAGAGCCGGGGGTTTCACACCCCCGGACCCCCGTAGGATATTTATGAGCAAATGAATGGGGCAAGCTATGAGGCTGCTGGGTCGGGTGCTTTCGGTGGCGTCGGAATGTGTGCCGCTGGTGAAAACCGGCGGCTTGGCCGATGTGGTGGGGGCTTTGCCGGCGGCGCTGGCCTTGCAGGGCTGGGAGATGCGGGTGCTGATGCCCGCCTATCGTGCCCTGCGACCCCGGCTGGCGGATTGGCAAGAGGTTTGGCGCGAGGAAGGTCTGTGGGGCGGCGAAGGGGTCGTTTACGCGGGCGAAGTGGCGGGCATTCAGATGCTGCTGTTGGATGCGCCACATCTGTATGATCGCGATGGCGGGCCTTATGGCGGCGTATCGGGCGATTGGAGCGACAATGCGCAGCGCTTTGCGGCGCTGTCCTGGGTGGCGGCGCGGATCGCGCGGGAAGGTCTTAGCGATGGCTGGGTGCCGGACATTCTGCATGTCCATGACTGGCAGGCCGGGTTTGCGCCAGCTTACCTTGCCTTTGGCGGCTCGGGCGGTGTCGGGTCGGTGCTGACCATCCACAACATTGCGTTTCAGGGCTGGGCGCCAGCCTCGATGCTGGGCGAGTTGCGGTTGCCGGGGGACGAGTTTCATCCGGCGGCGCTGGAATATTATGGCGGGTTGTCGAGCCTGAAGGCCGGGCTGGTGACGGCGGACCGGGTCACGACAGTGTCGCCGACCTATGCGGCGGAACTGATGCGGCCCGATTATGGCATGGGGATGCAGGGGGTGATCGCGGAGCGGGCGGCAGTGGTGTCGGGCATTCTGAACGGGGTGGATACGGCGGTCTGGGCGCCGGATGCCGAGCCTGTGCCCTATTCTGCGGTGGCGATGAAGGGCAAGGCGGTCAATCGCGCGGCCTTGTGCGACGAGTTCGGTTTGCAGGTGCCGGGGCCGCTGGCCATCGTGGTCAGCCGGTTGACCGATCAGAAGGGCATCGACCTGATGTCGGGGGTGATCCCGGATTTCATTGATGCCGGCGGCGGGCTGGTGTTGCTGGGGTCGGGCGATCCGGCGCTGGAGGCGGCGATGCGCGGCCTGGCGGCGCGATTTCCGGGCCGGGTTGGCCTGCGGATCGGTTATGACGAGGCGATGAGCCACCGGCTGTTTGCGGGCGGCGACGCGGTGCTGGTGCCGTCGCGGTTCGAGCCTTGTGGCCTCACCCAGATGTACGGGCTGCGCTATGGCACGCTGCCGGTGGTGGCGGCGGTCGGTGGGCTGGCCGATACGGTGATCCATGCCAACCCGGCGGCAATCTCTGCCGGGGTGGCAACCGGGATCACCTTTCATCCGACCGATGCGGTGGCGTTTGGCACCGCGTTGCGGCAGTTGGTGGCGCTGTACGGCAACAAGACGATCTGGGCCCGCGTGCAGAAAAACGCGATGAAGCAGGATGTTGGCTGGGAGGCCTCTGCCGCCGCCTATGCCGGGCTGTATGCGGAGCTGAAAGGGTGACACCGATCCGGTCCAATCTGCCGGGCTGTCCGCCGGGGATGAGCCATGGCGCGGGCAAAGCCTGGCCGATGGGGGCGACGGTCGATGCCGGGGGTGTCAATTTCGCGGTGTTTTCGGCGCATGCCCATCTGATCGAGCTGTGCCTGTTTTCCGAGGATGGCCGCAAGGAAGTGGCACGGATGCTGTTTGCCGACCGCGATGGCGATGTCTGGCACATGCGGGTTGACGGGATGGCACCGGGGCAGCGTTACGGCTTTCGCGCCCACGGCCCGCATGCGCCGGAGGAGGGCCATCGGTTCAACCCGCACAAGCTGCTGATGGACCCCTATGCGCGAGCCTATGACGGGCGGCTCAGGTGGTCGGATGCGCTGATGGGCTACCGGATCGGCTCGGCCCGGGGGGATTTGAGCTACGACACGCGGGATTCAGCTTTTGCGGTGCCGAAATCGGTCGTGGTTGAGGATCGGACCTATTGGGGCGGGGATGTGCCGCCGGGGCATGGCTGGTCTTCGACGCTGATCTACGAAGCGCATGTCAAGGGCCTGACGGCGCGGCACCCACGGGTGCCGACGGCGATGCGGGGCTATTACGCCGGGGTGGCAGCGCCCGCGATGATCGAGCATTATCAGAAGCTGGGGATCACCGCAGTGGAGCTGCTGCCGGTGCAGGCGTTCTTTGACGACCGCTTTCTGGTGGCGCGGGGGCTGAAGAATTACTGGGGCTACAACACGATTGGCTTTTTCGCGCCCGAGCCGCGCTATGGCGGGCGCAATGCGCTGGCCGAGTTCCGCGAGATGGTGCGGAAATTGCATGATGCCGGGATCGAAGTGCTGCTTGACGTGGTCTATAACCACACCGGCGAGGGTGACGAGTTTGGCCCGACGCTGAGTTTCCGTGGCCTGGACAACCGCAGTTACTACCGGCTGGAGGGCGGCGGGCAGCATTATGCCAATGATTCTGGCACTGGCAATTCGCTGAACCTGACCCATCCGATGGTGTTGCGGCTGGTGACGGATTCACTGCGCTACTGGGTGGAAAACTGCCATGTTGACGGCTTCCGCTTTGATCTGGCCACCTCGCTGGGGCGCGAAGCTTATGGCTTTGACCCGGGGGCGGGGTTCTTTGATGCGCTGCGGCAGGACCCGGTGTTGAGCCGGGTCAAGCTGATTGCCGAGCCCTGGGACATCG
>JAYUGA010000114.1:0-15335 GCA_043738565.1 Rhodobacterales bacterium
GGCATTGGTGTCGCCCGTCAGGCTGTCATCCGCAGCCGAACCGATCAGATATTCGATCCCGGTCAGCGTATCGCCAGCGGCATCGCCGCCAGAGTTGACACCGGTTGTCAGGTTGACCGTCACCCCCAGGGTGGAGCCGCTGTAATCTGCGGTGTCGATTCCGGTGGAACCGTCCAGGCTATCCGCGCCGACACCGCCCGCCAGCGTGTCGTTGTCGGCACCGCCATACAGCGTGTCATTGCCGTCATTGCCGGTCAAAAGGTCGGCCCCCGCCGCACCTGTAAGCTGGTTGGCACTGGTGTCGCCCGCCAGAACGTCGGCAAAGCCAGAGCCGATCAGGTTCTCGATCCCGGTCAGAACATCGCCCTGCGCATCGCCGCCCGAACCCAGACCCGTGGCCAGGCTGACCGTGATGCCCGCGGTCGAGGTCGAATAGTCCGCCATGTTGGTGCCGGCACCACCATCCAGATTGTCGGCTCCCGCGCCACCGAACAGCGTGTCATTGCCGTCGCCGCCCGACAGCGAATCCGCACCCGCAGCGCCGGTCAGAGCGTTGGCATTGGTATCGCCCGTGAGAATGTCGTCCTGGCCCGAGCCGATGACATTCTCGATCGCGGTCAGCACGTCGCCCTGGGCATCGCCGCCGGTGCCGGTGCCGGCCAGCAGGTTGACCGTGACCGCAGCCGCCGAGGCGGAATAATCCGCCGTGTCGGTCCCGGTGCCGCCATCCAGATTGTCAGCGCCGACGCCGCCGGTCAGCGTGTCGTTGCTTGCAGCACCCGACAGGCTGTCATTGCCCGCCGCACCGGTCAGCACGTTGGCCGCGCCGTCGCCGCCCAGCGTGTCGTTGAAGGCCGAGCCGGTCAGGTTTTCCACGGTCGTCAGCACATCGCCCGCCGCATCGCCGCCGATGCCCGCAGCGCCGCCAATGGTGAGGTTGACCGCGGCGCCGGAGGCCGAGTAATCCACCGTGTCGGTGCCGGAGCCGCCGTCCATCGTATCCGCCCCGGCGCCACCGGCCAGGGTGTCGTTCAAGGCACCGCCATACAGGGCGTTGGCGTTGGCATCGCCGGTCAGCGTGTCGTTGAAGGCCGAGCCGGTCACCGCCTCGACCGTGGCCAGGGTGATCACGTCGCCCGCCGCATCGCCCAACAGGCCGGTGCCCGCCGCCAGCGACACCGTGACGCCCGCGCTGGACGCGCTGTAATCCACCGTGTCAAAGCCCGCGCCGCCGTCCAGGCTGTCTGCCCCGGCACCGCCGGTCAGCGTGTCGTTCTCGGTGCCGCCATACAGCGTGTCATTGCCCGCCGCGCCCGACAGGCTGTCGGCCAGCGCGCCGCCATCCAGCACGTTGGCGTTGCCGTCGCCGGTCAGCGTGTCGTTGAACGCCGAACCGGTCAGGTTCTCGACCGTCAGCAGGGTGATCACATCGCCCTGGGCATCGCCGCCCGTTCCGGTGCCCGAAGTCAGCGAAACGCTCACCGCGGCCGAAGAGGCGGAATAATCCACCAGATCGGTGCCCGCGCCGCCATCCAGGCTGTCCGCACCGGCACCGCCGGTCAGCGTGTCGTTGCCGATGCCGCCATAAAGCGTGTCCAGCCCCGCGCCGCCCTTCAGCCAATTGGCATTGCCGTCGCCGGTCAGCGTGTCGTTCAGTGCCGATCCGATGACACCCTCGATGGTGTTGGCGGTCATCGTGTCGCCTGCCGCGTCGCCGCCGGTGCTGGTGCCGCCAATCGTGACGCTCACCCCAGCCGAGGACGCCATATAGTCAAGCCAGTCAAAGCCCGCGCCGCCATCCAGACTGTCCGCCCCGGCGCCGCCGATCAGCGTGTCATTGCCCGCGCCGCCATACAGGCTGTCGACGCCCGCGCCGCCGCTGAGCAGGTTGTCATTGCCGTCGCCAGTGATGTTGTCGGCAGCCGTGCCGCCGGTGACATTCTCGATGGCGACAAAGACATCGCCATTCGCGTCACCGAGCGTCCCGGTTCCCGCCAGCAGGCTGAGCGTGATGGATGTGGTCGAAGCTGAATAATCCGCAAGGTCGATCCCCGCGCCGCCGTCCAGCCGGTCCGCCCCTGCAAGACCAACCAACGTGTCATCACCGGCGCCGCCATAAAGACTGTCTACCCCGGCGCTTCCGGTCAGGATATCGTTGCCAGTGGTTCCGGTGAGCGTGACCATCTAAAAATCTCCATTCGTGCAAACGCCGGGCAGACGGCAGGCACAGTTACTTACTCTCAGCGTTACCGGGGACTTCGGGCAGAATTGGGACGGGATTGCTGCGCTTCGCGGAGAAATTAAGCCAATTTTGCGGCAGTCACCGGCTCGGGGATCGCGGGCCGCACCGGGTCCGGGCCGCAAATCTGCGGCGGAATCTGTAAATCTCTATGGTATTTGCCGATGTCCGCGTTGATTCCGCGAACGTTGCAGTCTAGGTCTGGTTCATGATCACGCAGAAGATGAAATATGCGCTGAAGGCTTTGCTGACCTTGGCGGACGAGGCGGCCAAACCCGCGTCCGAAGCCCTGACGATCGAGGAGATTGCCCGCCGCTCCGGCACGCCCAAGCGGTTTCTGGAACATATCCTGCTGGAGATTCGTAATGCCGGCATCATCGCCTCGACCCGGGGGCGGTCGGGCGGCTATCAATTGATCAAATCGCCGGAAACCGTGTCGATCTCGGAACTATTGCGGATGATCGACGGCCCGATAGCCCCCTTGCCCTGCCTGTCGCGCCGTGCCTACCAGCGCTGCGAGGATTGCAAGGACGAGCAGACCTGCCGCATCCGCAAGGTGTTTGCCGAGGTGTTCTGGTCTTACCTTGTCTTGATCGAAAGCCTGACGCTGGCCGATATCCAGCGCTCGGACCAAGTGGCACAACAGCTTTTGCGCGCTTGAGCGGGCGATCTTTCTGCGAAAAATCCGGGTCGTCAGCGCCCGCTCAGCCAGTTGCCAAAGGCGGCAAACCTTGACGGCGGGGTGTGGTGCACCGTCTCGCGGAAGTCGGCCATCTGGAACAGTTTGTACATGGTATGGATGCCCAGCCAGCGCAGAGGTTCCGGCTCCCAGCCGCGCACCTTGCGGTTGACCCAAGGCAGGGTGGTCAGGGCGGTATCGCGGCCAAGCGTCAGGTCGGCGAGGGTGCGACCTGACAGGTTTGCGGTTGAAACCCCAACGCCGACATAACCGCCCGCCCAACCCAGCCCCGTCGCCTGGTCCAGACCCACCGTCGCACACCAGTCGCGTGGCACGCCGATGACGCCGCACCAGGCGTGGTCGATGGGATAGGCGGCGGCAGCGGGGAAGTGGCGGCGCAGGATTTCGGTCAGGCGGCGGATGGTCTCGGGGTCCGGCGCGCCGTTCTTGTCCATTTTCGAGCCGAAGATGTAGGGCACGCCGCGCGTGCCAACCGTGATCCGCCCTTCACGGGTGCGCTGGCAGTAGCAGTAGCTGTTGAAGAAGTCGTGGACCAGTTCATGGCCCTGCCAGCCGATCTTCGCCCACACTTCGGGCGGCAGCGGGGCGGTGACGATCTGGGCGGAATTCAGTGGCAGCCAGTCGCGTTCGTGGCCGGGGATCGAGGCGGTGAAGCCTTCGGTGCAGCGCAGGATGATCGGGGCCTTGACGGTGCCGTGGCTGGTCTGGACTGCGCCTGCGGTATATTCGGTGACGGCGGTGCCTTCGCAAATCCTGACGCCAAGCCGTTCGACGGCATCCGCCAGCCCCCGCACCAGTTTGGCGGGCTGGACCCGCGCCATGCCCGACATCGCGAGGCCAGCCAAAGCGCCCGGAACATTGACCCGAGAAGTGGTTTCGGCGGCAGTCAGTTCGGTGACGCGGTGGCCTTCGCCCCAGTGCCGATGCGCGGCGATCGCCGATTTCAGGCGGGCCAGATGGGCCGGATGGGTGGCGATGCTGAGTTCATCGGTGCGGATGATGTCGGCGTCGATGCCCTCGGCTTCACAGACCCGGATCACTTCGTCGACCGTGGTTTCCATTGCCGCAACCATGTCCAGCACCGCCCGCCGCGAGGTGGCGGCGGCATATTTCTCATGATTCCACGCAAACGTCCCCATCAGCCAACCGCCATTGCGCCCGGACGCGCCGAACCCGGCGAACTCCTTCTCGATCACGATGACATTCAGGGAGGGCTGGCTTTTCTTCAGATAATACGCCGCCCAAAGCCCGGTATAGCCCGCGCCGATGATCGCCACATCCGCCGCCGTGTCGCCTTGCAGGGCTGGTCTTCGCGAGGGCATGCCGATGTCGGCATACCAGAACGAGACGTCTCCGATGGTTTTGGGCTGGGTCATGCCGCTCTCCTCGGGCCAATCTGCGATGGCGCGCGGGCCGGGGCAATGGCGATCTGGCCGGGGTTGGGTCGGCGCGGCAACTGTGGCATATCAGGGCAAATTGCCCGGAGGACAGTCATGGAACGACCGAAACTGAAGCACAAGGATGCGCCGGATCTGGGCCGGTTCGACTGGCAGGATCCGTTCCGGCTGGACGATCAGCTTACCGAAGAGGAACGCATGCTGCGCGATGCGGCGGCGGCTTATGCGGCGGAGAAATTGCAGCCGCGGGTAATTGCTGCCTACCGCGAAGAATTCACCGACCCGGCGATTTTCCGCGAAATGGGCGAAATGGGCCTGCTGGGGGTGACGGTGCCCGAGGAATACGGCGGGCTGGGGGCGTCCTACGTCGCCTACGGCCTGATTGCGCGGGAAGTGGAGCGGGTGGATTCGGGCTACCGTTCCATGATGTCGGTGCAGTCGTCTTTGGTCATGTATCCGATCTATGCCTATGGCACCGAGGCGCAGCGGCTGAAATATCTGCCAAAGCTGGCGGCAGGCGAGTGGATCGGCTGCTTTGGCCTGACCGAGCCGGATGCGGGGTCTGATCCGGGGGGGATGAAGACGACGGCGAAGAAAACCGCGTCGGGCTACGTGCTGAACGGTGCGAAGATGTGGATTTCCAACGCGCCGATTGCCGATGTGTTCGTGGTCTGGGCCAAGTCGGAGGCGCATGGCGGCAAGATCAGGGGCTTCATGCTGGAGAAGGGGATGCCGGGGCTGAGCGCGCCGAAGATTGGCGGCAAGCTGAGTTTGCGGGCCTCGGTCACCGGCGAGATCGTGATGAAGGATGTCGAGGTTGGTGACGACGCCTTGCTGCCGTTTGTCGAGGGGTTGAAGGGGCCGTTTGGCTGTCTGAACCGGGCGCGCTACGGGATTTCCTGGGGGGTGCTGGGCGCGGCGGAGTTCTGCATGGCGGCGGCGCGGCAGTATGGGCTGGACCGGCGGCAATTTGGCAAGCCGCTGGCGCAGACCCAGTTGTATCAGGTGAAGCTGGCCAACATGCTGACCGAGATTGCGCTGGGCTTGCAGGCGAGCTTGCGGGTCGGGCGGTTGATGGATGCAGCGAATGCGGCGCCCGAGATGATTTCGCTGGTCAAGCGCAACAACTGCGGCAAGGCTTTGGACGCCGCCAGGTGGGCGCGGGACATGCATGGCGGCAACGGCATTCAGGAGGACTACCAGATCATGCGGCATATGGTGAACCTGGAAACGGTGAACACCTATGAGGGCACCCATGACGTTCACGCGCTGATCCTGGGGCGGGCGATCACCGGATTGCAGGCGTTTTTCTGAGGATTGCAGGCGTCCGGTTCTGGACACTTTGCGATATGCAGGAAAAACAATGGCTTGGGTTTTCAAAATTTACCAGACGTTAGGGATTGTCGCAGGCGCGGCAGCCTCCGGCGGGGATATTTTGGCCAAAATGAAAGGTTAGGGAGAGCGTAGTGGACCGGGCTGATATCGTGCATGAAAATTTTCTGCGGCGGGTGGCGGCGGGGGATTTGCCGGAGGGGCGGGCACCTGCTGGGCCCTTGACGGCGGTTCAGGCGCGGGCAGTTTATCGGGCGGCGTGTCTGAGCCGCTCACTGGACCGGCAGGCCCGGGTCATGCAGCGCGAAGGCCAGGGTTTTTACACCATCGGCTCGTCGGGGCATGAGGGGATGGCAGCGGTGGCGCTGGCGCTCCGCCCCGATGACCTGGCGTTTCTGCACTACCGCGATGCGGCGTTTCAGATTGCGCGGGCGGGTATGGTCGCGGGGTCTGACCCGGTCTGGGACATGCTGTTGTCGTTTGCGGCCAGTGCGGAAGATCCGATTTCGGGCGGGCGGCACAAGGTTCTGGGCTCGAAGGCGTTGATGATTCCACCGCAAACCTCGACCATCGCCAGCCATCTGCCCAAGGCGGTGGGGGCGGCCTATTCGATTGGGCTGCCCCGGCAGGAGCATGCGCTGCTGGCGCGGGACGGAGTGGTGATGGCGTCGTTTGGCGATGCCTCGGTCAACCATTCCACGGCGCAGGGCGCGTTCAATGCGGCGGGCTGGGCGGCGTTTCAGGGCGCGGCGATGCCGTTGCTGTTGGTCTGCGAAGACAACGGGATCGGGATTTCGACCAAATCGCCGGCAGGGTGGGTAGAGGCGAATCTGGCGGCCAAGCCGGGGGTGACGTACTTTGCCGCCGATGGGCTGGACTTCTACGATTGCTTCAGGGTCACAGCGGAAGCCATTGAATTCGTGCGGGTAAAGCGGAGGCCTGCGGTGCTGCACCTGCGGATGGTGCGGCTATATGGCCATGCCGGGGCCGATGTGCCGACGACTTACCTCACCCGCGAGGAGGTCGAGGCGGAGGAGGCGCAGGATCCGTTGCTGCATGCTGTGCGGCTGATGGAGGCGGCGGGGGCGATGGGGCGCGGGGAGGCTTTGGCGGCCTATCTGGCGGCGGCGGAGGAGGTGGCGGAGCGGGCGGTGGCGGCGGTGACGCGGCCCCGGCTGGGCACGGCGGCGGCGGTGATGGCGAGCATCGTGCCGCCGCCACGGGTCAACGCGGCGAGCAATGGGCCGTCTGCGGAGGCGCGGGCGGCGCTGTTCGGGGTGGAGATCAGGGCGATGGCAGAGCCGCAGCCGATGTCGCGCCTGATCAACTGGGCGCTGGCGGATCTGATGCTGGCCCACCCGGAGGTCGTGCTGATGGGCGAGGATGTCGGGCGCAAGGGCGGGGTTTACGGCGTCACCCAGAAGCTGGCGGCGCGGTTTGGCCGGGGGCGGGTGATTGATACGCTGCTGGATGAGCAGAGCATTCTGGGGCTGGCGATCGGCATGGCGCAGAACGGCTTTGTGCCGCTGCCGGAAATTCAGTTTCTGGCCTATCTGCACAACGCCGAGGATCAGTTGCGCGGCGAGGCGGCGACCTTGCCGTTTTTCTCGAACGGCCAGTTTACCAATCCGATGGTGCTGCGGATTGCCGGCTTGGGCTATCAGAAGGGCTTCGGCGGCCATTTCCACAATGACAATTCGCTGGCGGTGCTGCGCGACATTCCGGGGCTGATCCTCGCGGTGCCCTCTACCGGGGCGGATGCGGCGATGCTGCTGCGCGAATGCGTGCGGCTGGCGCGGGAGGAGCAGCGGGTGGTGGTGTTTGTCGAGCCGATTGCGCTGTATGGCGCGCGGGATTTGCTGGCCGAGAAGGACGGGTTGTGGATGACGACCTATCCCGGCCCCGACCTGACGCTGCCGTTTGGCGAGGTCGGGGTGACGGGGCAGGGCCGTGATCTGGCGATCGTGACCTTTGGCAACGGCCATTTTCTGGCGCAGGCTGCGGCGGCGCAACTCGCGGATGTCAGGCTGCGGGTGATTGACCTGCGCTGGCTGGCGCCGCTGCCGTTCGAGGCGCTGGCACGGGCGCTAGACGGGGTGAAGCGGGTGCTGTTCGTCGATGAGTGCCGCCGCTCCGGCAATGTGTCGGAGGCGCTGATGACCTGGGCCGCCGAGCACGGGCTGCGGCGCTTTGGGCGGCTGACCGCAGAGGACAGTTTCATTGCAACCGGCCCGGCCTATGCGGCGACCCTGCCCTCGGTCGCGGGGATCGTGGCGGCGGTGCGGGGATTGATGGGGTAGGTTTGGATGTGTCCACATGTGGACGCTTTGGTAAGCGGTTGAAATATAATGATATCGCGTTTTTTGGTAACGGATTTTTAGGAAAGATTGGGTTTACGTGGTTGGTGCTGGAGATGAACCAGGCGCTCATCAAGCTATTGGGCGCTTTCTTCGCGGGCGTGAAGAAAGCCTTGTTGGCTTGATGAACGCTGGGCGGGGCGGTTCAACCCATGCCGCCGGACAGGTCCACCGACATCACCAGGATGTTCAGCAGGATATAGATTCCGCCCAGAACCCACATCGCATTGCGGTCAAGCCGCAGGCTATCCGCTTCGCGGTCGTGATAGCGCAGCCACAGCGAAAAGATCGAGATGAAGACCGAGACGAAAATCACCCCGACCGCGATCAGGTTGATCTGTTCGGCCAGCGTCACGGCGGTGGTGGGCGGCAGCGACCCGGTGATCACAAAGGCGTTGGCCGAGGCGGCGAAGAGCGAGCCGGCCCCCATGCCAAAGCGGGCGTCCAGGTCATCGGCCTTGATCAGGAAGGCCAGAAGGCCGAGGAGAACGGCCAGCGCGGAAATCCAGAATGCCTTGAACAGCGGGCCATAGCTGGTCCGCTCCAGCGACACGGCGCGGGTAAGGCGCGAATAGATGCCGCCATCGGCTGCGGCACTGCGCAAGCCGTAATTGGTGTCGTAGGTGTGCGGGGCAACGGCGGTGGGTTGCAGCGCCACTTTCCAGCCCGCTTCCTTGACGGCGGGGTCAAGGGCGATGCCCTGGTCGACAGTATAGGTCAGTTGCGCGTTGTTAAGGTCGGCATCTTCCGGGTCGATGGTGATGACGTGGTTGTCGAGCGGGAAGCGGCGCACGTCGAATTCGTGGAAGATCGTGGCCTGGACCCGGACGGTGGCGTAATTGGTGCCGTTGTCATCCTCGAACTGGCTGGCGGAACGCAAGGTGATGACGCCATTGGCCAGCTCGAACGTCTGGTCGGGGCGAACCTCGCTGCCCTGCCAGCGGAACCACAGCCACCTGTCGACATCGAAAGAGCCATTTTGCGGCGAGACATTGCTGAGCCGCAGGACATAGGCCCCGGCGGCGACACCGGTATGCGAGGCGACGATGGCGGTGGCGCCCGCGACGATGCCGGTGGTGGCCGTGGTCTGGGCGGTGGCGGTCAGGGGCAGGCACAGCAAGGCCGGCAAGATCAGCAGGGACCGGACACGGCGCGCCTGTCGGGGCTTTCTGGCTGGCTCGAAATCCGGGTCAGGGTGCTACGGGAAGGCCCTGCGTCCACGCGTTTCACGCGGAAAACCGCAAGGCCGCAACTGCCGTCAGCCGGCTTAACTGGAACGCAACAGCACTTTGGTTGACCCGATCACCGCGGCCACCGTCTGGAAATCCAGCGCCCGGTTCTGCGACCCCGCCGCCGAGCGCAGCAGCACGGTTTCCGTCTCGGCCATGATGGTCGAGGCGGCGGCGAGGGCGGCATCCAGATTTTCGGGGGCCACGGCGCGCAGCGGGCGGCTGGTTGTGACCGGGTTCGCCCCTGCCATCGACATGCGGGCCGGCGGCAGGGTGGTCGAGCGGTATTTGGTGGTCACGGCCGCCAATTTGCGCGAAGCGGTGATCAGGGCCGCGCGCATTTCGGCCATCTCGCCATAGGCGGGCATCTTTTCCGCGACGGCAGCGAGGCGTTCGGCCAGACAATCCACCAGATATTCGCGCCGGGGCATGGCCTGGCAGAAGGAGATCGCGGCTTTCAATTCATCGACATAGACCGAAGTGGGGCTGCCGCTCAGGCCCGAGGTGATCGAAGGCGCTGGCAGGGCGATACCTGGCACATGCGGACAGGGGCCGTCGCAGCTTTGCGCAGCAGCGGGCGAGATGAGGTTGAGCGATCCTTCTATGGTGACATGGCGCAGCCCGGCACCCGGCGACGCGGCGGCGATCGGATCCCCGGCAAAATACAGTTGCGGCGGCAGCAATATGACCGCGAACATGCCGAGCAGAACTGTCAGGCGGAACAATCTTTCCAGCATCTTAGCCTCCAAACGCATTTTCAAACAGGACCGTGGCCGAGATCGTCACCCGGCGGCTGTTCTTCTGGTTGAACGCATCGTCAAGTTGCGCGGAAAAGTTCCAGTTTTGCAGCGCGTCGTTCTTGTAGGTGCCCCCGATCGTGACGGTTTCGCCGGTCCAGGCCACCGAGGCGCCGAAATTGGGCGTCAGGCCCATGCCGATCCCGGCGAAGGCGCCCGGATCATTGCCCGCGTTGCGGATATGGTTGCCAATGCCAAAGGTCAGCATCAGCGGATAGCTCTGATCGCCGAGCGTTGCGGTCGGGAAGAGCGTGACCATCGCCGAAACCGCAGGAGGGGTGCTGTTGGCGCGGCCCCAGCTGGCCAGGTGATCAACCGACAGGGCGACGAAGGTCGGCACTTTGGACCCGATCAGGCGGGCGGCCTGGAGCGAAAAGTAACCCGATTGGCCCGGCCCGAAGCCCGAAAAGTTGGGGTCGGCGCCGAGGCCGGTGAAATTGGCCCCGAATTGCAGCCCAACCCCGCTGCCGGCATCGCCCAGCACATAGCCCAGCCCGGCGGAGCCATCGTCGGCAGCGACAAAGCTGCCGCCGACATCGCTGCGGCTGCTGTAGGACAGCACGGCGAAGGCGGAGCGGTTGGGCGCGACCGCAGCAGAACCGATCCCCAGCAGGGTCACCAGACGCGGTGCGCCGTCCTGAGCCACGGCGGGGGACAGCGACAGGACCAATGCCAGCGCCGCTTGACCGGCTCGCCGCACCAGCTTGCGGGCTATCTTGTGGCGGAACATGGCAATCGACCTCCGGTTACGCGCTGTTAGCCGCGCGATTCAAATGGATGACCGAGCCTAGCAAACCGCACCTTGGCCGCACAGCGAAAACCGAAACTTTTCGCAATCTGGTTCAGCTTTGCAGCCCGAATGCCACTTTGATGGCGGTCTGTGTCGTCTTGCCGAAATTGCCATCCAGCGGGCCTTTGTAGAAATTGTAGGATCTGAGAATTTTTTGCAACGCCGTGCGGGTCTTGAGGCTGAACATGGCAGGGTCGGAGGTCAGCTGTTTCAGCACGGCATCGCTGCCCGAACGCAGGGCCTGATACAGGTATTTGGCGGCATCCCCGGGGCCTTTGCCTGCAACCTTGCCGTCGTCGATCAGGGCGGCATAGTTGAACATCGCCTCGGGGTGGCGCAGGTCGGCAGCCTGACGGAACAGGTCCAGACCCTTGACCTGATCCGGTTTCAGGCCCAGCCCACCCTGGTAATAGAGAAAGCCAAGGTCGTTGACCGCATCGGCGAAGCCCTGCGCGGCGGAAGCCTGATACAATTCCAGCGCGCGGACCGGGTTGGCGGGGACGCCGGTGCCCTGTTCGTAAAGCTTGGCCAGCTCGAATTGCGCATCGGCGGCCCCGGCGGCGGCGGCCTTGGTCAGGTATTGCACCGCTTCGGTCGGGTTGTAGCGGGTTTCCTTGGGATTGAGCCGGATATAGGCGAGGCCCAGCATCGAGCGGGTATCGCCGCTGTCGGCCAGCGCGCGCAACTGCTGTTCCTGTTCGGGCTTGATGTCGGCCCAGGCCACGCGGGGATCGGCGACGGTGGCGACATCGGGTGTGCCGCTGGCAGCGGAGGCCAGATAGAACGGCGTGCCCGACAGCGAGCCATAGGTATAGGGTTCCTGCAGGTTGCCGGTCGAGGCCAGCACCGTGTCGCGCACCCGGCGGAACATCAGGCTGATTTCAAGGTCGGGCTGGCCAAAGGCTTCGACCAGCGCCAGCGCATAGGGGCTGTCGCCGGTCGCACCGTCCAGCGCCACCTGGCCGTCCTTGGCGGCATAGGCCACCAGCGTGCCCAGATCGGGATTGACCGGGGCCAGACCCTGCACCCCGGCCGACCTTGTGTCGCTGGCCTTGCCGGTCGCGCCGACTTCGGCCTTGACCGAGGTATCGACCAGATCGCCGAACGGGTTGTTGCGGCAACTGTCCAGAATGATGACCCGCATCTTGCGCGCCGATTCGACGGTTTTCAGCAATTGTTTCAGCGAGATGGCGACCCGGACGATGTCCTGGTTGCTTTTGACCTGGGCGTCGACCGGGATCAGGTAATTCTCGCCCTGCACCTCGACGCCGTGACCGGCATAGTAGATCACCGCCAGATCGGCGGTTTCGGCCTGAAACGAAAACGCCTGCATCATGTCGATGAGTTCGGCCTGAGACTTGTCGATGGCGAAGGTGACGGTGAAGCCGACGGATTGCAATTTGGCCCCGATCAGCTTGGCGTCGTTGACGGTGTTCTTCAGCTTCACCACGTTCTGATAATCCGCCATGCCGATGACCAGTGCCACCCGCGCCGCCATCGCCTGAAACGGCATGGCCAGCAGGATCAGGAACAGAACCGGGGCAAGAAAGGCTTTGCGAAACATGTTGTCTCCTGTGCGCATCGGCCGCGCCAGTTTGTCTAGTTGATGACTTTGAATTCGATCCGGCGGTTGCGGGCCATGTTCTCGGGCGTGTCATTGGCCACCAGCGCCACCACGTCGCCATAGCCACGTGCGGTCAGTCGGTCGGCGGGAATGCCCTTGGTCACGCGGTAATCAATCACCGAGCCTGCACGCGTTTCCGACAGCGCCTGATTGCTGACTTCGGACCCGGCGTTGTCGGTGTAGCCGCCGATTTCCAGCCTCATGTCCGGGCAGCGGCTGACAATGTCATACAGGTTGTCGAGGATGGCTGAGCCTGCCACGTCCAGCCTGGCGGCACCGGAGCGGAAGTTGATGTTGCCGGCATTGGACAGGATTTCAAAGCGGCCCTTGCAGGCCTCGGCGTCGGAATTGCCGGTGGTTTCCAGCGCGGTTGTGGCGGGCTCGACCGCCGGAGCGGTGCTGGCGGGCGCACCGGTGGTGCCAGTGCGCTGGAACAGCCAGTCAAAGGTGATCGAGCCGGTGGGCACGATTTTGACCTTGGCCGCTTCTTGCAGCTTGGCAATGCCCTGATCGAGGTTGAAATCGGCGGTGGCAACCGGGATCGCCCCGACCGACGCCACGTCGATCAGGTCGTTCGGGATCAGCGTGACCGAGACATCCGCCGGGCGGTCCATCTTCACGCCATGCAGGTCCAGTGTATAGGGCATCGAGATCGTCATTTTCCGCTTGACCGGCAGATCGGCGATCATGGCGGGGTCGATGCGGGCGGTGATGATCGCCTCGGGGAATTTGAAGGTTTCGAAGAACAGAAACCGCATCCGCAGGTTGCGCAGGTCGATCTTGGTATCGACAGAGTCCAGCGCCACCCGCACCTCGGCATCACCCGCCGCGGATATGGTGCCCGAGAAGGTGGCGAAGGTCGAAAACTCGAGCTTGGTTTCGTTCTTGACCGACTGGAAACCGAGGGTCGAGCCACCCGGCGTCAGCGCCCAGCCACCGGCGAAAGCACTGCTTTGGGCGCGGCCGCTGCCGGGCAGGGCAAGGGATGCGACAAGGATCAGGGATGTGATCCAAGCCGTTGCCACAGGACGCATTTGCTTCTCCGCCTCTGATCCGTTGTGCACCCATCAAGGCAATACAGGCGCGAATATGCGCTTTCGCGGGAAGAAAGCAACAGGATGCGCAATTCGCGGCGCGGGCATTCCGGGGTGCCGGTGACGCCTTTGCCATGCCACGCGTAATCCATCAGGTTCGGGGCGGCAGCGCAGGCGTTTCGGTGCTGGAAAAGAGGGGAGCGGCGTGGGGCGTCTGATCCTGTGGGCAATGACCCATTGGCTCGGGCTGGTCGGCGCGGTGATGGCGGAACCGCGCATCGCCTTGATCATCGGCAATGGCGCCTATCAGACGGTGGGTGGTCTGCCCAACCCGCCGAACGACGCCAGGCTGATGGCCGCAACGCTGGAAAAGCTGGGCTTCACGGTGACGCTGGTTGCCGATGGCGGCTTGACGCAGATGTCGGCGGCGGTGACGACCTTCGGCTCGGCGCTGCGCGAGGCGGGGCCGGAGACGACCGGGCTGTTCTACTACGCGGGCCACGGGGTGCAGAGTTTCGGGATCAACTATCTGGTGCCGGTCGATGCCCGGTTGAGCAATGCCGCCGATCTGGGGTTGGTGGCGATTGACGCACAATCAGTGCTGCGTTAGATGTATTCGGCGCGCAATCGCACCAATATCGTGATTCTGGATGCCTGCCGGAACAACCCGTTCGTCAATGGCCGCGATCTGGGCGACAATGGGCTGGCCGAGATGGCGGCCCCCACCGGCACCTTCCTCGTCTATGCCACAGCCCCCCGTGCGGTGGCGTTGGAGGGGGCGGATGGCAACAGCCCGTTCGGCAGGGCGCTGGCCGAAAAGATCGCCACTGCCGGCCTGCCGATCGAACAGGCATTCAAGGAGGTGCGGGTGGCGGTGCTGGCGGCGACGGATGGCAAGCCGCCCCCTTGGTGGCCCTGACCCGGCATCCGTTGGGCGGCGAGTTCACGCTGACGCTGAAGACCTGGGCGGCGGAGGGGTGCAGGTAGGGTTGCCTGGGCTTGGACGGGCGGGCGGTTCGGAGGGGGATGCGCTTTTGCTGGAACCATCGCTCTGCTGCAATGAGGTGCGCGGGGGTTTCACACCCCCGCACCCCCGTGGGATATTTGGGAGCAAATGAATGCGGGGGCAAGATTACAGGCAAATTGGCGGGATCTGGTGCGGCTGAAGTTCCAAGAAGCTGATGTCGCTGAGTGGTCTTGAAGGGCAGACCTACTTTTTCGTCGAGACAAAGAAATACACCCATTCGCCTTTGAAATCCGGGTTTTTGGCGCGGGCTTCGGCGACTTTGCCCTTGAGCCAGTCCAGATAGGGCGCGGCGGGTTCGCTCATCGGGCGCAGGCTGTCGTAAAGGCGGGCCGAGGCGGCGAAGGCGGCGGCGATTTCCTGACCGTACGGCGGGCCGATGGTGATGTTCAGGAACGGCTCGCCGGCGTCCGCTGCGCCGACGCGCATCGCGGTTTTGGCGGAGCGCAGTTTCAAAGGCACGGTGGCATTCGGCACCAGATGGATGACCTGACCATCGGCGTCGAAGAAATCGACATAGAGCCAGGCGTCGTAGTCCGGTGCGGCGAGGTCCAGCACCATCGCCTGCCCGGTGCTGTAGGTATAGGCTTTGGCCTGGGCATCGGCCCCGATCAGGCGGGGGTTGGTGTTCTGATCCTGGCTTTGCGGCAGGCCGACATCGGCGATGCCGGACAGGGCGCCGCATTGCGGGCGGGGCAGGATCAGCATGGCATCGGCGACCTTGATGCCGGTGCCGACCTGCGCCTGCAACGCCTTCAGGATCGGGGCGCGCAGGGCCTCATCGGGCACATGGCCGCGCAGTTCCAGGCTGC
>JAYUGA010000115.1:0-5817 GCA_043738565.1 Rhodobacterales bacterium
AGGGGAGTTGAACCCCTCTTCCCAGGTTGAAAACCTGGTGTCCTAACCGATAGACGAACGGGCCGCAGTACAGTGCGGCGGTTACTAATCAAGCCACCGAGACTTCGCAAGGGGAAAAGTGCGGGACGCGGGCGTCAGGCGATCGCCGCATCTTCCAGCCGCAATTGAACCTTGGTTCTGCCACCCCAGGTGTTCAACTCGAGCCGCCCCGCCAGATGAAAGCGGCGGTGCCCGGCGCTTTCCAATGCCGCCCCCATCGGGGTTTCAAAGGCGTTGAACAGCACTGCCTCCAGCCTGGCCCCACCATCCGCGAACTGGAGCCGCAGGTGACCTTCGCCCATGCGGCGGGTCGTAACCTGTTGCGCGGCAAAGGCAAAGCGCGGCGCGGGCGAGGCGGCCCCGAATGGCCCGGCCGTCTCGATCTCTGCCACCAGTGCTGCGGTCACGGCGGTCGGCATCAAGAGCGCGTCGACCCGCAGATCGGCCACCCCACCCGATTCCGCGCCCTGCCGCGCCAAAAGGTCGTTCAGCCGCGCCATCGCCGGTTCCAGCTGGGCCCGGCTCAGGCTCAGCCCCGCCGCCATCTTGTGGCCGCCACCCTTGGCGATCAGCCCCTCTGCCGCCAAGAGATGCACCGCCGCCCCCAGATCGACGCCCGTGACCGAGCGGCCCGAGCCCTTGCCCGCGTCGCCGTCAAAGCCGATCACCACGGCGGGGCGGTGGGTTGCCTCTTTCAGCCGTGCCGCGACAATGCCGACCACGCCGGGGTGCCAGCCCTCTGCGGCCGCCCAGACCAGAGCGCCGCCAACCCCCCGCGCCTCTGCCTGCGCCAAGGCTTCGGCGCGCACCGCCGCCTCGATCCCGCGCCGTTCGGTGTTCAACAGGTCAAGTCGGCTGGCCAAAGCTGACGCCTCGAACGGGTCATCGGTCGCCAGCAGCCGCGCCCCCAGATCGGCCTGACCGATCCGGCCGCCGGCATTGACCCGTGGCCCCAGCACAAAGCCCAGGGCATAGGCGGTAGGGGCGGTATCGAGCAGCGCCACATCGGCCAGCGCCCGCAAGCCCTTGCGGTCGCGCCGCGCAATCACGGTCAGACCCTGGCGCACAAACGCTCGGTTGACGCCGGTCAACGGGGCGACATCGGCGACGGTCGCCAGCGCCACCAGGTCGAGCATCGGCAGCAGGTCCGGCCCCTTGACGCCGGCCTCGCGCAGTTGTCGGTTCGCCTCGACCAGCATCAGGAACACCACGCCCGCCGCGCAAAGATGGCCCAAAGACCCGTCCTCGTCCTGCCGGTTCGGGTTCACCACGGCATGGGCGGGCGGCAGGGTGTCGCCGCCCAGATGGTGATCCAGCACCACCACATCGCAGCCTGCGGCGGCAATCGGCTCGTGGCTGAGCGTGCCGCAATCGACGCAGAGGATCAGGTCGTGTGCCGCCCCCAAAGCGGCCATAGCGGGCGTGTTCGGGCCGTAGCCTTCGTCGATGCGGTCGGGGATATAGAGGGTGGCCTGGCGGTCCAGCGCCCGCAGCCAGATGATCAGCAGCGCGGCGGAGGCACCGCCATCCACGTCATAATCGGCAAAGATTGCAATGCGTTGGCGGGTGTTGACTGCTTGCAGAAAACGTTGCGCGGCACGGGTCATGTCGCGCAGCGTGGCCGGATCGGGCAGCAGATCGCGCAAGGCGGGCGCAAGGTAGGCCTGCGCCTCGGGCGGGGCGACATTGCGGGTCACCAGGGTGTGGCACAAAGCCAATGGCAGCCGGGTCGCCTGCATCATAGCCTCGGCCAGCCGTTCCGCCTCGACCCCGGGGCCAGTCCAGCGGCGTCCGGTCAGCGAGCACTCGACGTCAAGAAAGGCGCGTTGGGTCATGCCCCTTCAATGCCCGAGCCACAGGGTCAGTGCAAGCCGGGGCGCCTCAGGCCACCGGGCTGCGATACAGCATCCGCCGGACCGAGCCGGTTTTCGACCGCATCAGGATCGTCTCGGCGGTAATAAAGCCCGGGCTGCGCTTGATCCCGGTCAGCAGCGAGCCATCCGTGACGCCGGTGGCAGCAAAGATCACATCCGCCGTCACCAGATCATCGCGGGTATAGACCCGGTCGAAATTGGTGATGCCGGCCTTGCGGGCGCGGGCGCGTTCATCCTCGTTGCGAAACAGCAGCTTGCCGAACATCTGGCCACCCATGCATTTCAGCGCGGCGGCGGCCAGCACGCCTTCGGGTGCGCCGCCCGACCCCATATCCATGTCGATGCCGGTGACGCCGGGTTCGGCGCAATGCATGACGCCCGCGACATCGCCGTCGGTGATCAGCCGGATCGCGGCTCCGGTCGACCGCAGTTCTTCGATCATCATCTCGTGGCGCGGGCGTTCCAGCACGCAGACCGTGATGTCCTTGGTCGAGCAGCCTTTGGACGCGGCCAGCGCCGAGACCCGTTCGGACGGCGACATGTCCAGTGTCACCACCCCGCGCCGAAAGCCGGGGCCGATCGCCAGCTTTTCCATATAGACATCCGGCGCGTGCAACAGCGTGCCGCGCGGCGCCATCGCAATCACGGTCAGGGCGTTGGGCATGTCCTTGGCGGTCAGCGTGGTGCCTTCCAGCGGGTCAAGGGCGATGTCCACCGCAGGGCCTTTGCCGGTGCCGACCTTTTCGCCAATATAGAGCATCGGCGCCTCGTCGCGCTCGCCCTCGCCGATCACCACCACCCCGGCGATGTCCAAAAGGTTCAACTGGTCGCGCATCGCGTTCACTGCCGCCTGATCCGCCGCCTTCTCATCGCCGCGCCCGATCAGATGCGCCGAGGCCAGCGCCGCCGCCTCGGACACCCGGGCCAGGCCAAGTGACAGCAGGCGGTCCTGAAATTCATTGGCGTCGGCCATGTTGGCTCCTTTGGGCTGGGGGTTTGGTCCCGCTTAGCGGGGCGGGCTCTGGGCGGCAATGCTGGTTGCGCTAACGGCGGGTGAAGGCTCGTCAAACCTCGTCAAGGCAGCGGTCGCAGCGCCCGCACCGCCCCGGCAGCAAAGCAGGCATCGAGTTTGTTGGCGGCAGGCCACGCCGGATTGTCGGCCAGCGCCCCGTGATAGCCATCGGCGCGGTCCATCCCCAGCCGGTGGATCAAGGCCGTCGCCAGCAGCACCTGTTCGCCGCGTGGCGAGCCAAAGAACGCATCGTCGCTCAGCAGACTGCCCCAGGGCGTTTGCGGCGTGACGGTGAGGTAAGGCTGGCCAAAGATCGTGACATAGGCCGCCTCACAGGCCGGGGTCGAGCCTGCGCAATGGGTTTCGCAATAGGCGCGGACCGGGGCGAATTGCGGGCGCGGCATCAGGTCGGCCACGATGATCTGCACGGTTTCCGGCGGCACCGGGGCAGGCGGTTCTTCCTGCCACAACAACCGCCGCACCTTGCGCCCGTCGTTCAGCCGCGCCCCGGTATTGGCCCCAAGCCTCAGGCCCGAAATCATCGGCTGACCCTGTCCGTCGTAGTGATCGCCGACCGAGGCCAGCACCATCCAGCCTTCGATCCGGTCCTGATCCAGCCAATATTGCAGCACGGGCAAGGCTTTGCGGTCGCCGCGCACGACATGCTGTTCCAGGATCATCGCCTTCAGCCAGGCGGCGGCGGGCAGATCGGCGAACCCCTCGGGCAAAGGGGCGGCTTCCGGCATATGATTGAACCAGCCTTGCAGCAGCGCATCGCCCTTGCGGTCCTCGCCCAGTTCGTAAAGCCAAAGTGCCCGGTTCAACTGGTCGCGCATGGTGGGGGATATCGCCCCGCCCTGCCACAAAGCAGCGGGTTTGTAGGCGGCAGCGGCAAGCTCCGTCACCCAGGCCCCGTCAATCTGCCGCAGCGCCAGCCGGTCCTGCAGCGCGTCGCCCACCGGAAACCAGCTTTCCGCCACGGGCAGGGCAACCAAAGCCGCCGTGTTGCCGTTGTTGGCAAGGTCATGCAAGGCCGTGATGGCCGAGGGATCATCGGCCTGCAACAACCGCGCCATCACAGCGACATAAGCCGGGTCATCAACTCCTGCCAGCCCCTGCGAAAACACAGGAAGCGGACCCAGCAGGGCCACGGCAAGCAAAGGGCGCAACCATGTCATCGCCACAGGCTCCGCCCGCGGGCCGCACCTGTCAAGCGCTCAGACTTCCTCGATCCGCAAGGCCACCGGTGCGCCGACCAGCACGCCGGTTCCCGCAAAGCGGGTCATGGCGTGGTCGATGTCATCGCGCGCCGCCTTGTGCGTCACGATCAGCACCGGGGCATTGACGCCCTGATGGCCATATTGCCGCATCCGGTCGATGCTGACACCGGCCTCGCCCAGACAGGTGGCGATCTTGGCCAAGGCACCGGGTTTGTCCAACAGCGTCATCCGCAGGTAATAGGGCGCAGTTGTCGCGGCCTTGGCAGCGATCGGCACCGCAAGGCGGCTGGCGGGCTGGCCAAAGGTCGGCAGGCGCAATCCCCGGGCAATATCAATCACATCGCTCATTACCGCGCTGGCGGTAGGGCCTTCACCGGCCCCCGGCCCGCGCAGCACGATCTGGCCCACGGCATCGCCTTCCAGCACCACCATGTTGGTGCCGCCCTGCAACTGCCCGAGCGGGCTGTCGGCGGGCACCAGACAGGGCGTCATCCGCTGCTCCAGCCCGCGCCCGGTCAGTTGCGCCACGCCCAGCAGCTTGATCCGGTAGCCCATGTCGGCGGCCAGGCGGATGTCGTCGATCGAAACCGCCCCGATCCCCTCCAGTTCCACATCGGCAAAACTGACGCGGGTGCCGAAGGCGATCGCGGCCAGCAGGCTCAGCTTGTGGCCCGCATCAATGCCACCGACGTCCAGGTTGGGGTCCGCCTCCAGATAGCCCAGTTGGCGGGCCTCTTCGAACACGGTTTCATAGGGCAGGCCCGCCGATTGCATCCGGGTCAGGATATAGTTGCAACTGCCGTTCATCACGCCCATGACCCGCTTGATCTGGTTGCCGGCCAGACCCTCGGTCAAGGCCTTGATCACCGGAATGCCGCCGGCCACCGCCGCCTCGAAGCGGATCACGCGGCCCGCAGCCTCTGCTGCCTCGGCCAAAGCCTGCCCGTGATGCGCCAGCAGCGCCTTGTTGGCCGTCACCACATCCTTGCCCGCCGCAATCGCCGCCTCGGTCGCCAGACGCGCCGGGCCTTCATGGCCGCCCATCACCTCGACGAACACATCGACATCGGCCCGCCGCGCCAGCGCCACCGGGTCGGTCTCCCAGGCGTAGGACGACACGTCGGCATCGCGGTTCCGGGTCTGATCCCGCGCCGAAACCGCCGTGATCACCACCCGGCGGCCCGCGCGTGCGGCGATCAGGTCGGCATGGCGCTGGATCAGCTTGACCACACCAATGCCCACGGTGCCAAGACCAGCCAGTCCGATGCGCAGGTCAGGGCTTTGGGATGTAGTCATCGCGGGCCTCATCTTTTGCATTGCCCGCCTGTTAGCGGTTTCGCGCCGCGCTGGCAACGAGGGCTAGTTGGCCCCTATGGCAGCAGCCCGCGCTTTCAACGCCGCGGCCTCTGCCGCCAGTGCCGCACCGCGCCGGTCCAGTGCCGGCGTGGTCGGCACCGCGATTTCGGCCATCGGCAGCAGGGCAGGGGTCGCCCCCACCGGCCCCGCAGGCCAATCGACCTTGGGAAAAGCGGCACAGCCCGCCAGTGTCAGACAAAGGATTGCACCGCGCATCCCCCCCTTTAGCGCAGCCCAGACGTTCTTCAAACCCTGCCCATTCACTTTGGTCCAAATATCCTCGGGGAAGGGGTCCGGGGAGGGGGCAGACAGCCCT
>JAYUGA010000116.1:0-15153 GCA_043738565.1 Rhodobacterales bacterium
AAGCTCGCGTAACGATCTGAAAGATCAAAGAAACCCATCTGCGGCATGACAACCAGCCTCCAACCCAACCCGACCGAATGCTACACCGCCGTCAGATCACACGCAATTTTTCGAGGCGCCCTGAACAGGTTCTGGGCTTTTTCTAAGTGTCTGATCCGAAACCAGGGTCTGTTGGCGTTTGAGGATTCCCAAATCAGCGGTGGAGTGATTCAAGGTTGCCACATGGGAGGCATGCATGATCCGCACCGCACTGACCGATACCCAATGGGAGATCATCGCCTGGCACTGTCTTGGCCGGAAGGGCGAGCCTGGTCGGACCGGCCCCGATCCCCGGCTGTTCGTGGCGGCGGTGCTGTGGATCGCGCGCACCGGCTGCCCATGGCGCGACCTGCCGGGCGATTTCGGGAAGTGGAATACCGTCTTCAAACGGTTCCTCCGCTGGGTCAAGGCTGAAGCTTTATACCGATTGTTCAGGGCGTTAGCCGAGGGTGCCGACTTCGAATACGCCATGATCGACGGCAGCATCGTCAAGGTCCACCGCCTCGCTCTCGGCGATTGAAGGCAATCGCCTGCCGGGCAACGGGACAGGGCGGAGTTGAGGGGATCAGGACTTGATCCGGGGGATCAAATTCCCCCGAAACGGGGACTCAAAGCCAGGCCATCGGGTGGTGTCGCGGCGGCATAACCAGCAAGATCATGGCGCTGACCGACGCGCTTGGCAACCTGATCGACTTCCGGCTGCAGCCCGGTCAGGCCAATGATCTGCGTGGAACGGCGGTCCTGATCGAGGGCCTGACCTGCGGCCAACTCCTCGCTGACCGCGCCTTCGACACGAACCGGCTGCGCGAAGCACTGGCGCAAGCGCGGATCGTGGCGGTCATCCCGCCCAAATCCAACCAGCGCTTCCCCGCAGAATTCGACCGGCACACCTACAAATGGCGGCACCGGATTGAGAACTTCTTTCAAAATCTCAAGGAATACAGTGGGATCGCCATGCGTTGCTGCAAAACCGACACGAGCTGCGGCGCGTTCGTCGCCCTTGCCGCAACCGTCATACGATTGAAATGAACATCAACAGACCCCAGGAATCTTTAGTATCTTTGAAGTGTCAAGGGCTGCCACTTTGGCCGGGGGGTCCGGGTCTGATGGCAGGTTGTCAAGCGGTCGCACTGGCCGGTTGCAACCATTGGCCGGTTGGTCCGAACGGCCGAATTCACCGTCATCTGGCCCATCGTCCAGCATGCCAAGACTGGCTGGTTTGCGACCCTCAAAGGCCGCAAGCAGGATCATGTCCGACTGCCTGCTGCCATTGCCGCGGCGGCGGGCAATGCGCCTGATCACGCCGCAGCCCTCCATGTCGGCCAACACCCGGCGCACTGTCCGCTCGCCCGGCGCGGTCTGGTCGGCGAGGGTTTTCTGCGACGGCCAGCTGATGCCATGCTCGTTGGCATAGTTCGCCAGCACGAGCAGGATCACCTTTTCGGCGACGCCGCCCGCGGCATAATCCAGCGCCCAGGTGATGGCATGAACGCTCACAGCGCCGCCGTGACCGTGAGGCGACGAACGATCGCGGCCATAAGCGCGATGCGCTTGTCGGCCTCATCGCGGCGCATCTTGCCGGCTCTGTTGCACAAATCGGGTGACAGGCGGATTTCCCCTTTCCCCGGACGGACTCATCCCACGGCTTCAGTGACGGGTATGCCGGGCGCGGTGAAGCCGTTCAGGACGGCGACACGAACCCGGAACTCGGCGACCTGACGGTCGAAGTCCCGCGCGGCCAGTCGCTGGCCGAGCAGTTTGACGGAAGTCGCATCCATTCGCCGGGAAAACGATCTCCCCGGATCGTTTTCTGGCCCGGCCCATGTCTCGACGCGGCTCCGGCGGTGATAGCCGCTCCATCGTCGCCAGATGGTTCGACCGAAGCGGCGTGATGCGCGCAAGGCTTCGTTGCGCGCGATTGCTCCCGGGGTGTCGGGCTTCCGGGGCTTGGCGTTCTTGCGGGGCGGCATGATCGCGGCGGCACCTCGGGCGGCCCCTCTCGTGGTTTGCAATCAAACCATGAGAGGGGCGGTGACGCTTGCGATCTGCTGACCGGGAGAGATCTGGTCCAGAAATTCGGGCAGCATGCCTCGCCGGTTCGCTTTAACCGGTGGCACTTATCCGCGCGTCGCCGACATCGCTGGTGTTGAGCCCCGCCGCCCTGATTTCCAGGGTTTTTTCTTCGATCCCTCCTCTCGGCGAATGTGCCAGCCTTGACGGCGCGGGCTGGCACGGATCAGCAGCCCTCATCATCCCTGACACCCTTTCGCTGCTGACTTTGCCACCCTACAGCCCGGAACTGAACCCGGTCGAAAACGTCTGGCAATACCTGCGGGCAAACTGGCTCGCCATCAGTGTCTTTGATACTTACGAAATCATCGCCGAGGCCTGCTGCAAAGCCTGGAACCGCTTCGCCGACCAACCGGAAATCGTCACCTCAATAACCAGCCGATCCTGGGCAACGGCCACTTGAATCAGCCGTTGGTATAAGGGCGCATTTGCCGGGAACGGCGCGCAAGGTCGTCGGGTAAGGTTCCTCTTCGATCAGCCGACGGCATCCGGGTCCTGCACCGTAAGCCAGTAGCGCGTGTGGCGACGTTCGCCCGTGCGGGTCAGCGCTACTTTTTCGACAAGATCGTGCAGATCCCGCGTGGCGGTGGCGCGGGATGTTCCCGAGATCGAAATGTAGTTCTCGGCACTGAGGCCACCCGTGAATCCGGCCGGTCCCTCGCGAAACATCCTAGCGATGGCTTTACCTTGGCGGTCGTTCAGTTGATCACGGTGCAGGTCATAGAACCGCGCCTTGGCGATGAAGAACGCCACATGCTCGAGGGTGACTTGTTGGGCCCTGAGAACGGTTTCGGCAAACCAGACGAGCCAGCCGGTCACATCGAGGGTCTTCTGGTGCGCTTCGAGTTGATCGTAGTAGGCCTTGCGGTCGCGCTCAATGGTGAAGGCAAGGGCAATCAGACTCGGTTGGCCAATGTTCTGCGCGAGCGATTTTTCGGCCAAAGTGCGACCAAGACGGCCATTGCCGTCCTCGAAAGGGTGGATGCTCTCAAAGTAAAGGTGACCAAGCCCGGCGCGGGTCAAGGCTGGCAGGGGCCGCTCACCTCCGGGTCCAGTCTTATTGAACCAATCGACAAAGCTCTCCATTTCGTCGCCGACTCTGCTCGAGGGCGGGGCCTCGAAATGGATCGTCGGACGGTCGAGGCGACCGGAGACGATCTGCATTGCGTCCTCATGCCGTCGATACGCTCCGACGGTCTCAAGGCTGCGGTCGTGGGACAGTAGCATGCTATGCCACCGGCAGAGTGTCTGGTGGTCGAGGGGCGTGGCAAAGCCCGAATAGACATCGACCATCATTTCCGCGATCCCCTGTTCGCGGGGTTTCTGCGGATAACTGTCAGGTGCAAGCCCAAGATGGCGACGCAAGGAGGATTGGACGCTCAGCCGGTCAAGGACTTCGCCTTCAATGGCGCTTGTCTGAACGGCTTCTTCGCTGAGGAGTTCAATGCGAAGTTGATCACGCTCATCGGATTTGACATGGCGCACGGCCCCCAGGATCTCGCCCGAGGACAGGAGGAACCGACGCTCCGGCGCATCAAGCGCGAAGGGGTTGTATCTGAATTCGGGCCAGTCGGGCTGCGTCCAGTTCCAAGACATGAGCGATAAGGCTTCCTCCTATCGCTCATAATACAGTGAAATATGAGGTATGAAAGCCAATTCTATCGATCATGGGCCTGAGCAGAGGAAATCCCGCCAATCCTTCGCGAGCCCTCTCGCCATAGCTGGCGCTGAAAGTCGGGATGTGGCCGGTGACGACGCTTGCCTGCCGATTTCGCGCCAGAAGTTGTCCTGTCATTGAACGCCGGCCTTCTGCTCCTATGCCCGGCAATGACCAGAATAAGGCGCGCGACAGGCGATGAGCAAAGAGATGACCGTGACGGATTGGCCAGTCGCTTCACCGGTTGGTGCGCAGCGCTCGCTTTTGGCCGAAAGTGTGGAGATCGACGGCGATGTCAGTTCTGCGGGGCCGGTCGACATCACGGGCAAGATCACCGGCACGGCGCGAGCACCTGATGTCCTCATATCGGCCACTGCGCATGTTGTCGGCCATGTCAAAGCCCTCAACATCTCCGGGGGAACCGACAAGCAAAGAACTTCGCGGTGATCGCCGACGGGTTCTTCGGCGGCGTTCTAGCGCCCCGCCTGAAGCCTGGGCGCGCGCCGCGAGGATGAGCGACCTTCTGGCTGTGCTGGACCGATCCGGTGCCCGCCAGCCACCCGGCGAGCGACCGCCCGATCCGCCGCGCGAGACCACTGAATCCACCCCGCCTGCCGCCTATGTCAGAGCTAACTTGAGGCCCCAACGCCGACCTGAATGGCCCGCACCCTGACAGGCAGAACAGGACGACCTTTGTCGGTCGGATGGCACACATGTGGCCAGCCGTCCTCGTCCAAAGGTCGGGATCAGCACAATGCAGGCACCGCGACCAAGGTCGATGTTCGCAAAAATCGCTCATAACCCAGCTGCGCGCCCAAGGGATCGGCCCATGGACTGTCACCGGGCAGCGTTTCAACGGCCAGGCAACTAAGCGGTGTGTCAGGCCCCAGCGTCAGTTCGGCCAAGGCCGCCACGATCTGGGACGTCGTCCAGGCGGTCGTCGCAGCGGTTGACGTCGTGAATAGGTCGCCGCGCGGGCGTCGGCGCAGGTTCAGGTTCAAGTTGCGGCTGTCCAGCAAGATGTTGCGCATCTCGGCACGATCCGCCTGATGGACCTGCGCATAAAGAAGCGCCCACAGCCCCGTCACGGGCTGGACAGGGCGCAACGATCTGCCGTCCCGTACCGGATCTGCGTAAGCGGCGCTGACCTCGAGCCCGCTCCGCGTCCGGGTGACGGCGCAGTGCAGTTCCGGGGCAGCGTGCTGAACGCCGGTCGCGCGCAGGGGACGACCGAAGCGGCCCTGCGCCGTGGTCCAGAAACCCACATGCCCAAAACGGAACTCGTAGGTGAAGAACCCGAACAGTTCGGGCGAATCAGGCGTGGTCCCCGGCGGAAGCGGCACCAGAAAATGCACCGGGCTGTCGGTCGGCAGCAGCTTCTGCATCGCAGTCGCGCCCGCCTGATCGTCGGCCTGCCCCGGCACGACGTCGCGCAGCGGCTCGGGGTCGATCGGCAGCGGTGGGTCAAGCGTTTCCTCCGGCGGCGGGATTTCATCGGTCAGTACGGGATCGGCGGCATAAGCCAGAACCCTGGCGAACAATTGGTCCATCGGATCGGCGGGCGGCGCATCGAACTCGAGCCAGAGCAGCTTCCGCCGGGGCTCGGTGGTGGAGTAGAGCGCATCGCGGCGATAAGCCGACATGGCGATCCCGGCGGAAACGAGCTTGGGCACCTGCGTCGGCGGCGTGGTGCTGGGCAGCGTGATCGCCAGCGCCAGTGGCGCATCGGTCTGCACCGGCGCGCGGCGAAACGCCGGGACAACGCTGAAGTTGGGGGTTAGCGGTCGCGGCCAGACCCCCGGCGCGGGTTTGGGGTCGATGGCGTCGAGAAAAACCATTTCCGATCTGTCACGGCCGGCATCGCCCGTCGCCTCGTGACCACCCAGCCCGCGCGGTTCAATCCGCCCAACCTCGGTGCCGTCGCGCAGAATGGCGAGGTGGTCGAGGCCGTCCCAGCTCCAGTCGCGCATCAGGTCCAGGCGCAGGGCGACCAGCCAGACCTGAGTGATCTCGGCCAGCGCGGCAAAGGTGACGCTAGCCCCGTCCGGGCCGATCACATGGCGCACAAGCGCGCTGCACCCGAACAGCGTCCGCCGCCCCGGGCGCGCCCGAAGCTGCAATCCGACGTGGTCGAGATCGAGTGCTGCGGCCAACCGTCCCATCGGGTCTTGCGGGGCATCCACCCCGACCCCGGCGGTCCGCTGCGCCAGAAACACCTCGGCTGTGGCCGGGAGTACAGGTTGCAGGAACAGCGCCTCGACGGCCTGCGCGCCGGTGGGCAACAGCAGGCCGCGTTCATCATCGGCGTTCTGGCGCAGCGCCACGAATGTCTGCAGCCCGCGCCGCACATCCGCTGCCCCGAAATAGTTAGCGCGGTCCGGGCAAAGCGGCGTTAGCAGCAGCCGGACACGGCGCGAGGTGGGCAGCGCCAGCGCCCCGGCCACCGTCGGGGGGATCAGCCGAGCATCCGGCAAGTCCTGCCAGTCAAAAGTCAATTCGACGGGGTCGCCAACAGCGACAGGAAAGGGCCGTGTGGTCGTGTAAAGGGTGAGGAACCCTTCGGTCCCAGTCGCACCCGGGCTTTCCACCTGCACGACAATCTCCAGCAGGGTCGCATCGGGATCAGGCAGGCCTGGCGCACGCCCTTCGGCCTGTGCCGCAGGCATGTCGGCGACAAGGTCGTTCGCATCGCCACCCGCAAAAACGATGGCCGGGTAGGACAGCATGGGGCGGCGCAGGCGCAGGCTGGCGGGCGGCGCGTCGGGCACCGCGTCAATAGGGGGGCGTGTCTCCAGCCTTGGCGCACCGGGGCGCACCCAGCGCAAAAACTGCAACGGGGCCGCAGGCTGCGGGGCCGGGTTCAGTGCCATGTCGGTCGGGTCCGGTCCGCCTCCGGTCAGATCGGCAAAGCGGACGCGAAATTCGTACGCCTGACCGTAACGCAGGGTGATGCCGGGGGCGACGCCGCGCAAGAGGTCGCCCGCTGGCGCGATCCCGCGCAACCGGGCAGCCACCGGGTCCTGTGCGGCCAGCGACGGGCCGGTCCACGCGGTATAGTAACTGGGCAGCCAATAGTTCGGGCCGGTATCACCGAACAGCTTGTTCGGGGCAATCTCGACCCGAAACTCTGCCTGCATCGGCCCCAGAGTCGCCGCGCCGACGGTGATCCGGCTTTCGCCGAGAACGAGCGACTTCCAGGTCGCATCACCGGGCGCGCGGGCGTCCACCCGGTAGCCGAACACACCCATCGGCGCATCCTGTGCCGCCGCAGCCGGATCGACTTGCCGGTTGAACCAGGTCACGATCTGTTCGTCGTCCCAGCCAAGCTGGACGCCCCGGTCCTCGACCGGGCGTTCGCCCTCGCCTTCGGCCAAAGGGTCGGCCTGTGGCGGTTGCCGGGCATAGACCGCTTTGGCAAAACCGTCATCGTATTCGGCCTGTTCGCGGAACAGCGTGTCATAGCTCACACCCGGCGGCGGCACGGCGGCGACCGGGAAAAGGACCGGCGTGAACAGACTGCGTGCCGCAGTGAGCGGCGGCACCCGCGTCGCATAAAGTCTGAGCGCACCCGGCACGCCAGACAGGCCCGCACCCGGAGTTCCGGCGGCAAGCCCGGCATAAAGCCAGCCTCCGTCGTCGAACAGACCGGCGGGCGGCACGATCTGAATATCGCGGACCAGCCCGATCGCCTCGGCCAGAAGCGGCTGGCGCAGCGCCTGCGCCATCACCTTGCCCCAGGACAGTTTCGGCGGATCGGATTTCAGCACGGTGCCCGCCGGGATCGGGGCCTTGATCGCGCAATGATAGCTGTCGTCGGTCAACAGGAACGGGTTGCTGCCGCCGCGATAGCCAGTGGCGTCGACATAGGTAGGCGGTGCGTATTTCATGAAGCGCACAGCGGCGCTGCGTGCGTTGACCGTGGGAATGGTGGCATCAATGGGCAGATCGGCCTGCAGTGCCTCGCACAGGACGCGCGCCTGCGGCGGCAGTGGCGAAGCAACGGCCAGCACGGTCGCGGGGCTTGACAGCGTGGGCACCAGCCCCGGAGCCCCGATCAGGTTGACGGAAAAGGAAAAGGCGGCGTCAACGAAAGCCGGTTCCCCCGGCGACAGCGGCGCCAGCGGATCGCCCTGCGGCGTGGTCAGCAGGCGCAGGGTCAGCGTCACCCCATCCCAGCGTTGCAGGAAGGGCAGAACCATCAGACGGTCAGGCAGCATGGCGGCCTCCTTACAAGATATCCGGCAGCGCAGTTTCAGGCAGCGGGCCGCTTATGATGTTCACTTGGGTAGTTTCAAATTCGACGCTGATATTCAGAACCAGGAAGATGGAGACCTCGATGGCAAAGGTAAGCTTGGCGGCAGCGAAAACGGTTTCGTCCGGCAGGCTCTGATTCACCACGATCCGCGCCAGCCGCCCCTCAAGGGTTAGTTCGACGCTGATGATCGGTTCGATCGCCGCCGACACCTTGACTAGGAAACCGACGCCGTAGCCCAGAACGGTGTCGCCCCAGACGACGAAGAAGGTGATCGCGATCAGGCCTTTCAGTTCAAATGGACCCGCCTCAATCTCGTAGGCGACGCCAAGACCGATGAGCACCTCGTAGGTGGTGCCGTCCGCCGTCGACAGCTTGATCTTGAACTTGATGATCGCGACCACATACAGGCCGGGGATCTGCTTGATCGCGAACATCGGGCTGCCGCCCATCTCGAACGCCGCCGAATCTGCGGACGGCGCGATGCCGATCTCGACCTTGATGCCGGTATCGGCGAACTTGATGACCGGCAGCGGATCGGGAAAGGGCGGAATCTGCAGATCCTTACCCATCGCATCGACAAACGGGATCCGCACCGCCATCTTGAGCGACCATTCATTGGTCATCGCCGTGGTCAGGATGCCCGATATGCCCAGATCTTCGAGGATCGTCAGCAGGTCCTGCACGATTGTCAGCGACCCGCCCAGCCGCATCTTGGGCGTGGTGAACACGGTTTCACGGCCGGCCTCGGCGGCGACATCGGCGGTCAGCGTGATCATGTCGCCCATCGCCGGGCTGTTCATGATCTTGGCGGCCTTGCTCAGCGAGAACCGCCAGCCGACCGGCTGCGCGGTATCCACCTCGTAGCTGACGACCGATGCGGAATAGTCCAGATCGCTTTTGACCGATCCGGCCTGACGCATTGTGCGCCGGCCGATGCCTGCCGGAAAACTCGACGATGGCATTTCCAGCCGGTAGTCGCCGGCGGCGCTGACCGCCAGCGCCCAGGAAGCCGCCGGAAACGGGATTGCGTCGGACTGAAGCGGAAAGGGCCCGAGCGCCGTCGCCAGCACGTAGGGATCGGCGATCACCGGGCGTTCGGTGCTGACGATGCGTGAGAGGCTGGCGGCCTCGATCTTGGGCCGCCGGAAGAAGGTGCGTTGCGTGCCGGTCGCGTGTAGGATGCCAAAGTCGCGCTCGGGCGTGCTTTCGCGGGCAAGGTCGGCAGGGTCGGCAAAGCGGTAGGGCGCCGTGGGCGGCGGGCCGTCCGCCGCACCGGCGCGGATCAGCGGCAATCCTTCGTCCTGTGGCACCGGTCCCGGCGCGCCTGCGGCATCTTCCGCCTGCAAGACCGACCAGTCACCGCCGCCCTTCGGGAACACCAGCCCGCCCCAGACGGTCATGACGAATTCCGGCCCCGAGGCAGCTTGGGTTACACCGACGCCGACCCGCTTGAGCCGCATCGTCTGCGCCCCGCCGCCGACGCCGATGTTGGCGTCGAGCGACCCGCCAAGCGGTCCCCGGTCGGCCAGAAGCTCGGCATAGATGGCAGGCGTCAGAACCGGGATGCCAATCTTGACGAAGCCGAAATGCTGCGAAACCGGCACCGGCGCGGCGGCACCGTCAATCTCCAGCGCGCCCTGATAGTAGACGCCGACAAACTCGATCCCCGACTTGGTCACCCGCTCGCCGGTCTCGCGGATATGGGTCACGTTGGCAATGCGCCGCACCACGCCGGGATGGGTGACGATGCCGCTGGCGGGACCGAAGCGGTAGGCACCGTCGCCCGCAGCGACCCAACCGCTGTCATGGCGAGTGATGACGGCGTTGTTCTTGCGCTCCAGGGTGATGGTGCGCACGACTGGGACACGGTAGGGCAGCAGGATGCTTCGGACCTGCACGACCTCGAGCGCGGTGCGTCCCATCATGACCTTGAAATCGGCCTTGGCGACATCGGTTTCACCGGCGGTCGGATTGATCCAGCCGCTGAACATGCTTTCGCCATAGCCGGAAATGTCGATCCGGGTCACCGGCACCAGCGCCGTCGGCGCGCCGGCGCCGAGGTAGCCGTTGAAGATGTTGCTGACCGATGTGCCAAGGATGCTGCGCGGCCCGGGCGAGCCGTCGGCGGGAATGGCCACCGGCAATTGCACCGCATAGCCCGGCAGGCCCGGCGTCTGCTCCGGGGCGAGCGTCGGATCGACGGCCTCGATACGCAGTTGCCGCCCGCCCAACAACCCGTCGGCGGACGCGGGGCGCACCTCGCTGACCTTTGCGCCCCGGCCACCCTTGGCTTCGCGCAGGTCGGCATGTCCGATCATGCCGAACGGCAGGGTAAAGCGCGCCCGCGCCGGTCTGGGGTCGGGTGCGGCGAAGTTCTTAGTGATGTCGTCAAGCGCGGCGGCGGGCGTCACCGGGACCAGATTGACCGTGGGCACGTCGATCACCGTCGGCACACCGCTGTTGGCAAAGGTCACGCGCGGCGGAAATGGCGGGGTTTCCTGCACCGGTTCGCCTTCGGCGGGTTCCCATTGCACCGCAGGCAGGGTCACCAGCACCATCAGCCGACCATCCGCCACCAGATCAAGGCCCTTGACGGCCAGGGGCTGCACGCCACCCGCCTGCGAAACCCCGACATCGCTGCGCCGGTCGGACGGCGGGCGCAGCGCAACGCCGAACTGGCTGACGTTACTTGACACATCCAGCAGGATCAGCCGCGGCTGACGCTCGAACTCCAGCGCGTCGCCAAGCGCCTTGGTGGCGGTCGCCGATTCCTCGGCAGGGTTGAACACCGCCGCCCGGTCGCTGACGAAGGCCATCATCCCGGCCGCACCGGACGGGCCGCCCGCGCGGATGGAAGAACTGCTGCGAGGGGCGGCCATTGCATCACTGCCCGCAAATGTCGCGGTCGGAACAAACGTTCCGGCAGGAAGCAGGAATTCAAGGGACGCCGCCGTGTCGGTCCAGCGTGTGATGCTGGTCAGGCGAGCGCCGCCTGCCCCATCCCCCCGTTCGCGTCCGCGCCCGGCCGTCACATTGGTCGCATAAGGGTCGGGCAGCGACGGCAGAAGTCCGAAGAGCGCATAGCCGATTGACAGCGCCCCCGCGCCAGTCTGCATTCCGTCATAGCCCGCAATCAGCAGGAACCCGATCGGATGGCTTGCCCGAAGGACGGCGTTGGTCAGTCCGAATGCCAGACTGTGACTGTCGTCGTTCCTGATGTCCGCCTGCGCCAGAAGGAAACGACCGCTGGCGGTCTCGATGAACGCCACTTGGGCCGTTGGCGCATTCGCTGCGATCCGGTCGCCGTTCACGTCAACCGGCGTTTCCAGCGAGACAGCCACAGACGCGGCAGTGACAAGCGCCTCACTGCCGCTCGCCTGCGCGAAGTAGCTCATGGGAAAGGTCTTGGCCCAGGTCAGGTCGAACCGTCCTCGGCCAAGCGATCCCGGCAACGACGGATGCTGCGCCACCGCGTAGCCCTGTGCAGCCCCGGCGATCACCGCGAGACGGCTTTCGTCGAGGAACAGGCGGGTGGAGCCCAACCGGACCGGCGCGGTCTGACCGGTCCACAGCGTCGTGAGTCCCGGCGCCAGATCAAGCATCAGCGCACCGACGCCAGACGCCTCGCCCAGATCAGCCGGGGCGATGACGGCGGCGGGCAGCGCCCAGGCCGCGCCGTCAATGATTGCGGCCCCGCTTGGCCTGAACCCTGCCGAGGCAACGGCACCGACAACGAAAGGGTCCGTTCCCGGCTTCAAGGGAACGGTCACGCGGTTGAAGGTCGGCAAGTAGGCACCCGCACCGCCCGCAGGTTCCAGCTTGACCTCCTGCCCGTAAAGCCGAAGCGCGGCGGCATCGTCGAGCGTCACCACCGCTGCGGCACCGTCGATCCGGAAGGTGACCTTGCGCGGCGGCAGGAACGCCGCATCCCGCACATCTTGGCCGGGACCGGCGCCGCCAGGTGTGGCGGGCGGGTCAGTCTCGATCACAAGGTCGCAGACGACACCTAAAGGCACTACCACCTCATCGCCGGGGACAGCCACCGGCTGGCCAAAGCGCAGCGTCCCCCCGGTGATGCGAAGGCCGGTATAGACCCCGTCCGGCGCGGCGGCGGCCAGAAGCCGGGTGGCAAGCCAGAGACTGCCCTTGCCGATCTTGATGCTCGTCACCGTCGCACCGCCAAAGCGCATTGCGCCCAGTTGCACCATGGGCAGCGACAGGAACGGTGCCGCACCGGGATTGCGCACAAAGCGGACCTGTCGGGTGCTGCGGAACACATCGAACCAGACCTCGCGCCCCAGCCGGTCGGGGATCGGTCCGATCACCTTGTCGATCTTGAGTCCGGCCGACCAGTCCGGTAGCGACGCCGCGAACTGCGTGGTCATGACCGGCAAGGTGCGGCGGCTTACCAGAAGCCGTTCCAATGCTTCGGTAGATGCGGACGTATCGCCCGTCCCGGCATCAAGTGCAACTTGCAATGCATCGAAGTGAACGTTTTGCGCGGTGTCAGCCGGAACGAGATCCTCAAGAAGCGGATGTCGTTGGCCGATTTTCAAGGCCAAAAAGCTATTCACGCCCGTCCTCCTTAATGAAGAAAAGCCTCAAATGGCTGTAGAATCCGCAGCCATTTGCACAAAAAAACGAGGGGGAATTGTGGTTACAGTTGGTCCAAAATTGCTATCACTGGTTGTATAGGCTATAGTTGATTCTACCACGATTCGCAACAAGTTTTCGTGGGCTGGTACCGGTAGGACGCCCTTCTGATCTCGAAAGCTGGTCGCCTTCCAGCCAGAAACGCATTCAAGCTCGGACATGGCGCTTTAAGGTCTGTTGACGCTCATTTCAATCGTATGACGGTTGCGGCGAGGGCGACTAACGCGCCGTAGCTTGTGTCGGTTTTGCAGCAGCGCACGGCGATCCCTCTGTATTCCTTGAGCTTTTGGAAGAAGTTCTCGATCAGATGCCGCCATTTGTAGGTGTGACGGTCGAATTCTGCGGGAAAACGCCGGTTGGACTTGGGTGGGGTCGAATGCCGATGGGGGCAGGATCGTATCATAAGGTTTTGGGTCGGCTTCGCTTCACGATATCGAGGACGGTGTTTTTGCTGATCTTAAGGTCGTGGGCGATCCAGCGGTATGACCGACCGTCGGCAACGGCTTGGACGACCCAAGGCGCTAATTTATCCGACTTTGGCCGTTGCCCAAGTTGACGGCCTAATTTTTTGCCGCGCGCACGGGCGGCGGCGAGGCCCGACTTCACCCTTTCGCTGAGCAGGTCTCGCTCGAACTGGGCGATGCCCGCCAAAAGGGTTGCCATCATGCGGCCAGATGGCGTTTCGAGTTCAAAAGCCATGCCACTCATGGCCACGACCGAGACCTTCCAACCCGCCAACCTGTTTAGGGTATCCAGCAAATCTTGGGTGGAGCGCCCCTATCGGGAAAGTTCCGTGACCAAGACGGCACCGATTTGTCGAGCTTGAGCCAGATCGGTAAGCCGATTGCGGGCATTTTGGTTTGCAGACGCCCCGGAGGCGGTTTCCTTGAAGATGCCAACCACATCGTAGCCACCGCGTTCGGCGAACGCGGTCAACTCAGCCACCTGGCGGTCGCAGGATTGATCTGAGGTGGAAACCCGAGCGTAGATGGCAGCGCGCTGTCCCAATTGGACCCCCTCAGATTTTGACTTTGCAAGTCCATGATTTTGCTGGTGCGGGAACTGTTCTGAATGGACTAATGACTAACAGGGACACACTGGCATGCCAAGACGCCACATATTGACTGATCGCCAACGTGCCCGCCTGTTTGAGTTGCCCAATGATGATCCGTCTCTGCTGCGCCACTACACTTTGGCAAATGATGACATTGAACACATCCATACACGGCGCAACCCGCACAACCGCCTTGGCTTTGCACTTCAACTCTGTGCTTTCCGCTATCCGGGCCGCTTGCTGACTTCGGGCGAGGTCATCCCGATGAAGGTTGCAGGGTTCATCGCGGCACAAATTGGTTTGAGATCGCATGATCTTGCCGGGTATGCCGAAACGGAGGTGACACGGCGCAGGCATCTCATCGACCTTCGGGCCATCTACGGCTACAAGATGTTCACCGGACGGGGTGCCCGCGACCTCAAGGGTTGGCTTGAAGCCGAGGCAGAAACCGCGCGTTCCAACGAGGATCTGGCACGGCGGTTCGTGGAGGAGTGCCGCCGCACCCTGACCATCCTGCCGGGGGTATCGGTTATTGAACGGCTTTGCGCCGACGCGCTTGTCGCCGCCGAACGCCGGATCGAAGCCTGTATCGTTGGGCACCTCGACGCCACCATAAGGGCTAAGCTCGATGCCTTGCTGTCCGAGACCGTGGATGGTGGCATCAGCCGGTTCATTTGGTTACGCCAGTTCGAGGTGGGCAAGAACTCCGCCGACTTGAACCGCGTGCTGGATCGGCTGGAATTTTTACAGGGGCTTGGGTTCACAACAGCCGCCCTTGATGGCACCCCCCCGCATCGGGCCACCCGCC
This sequence comes from Rhodobacterales bacterium, assembly GCA_043738565.1. Lineage (GTDB taxonomy): Bacteria > Pseudomonadota > Alphaproteobacteria > Rhodobacterales > Rhodobacteraceae > Stagnihabitans. The sequence continues at coordinate 14,537 of JAYUGA010000116.1, forward strand.
TTCGCCGACAAGGGGAGCGCTACTTCACGGATGATCTGCGCGACATTTCCGATGAGCGGCGGCTGGCTATTCTTGCTGTCTGCGCCCAGGAGTGGCAAGCCGCCATTTCCGACACCGTGGTGGAAACCCATGACCGTATTGTGGGCAAACCTTGGCGCGAGGTGAAGACGCTGTGCGATGTTCGCATCACCGATGCCAAAGGCGCACTGCATGACACATTGCGCGCCTTCTCGGGTTTGGGTGCCGCTCTCCTTGAAGCGCGCGGCGACGGTGCCCCCTTTGAAGCGGCGATTGCCACGGCGTGCGGATGGCACGATCTCGAATGCCTTGTCGCTACGGTCATGCAGTTGCCAGACACAATGGCGGCGGATGCTTTGGCGCATGTCGGCCAAGGCTACCATCGGTTCAGGCGCTACGCCCCGCGCATGTTGCGGGCGCTCGATATTCAGGCGGCACCCGTGGCCGAGCCCCTGATCGCCGCCGCGCAGCTTGTTGTTGCAGGCGCGCAACCATTGGATAGCTGTCCCATCCCGGATGATCACATATCCCCTCGTCGATCTGCGTTTTTCATGGCAAGATCGGTTCTGCGGGACATTCGAAGCGGGGTGCGGACATGC
>JAYUGA010000117.1:0-15152 GCA_043738565.1 Rhodobacterales bacterium
TTGCCGCGCAGAAGTCGCGCAGGGTGTCGAAGGCGGTGTCGGAGAGGGTGAAACGAACTTCCATGATGTAACTCCTTGTTTCAGGCCAGTTCATCCGGCATATAGTAGATATCTACCCTACCCACAATCGGGAGTCAAGTATATAATTCCCATGTGAAATCCCCCAGCCTTTCCGCCAAAACCACCCTAGAATTTCGCCCCTCCAAGCGCTATCACGCCCCAAACCCCCTTCGGAGGCCGCGATGACCCGCCTTGAGACCGACAGCTTCGGCACCCTTGAAGTTCCGTCAGACAAATACTGGGGCGCCCAGACCCAGCGCTCGATCCAGAACTTCGCGATCGGCTGGGAACGGCAGCCCGTGGCCATCATCCGCGCCCTGGGCGTCATCAAGAAAGCCTGCGCGCTGGTCAATATCGACCAATCCGACATCGACGCAGCCCTCGGCCAGACCATCGCAGCCGCCGCGCAAGAGGTCATCGACGGCAAGTTCGACAACAATTTCCCCCTCGTGGTCTGGCAAACCGGCTCCGGCACCCAGTCCAACATGAACGCCAACGAGGTCATCTCCAACCGCGCCATCGAAATGCTCGGCGGGGTGATGGGCTCCAAAAAGCCGGTCCACCCCAATGATCACGTCAACATGGGGCAATCCTCCAACGACACCTTCCCGACCGCGATGCACATAGCCATCGGCATGATGGCCCGCGATACCCTGCTGCCCGGCCTTGAAAAACTGCACCTGGCGCTGGTGGCGAAGGCGCAGGAATTCAAGGACATCATCAAGATCGGCCGCACCCACACCCAGGACGCCACCCCGCTGACCCTCGGTCAGGAATTCGGGGGCTACGCCCATCAGGTCGCGCAGGGCATCCTGCGGGTCAACAAGATCCTGCCCGAAATCTACGAACTCGCGCAAGGCGGCACCGCCGTCGGCACCGGGCTGAACACCCGCGTCGGCTGGGACAAACGGGTGGCGGCCAAAATCGCCGGGATCACCGGGCTGCCCTTCGTCACCGCCCCGAACAAATTTGAGGCGCTCGCCGCCCATGACGCGATGGTCATGTTCTCCGGTGCCCTGAAAACCGTCGCCGTCAGCCTGTTCAAGATCGCCAACGACATGCGCTTTCTGGGCTCCGGTCCGCGCTCCGGTCTGGGCGAGCTGTCCCTCCCGGAAAACGAACCCGGCTCCTCGATCATGCCCGGCAAGGTCAACCCGACCCAGGCCGAAGCCCTGACGATGGTCTGCGCCCAGGTCATGGGCAACGACGCCACCGTCGGTTTCGCGGGCAGCCAGGGCCATTTCGAACTCAACGTCTTCAACCCGGTGATGAGCTACAATGTCCTGCAGAGCATGCAACTCTTGGGCGACGCCGCAGGCTCGTTCACCGACAACATGGTCAAGGGCACCCGCGCCAATCTCGCCCGCATCAACCAGTTGATGCGCGAAAGCCTGATGCTGGTCACGGCGCTGGCCCCCACCATCGGCTACGACGCCGCCACCAAGGTCGCCAAAACCGCCCACAAGAACGGCACCACCCTGCGCGAGGAAGCCATCGCCTTGGGCTATGTCACCGGCGAGGTCTTCGACCGCGTGGTGCGGCCCGAGGACATGATCGGCCCCAAAGGTTAGCCATGAAAGATCAGGATATGACACAAATCGTCAACCTCCGCACCGCCCGCAAGGCCCGTGAACGCGATAGCGCCAAGGCCAGGGCCGATGCCAGTGCCGCCAAGCATGGCCGCACCAAAGCCCTGAAGGCGCTGGAAAAAGCCCGCGCCGCCAAGTCCGCCCGCGATCTGGACGGCAGCCGACGCACCGCCGCCGACCCGCCGCGTGAACCGCCGCGTGAATCGCCACCCACCGAAGACCCGCGCCCCGAGGATCAGCCTGCGGAAGACCCGCCGCTGCAAGATCCCGCGCCCGAAGACCTGCCGCCAGAAGACCCAAACCCCGAAGACTGGCCACCGGAAGATCCCGACCCGGACGACTGGCCCGCTGCCCGACTGCCTGCTGTCTACTGAATGACGCGGAAGACTTCCCAATAGGTCGAACCCGACACGATGAACGGTTCCAGTTCGGCCCCCCAGGGTCCATGCTCTGCCGCTTTGCCGATCCTGCTGAACATGGTGTCCAGTTCGGCAAGGTCTTTGACCTTCATATCCAGTTGAATCTCGGCTTCGCGTGCGCCCACCGATCCGGTGATAATCTGCTGCGTGCCCTGCGCAATCCCGGCCTTGGGCCCGATCTCGCGTTCCCATTTCAGCAAGAGGTCGATGGCTTTCTGCTTGTACCCAAACCGCGCCTCGACATGCCAGCGTGCAATCATCATGGTCGCATCCTCCCATTGGTGCGCCCCCGATCCCGTCTTGCCTGCGACCCTTGCCGGGCCTTGCCGCCTGCGCCATCATGGCACAGAACCTGCGCCGTGCATAGCCGTGGCCCGGACCCGCGAAAGGACCGCAAGCCGATGCCACGGCCGATCAAGCATTCCCTCACCCTGCACGGCCACCGCACCTCCGTCTCGCTCGAAGCCGAATTCTGGACCGAATTCCGCCGCCTCGCCCAGACCCGCAATCAGACCCTCAACCAACTCGCCGCCGAAATCGACGACGGCCGCAAGGGCAGCGGGCTTGCCTCCGCGATCCGGGTCTTTGTGCTGTCCGAACTCAGACATTCGCCATGAATTCCCCCATTGCCCTCCCCGCCGGTTTCCCGTTAGGGTCGCGTAACGCGGGCATCTCTCGCGGAAGAATTCTCTGCCCCCCGGCTCTGGCGCCAAATCCGCGCCGAAATTGGGGGCGGCCGGATCGGTCGCAAGACCGCTGAATTGCCCGTCAAGTCCTTGATTTGCCGGGTTTTTATACGGGGCCATCTGGCCCGGAAGTGAACCGCGATGATGCGCGCGAACCTATCAGCGACAGGCGAGGGCTGCCCACCGGGCACCGCCCTGCTTGTCCCATTGCGCAGCCTCGCCCAAACAAGTCGCCCCGCTGCATCGTTTCACGCCCCACCGGGCCTGCGAATGTTGCGCGCCGGGCGCAGAGAAAGTCCATGTCCAAGAAAATGCTCATTGATGCCACCCACGCCGAGGAAACTCGCGTCGTTGTGGTCGACGGCAACAAGGTTGAAGAGTTCGACTTTGAAACCCTGAACAAACGCCAGCTTGCCGGCAATATCTACCTCGCCAAAGTCACCCGGGTCGAACCCTCGTTGCAGGCGGCCTTTGTCGATTACGGCGGCAACCGCCACGGCTTTCTGGCCTTTGCCGAGATTCACCCCGATTACTACCAGATCCCGGTGGCCGACCGCAAAGCCCTGCTGGACGAAGAACGCGCCTACAACCGGGCGCAGGACGAGGAAGACAACCGCCGCTCGCGCCCGGCGCCGCGCCCGCGGCCGCCCCGCGCCGAAGCCACCAAATCCGACGATTCCGTGCAGGCCTCCGAAGGCCATATCGGCGGCATGGATGTCGTTGATCTGGGTGAGGAAACCGGGGCCGACGCGCTGGTCGAACATGCAAACGCCCCCGATCAGCCGCATCACGATCTCGCGCAGGACGACCATCATGCCGACGATCACGACGCCCCGTTCCGCGCCATCGACCACGCCTCCGACACCGATGATGAAATCGAGAGCATCGCCGAAGAAGACGTGGCCGAAGAAATCTCGCACGCCCGCAAACCCCGTGCCCGGCGCTACAAGATTCAGGAAGTGGTGAAAGTCCGTCAGATCCTGCTGGTGCAGGTCGTCAAGGAAGAACGCGGCAACAAGGGCGCGGCGCTGACCACCTACCTCAGTCTCGCCGGTCGCTACTGCGTCCTGATGCCCAACACCGCCCGGGGTGGCGGCATCTCGCGCAAGATCACCGTCGCCGCCGACCGCAAGAAGCTCAAGGAAATCGCGACAGAGATCGAAGTGCCGGAAGGCGCCGGCCTGATCATCCGCACCGCCGGTGCCAAACGCACCAAACCAGAGATCAAGCGCGACTACGAATATCTGATGCGGCTCTGGGAACAAATTCGCGAACTGACGCTGAAATCCATCGCCCCCGCCGCGATCTACGAAGAGGGCGATCTGATCAAACGCTCGATCCGCGATCTTTATAGCCGCGAGATCGACGAAATCCTCGTCGAAGGCGATCTGGGCTACCGCACCGCCAAAGACTTCATGCGGATGATCATGCCCAGCCACGCCAAAGTCGTGCAGCCCTACGCCGACCAGATGCCGCTGTTCGCCCGCTTTCAGGTCGAATCCTACCTGGGCGGCATGTTCAACCCGACCGTGCAGCTGAAATCCGGCGGCTATATCGTCATCGGCGTCACCGAGGCGCTGGTCGCCATCGACGTGAACTCCGGCCGCGCCACCAAAGAGGGTTCCATCGAGGAAACCGCCCTCAAGACCAACCTCGAGGCGGCCGAGGAAATCGCGCGCCAGTTGCGCCTGCGCGACCTCGCCGGCCTGATCGTGATCGACTTCATCGACATGGAGGAACGGCGCAACAACGCCAGCGTCGAGAAAAAGATCAAGGACAAGCTGAAAACCGACCGCGCCCGCATCCAGATCGGCCGCATTTCCGGTTTCGGCCTCTTGGAAATGTCGCGCCAGCGCCTGCGCCCCGGCATGCTGGAATCGACCACCCAGCCCTGCGCCCATTGCCACGGCACCGGCCTGATCCGCTCTGACGACAACCTTGGCCTGCAAGTGCTGCGCGCCCTGGAAGAAGAAGGCACCCGCAACCGCACCAAAGAGGTCTTGTTGAAAGCGCCGATCGGCATCGTCAACTTCCTGTTCAACCAGAAACGCGAACATCTGGCGATGATCGAGGCGCGCTATGGCATGGCGGTGCGGATCGAGGCGGATCCCGCACTGGTCAGCCCCGATTATTCCATCGAGAAATTCAAGACCGCCACCCGCGTCGTGCCCGTCGTCGGTGCCGCCATCTCTGGCAACGCCAGCCTGATGGGCGCTGCCGTCGATGAATACGAAGATCCCGACATCCCGGACGACGATCTCGACGAGGTCGAAGAGGCCGAGGTGGTCGAGGTCAAAGCGCCCGCCAGTGCCAGCCATAGTGCGACACCCCGCGCCGAAGGCGATGGCAGCCCGGCCAAGAAAAAGCGCCGCCGCCGTCGCAAGAAGAAGCCAGGCTCAGGCGGCATGTCGGCCAATGGCAGCGCGACCGAAGCGCAGGATTCCGACGGTGAGGACGGTGACGACGACGAGGGTGATGACACCGATTCCGCGCTGGTTGCTGCGGCCCCGGTTCTGGCACCGGTTGCCGAAGCGATCGCCGAAGCCGCAGTGACCCCGGAAACCCCGGCCAAGAAAAAGCCGACCACCCGGTCGCGCAGCTCCGCCGCCTCCAAGGCCAAAGCCGCCGCCGCTGCGGCAGAAGCAGCCCCCGAGGTCGCCAAAGCCGACGCTCTGGCCGCAGCCGCGCCAGAACCTGCCGCCGAACCCAAGGCCAAACCGGCCACCCGGTCGCGCAGCCGCGCCAAAACCGCCAGCGCCAAACCGGCAGAAGTGGTAAGTGCCGCGGAACCAGTGCCGGCCGCCGCCAAAGCGGCCGCCCCCATCGCAGCCCATGCCCCGGCACCCGAGGCGGTGGCGGTGATCACGGCGCCCAGACCGACCCCAATCGCCGAACCAGCCACCGTGGCAGAGGCGGCAGCCGAAGACCCCGACAAGCCCAAACGCAAAGGCTGGTGGTCGCTCGGCCGCTAACCCGGCGGCACAAACCAAAAGGGCGGCAGGATGATCCTGCCGCCCTTTTCCGATGTGCCGCGACAAACCTGCAGCACTCCCCCCATTTCCTGTCCCCAAATATCCCCGCCGGAGGCCTCAACAGCACCCGTCCACCCCCCGGCCAACCTCGCGTGTAGGGTGCGTCATATGGCGCACCCTACACGCGAAACCCAGCGCAGCCGCCCGGTAACAACCCCCGAACAAAATCATATAAACCAATACATCCAACACTTTACCCATCGGCCGCACGCACGGACACCGCCTCACCCCCGCCGGATCAGGTGCAGCACCACCGCCCCCTCCAGCCGCGCCTCCAGATAGTCATGCCCCGCCTGCCCGCAAAAATGCGGCAAATCCACCCGCACCATCGCATCCGTCGCCCGCAGGCACAGCACCTGGCCCCGCGCCATCGCCAGCAACCGCTTCCGCGCCTTCAGCACTGGCAGGGGGCACAGCAACCCCTCGCAGTCCAGCTCCACGTCCCAACCCATCCCAACCCCCGCTTGCCGCTTGCCGCTTGCCAGATACTCCCGCCACAGGCGCTTTCCCACCGCAATCGTCCCCACCACCCTTCACCCCAGCCTCTGAATTTTCGCAGAAAATTCGCCGCTCAGTCCAGTGCCACAACGACGCGACCTCTCGTGACGCGACGCCGCCCGAACCCGGCCAGCCAGCCGCAATGGGCTTTCCTGTCCTGGATAAACCGCTGCGACACCAGCCCCGTTGCCCGCAGTGCGCAGTGCGCCTCGCGGGCCTGCGGTCATGCCGCTCGGCCATCGTCCCGCCCGGTCTTGGCCGTTATAGCCGCCATCGTCGCCACCCGCCGCGTCCTCGGCCTCCGGACACGCCCCGTCGGCTTCCTGCAATTCTTCTGCCGGCTTCTGGAACACGCCCCCTGCCCGCCCAGTTCGGCGAAACCCTAGACAAGCCACATTCCTGCGCCATTATGCGCCCCATGACCGAAGCCCGCCCCTTTCCGCTCTCCTCAGAACCGGCCGCGCAAAAACCCTTCTGTCGCCGCGTCTTCTACATCCCCGGCTACGACCCGATCCACCCCCGCCGTTACCGCGAACTTTACCGCCGCGAAGGCAGCGAACAGGCCAGAATCTCCGGCTATTCCCTCACCCTCGGCCGCAAAAAGACCCAAGGCCGCTACGGCTGGCACGCCACCGCCACCATCGACGGCCGCACCGCGCAAGCCGATATCGAGGTCCTGGTCTGGTCCGACATCGTGCGCACCTCGATGCAGCAGGGCATCCTCGCCACCTACCTGCAACTCCTGCGCACCGCCGCCGCCTATATCCTGACCGGTGCGATCTTCCGCCTGATGCGCCTGCGCAAAGGCCCGATGATCGCCGCCCTCTACCCGATCGGCATGCTCCTGCTGCAACTGGCGCTGGCCTGCCTGATTGGCTGGGGCCTCTACCTGCTGGGTGCCACCATCCACCCGGTCATCGGCCTGTTCCTGGCCCTTCCCGCCCTCTGGCAAACCCTGTGCTTTTTTCGCAAACACGACAACCGCCTCTACGCCTACTACCTGATGCACGACTACGCCCATTCCGCCCAAAGCCTCGGCGCCTACCCGCCCGAACTCGAAACCCGCCTCGCCCAGTTCCGCCAGACCATCGCCCAGGCCCTGACCGAGGACAGCGACGAAGTCCTCATCGTCGGCCATTCCTCAGGAACCCACCTCGCCATCTCGATCCTCGCCGACCTGATCCGCGCAGGTCTCCCCACCCACCGACCTGCCCTCGCCCTGCTCTCGCTCGGCCAGGTCGTGCCGATGATCTCTTTCCTGCCAAAGGCAAACCGCCTCCGCGCCGACCTCAACTACCTCTCCGCCCGCCCCGACCTCACCTGGATCGACGTCACCGCTCCCGGCGACGGCTGCGCCTTCGCGCTTTGCGATCCCGTCGCCGTCACCGGAGTCGCCCCACCAAACCAACTCTGGCCCCTGATCCTCTCCGCCGCCTTCACCCAAACCCTCTCGCCCGAACGCTGGAAACAACTGCGCTGGCGCTTTTTCCGCCTGCATTTCCAATACCTCTGCGCCTTCGATGCGTTGGCAGGGCGGCCCGGCGACTACGACTACTTCAAAATCACCGCCGGAGCCGAAACCCTGTCCCAGCGCTACGCGGGCCGCCAGCCGTCCAAATCCCGCATCACCACCCCGCGCTCGGGCTACCGCAGCCTATGACCCCGCCCAAATCCACGCCCCCAAAACCCACCCCGCGCCCCGACAAAGTCTCGCTCTGGCGCTACCTCAAATTGTTCCGCCAGGACATATTGTCGGCCCAACCGGCGCGGCTCTACCACGCCTGGATGGCCGAATTCCGCACGCCGTTCTTTCGCAGCTATCTGATCAATGACCCGGCGCTCATCGCCCGCGTCCTGACCGAGCGCCCCGACGACTTCCCCAAATCCACCCGCATCGGCGAGGGCCTGCGCCCGCTCTTGGGCAACTCGGTCTTCGTGACCAATGGCGAGATCTGGAAACGCCAGCGCCGCATCATCGACCCGGCGTTCGAGGGTGGCCGTCTGCGCGAGACCTATCCCGCCATCCTCGCCGCCGCAGAAGCCGCCGTCGCCCGCATGCCCACCGGCATCACGGAAATCGAGGCACAACTCAGCCACGCCGCCGCCGACGTGATCTTCCGCACCCTGTTCTCGATCCCGATCGAAAACGCCACCGCCACCCAGGTTTTCCACGAATTCAAAACCTACCAGCGCACCCAGCCGATCCTGAACCTCGCTGCCTTCCTGCCCCTGCCGCGCTGGATACCGCGCTTCCACCGCCCTGCCACCAAACGCGCCGCGCAGAAAATCCGCAGCCTGATCACCGCCCTGACCCAATCCCGCGCCACTGAAATAACGCAAGGCGTAGCCCCCAACGACCTCGCCACCAAAATCATGACCACCGCCGATCCCGAAACCGGGCAGCGTTTCGACACGCAGGAAATGGTCGACCAGGTCGCGATCTTCTTCCTCGCTGGACACGAGACCTCCGCCTCCGCCCTGTCCTGGGCGCTCTACCTCCTGGCCACCCACCCGGAAGCGCAAGCCAAAGTCGCAGCCGAGGCGCAAACCTTCTCCGAACGGCCCGACTTCTCGATGCTGGCCAAACTGCGCTTCACCCGCGACTGCTTCCGCGAAACCCTGCGGCTCTACCCGCCGGTGCCGATGATGGTGCGCCAGAACGCCAGGCCCGAGGTCTTTCGGGGCCGCCCCGTCAAGCCCGGAGCGCAGATCGTCCTCAGCCCCTGGCACCTGCACCGCCATACCCGCACCTGGCCCGACCCCGACGCCTTCGACCCCGACCGCTGGCAGACCGAAGCCAACCGCGCCCACGCCCGCGACGCCTATATGCCGTTCTCCGCCGGCCCGCGCGTCTGCACCGGTGCCGGTTTCGCCATGCTGGAAGGCACCCTGCTGCTTGCCCTGCTGACCCGCGCCTTCCAATTCGAGGCCGTGCCGGACCGCCGCCCAATCCCGGTCGCCCATCTGACCGTCCGCGCCAAAGACGGCATCTGGCTCAAGATCACCAGACGCTAACCCCATAAGACTTATCTAAAACTTTGCGCCTTTCATTTTGGCCCAAATATCCTGCGGGGGTCCGGGGGTGCAAAACCCCGGGTGTGTCACAGGCGCAACGCCGCAGCCCGGCGCTGGCGCAACGGCAAAAGCCGCGCCACGCCGACGCGCCGCCCCTCAAACATAATCCCCCCGGCTCAGTGCATATTTCGCCATCTTCTCGTTCAGCGTCCGGCGCGGCAGGCACAACTCGTCCATCACCGCGACAATCGAGCCCTTGTGCCGCCGCATCGTATTATCAATCAGCATCCGCTCGAACGCCTCGACATAATCCTTCAAGGGCTTGCCTTCCGTCGTCAAAGTCGGCCCCGCCGCCTCATTGTCCGCCATCAACAGCGACGCAATCGAGCCCGACCCCCGCCTATTCTGCAACACCGCGCGCTCGGCAATGTTGACCAGCTGCCGCACATTGCCCGGCCACGGCGCCTGCAACAATTGCGCCGCCTCCTGTGCGGTCACCTGCGGCGCGCCGCAGCCGTATTCCTCGGCAAAGCCTTCCGACATCCGGTTGAACAGGGTCAGAATATCCTCGCCGCGCAACCGCAGCGGCGGCAGCACGATCGTCATCGCCCCCAGCCGGTAGTACAGGTCGGGCCGCAGCGCATCTTCCACCGTCTTGTCCGGCGCATGATCGTTGCAGATCGCAATGATCCGGGTTTCCGGCGGCGTGCCCTGCTCGTTGATCACCGTCAACAGCCGCGCCTGCAACGCCCCCGACAACGCCTCGATATCCTCCAGACACACCGTCCCGCCCCGCGCTTCCTCGACCAGCGGAATAGCGCCATCCTCGCCCGGCCCGAACAGCTTGGCCGCCAACTGATCCTCCGACCACGCCGCACAGGAAATCGTGACAAACCGCCGCCCCGCCCGTGGCCCGACCGCGTGCAGGGCATGGGCGACCAAAGTCTTGCCCGTCCCCGTTTCGCCATCAATCAGCACATGGCTGTCGGCCTGCCCGAGGTCCAGAATATCCTCGCGCAGCCGCTCCATCACCGGCGAGCCGCCGATCAGCTTCTTCATCAGCACCGATCCGTCCGACAATTCCTTGCGCAAAGCCCGGTTGTCCAGCGTCATCCGCCGCGCCTGGGTCGCCCGCTTGGCCAGTTCGGTCATCCGGTCCGGGTTGAACGGCTTTTCCAGAAAGTCATAGGCCCCGACCCGCATCGCCTCCACCGCCATCGGCACATCGCCATGCCCGGTGATCAGGATGACCGGCAGGCCCGAATCCATCCCCATCAGCCGCTTCAGAAACGCCATCCCGTCCATCCCCGGCATCTTGATGTCGGACACAACGACCCCCGGAAACTCCGGCCCGATCGCCTTCAGCGCATCTTCCGCGCTCGGATAGGTTTCGGTATCAAACCCCGACAGCGCCAGCCACTGGCTGATCGACTGCCGCATATCGGCTTCGTCATCGACGATTGCCACTTTCATTGCCCGGGCCATTGGTCCCTCATTCTGCTGCCTTTACGTCTTCGCCGAGGATCGGCAGTTGCATTTCAAACACCGCGCCACCCGCTTCCGAGTTTCGCGCGGTCAAACGGCCGCCAAGATCGGTCACGATGCCGGACGAAATCGCCAGCCCCAACCCAATCCCTTCACCCGGAGTCTTGGTCGTATAAAACGGTTCGAACAGATTGATCAGATCACTGATCCCGTGGCCGTTGTCGCGCACCGTCAAGGTCGCGGTTTCCCCCGCCGACAGGATCAGGTCAATCTGCGGCTGCCTGGCATCCTTGGTCGCATCCAGCGCATTGCGCAACAGGTTGATGATCACCTGTTCGAGACGCAGCCGGTCGGCCAGCACCATCACCGGCTGACGCGGCAAGGCGCGGGTGATCTTGACCACCCGCAGCTTCAACTGCGGCTCCATCATCGCCAGCGCCGCCGACAGGCACAGCCGGATGTCCACCGGCTCGAACGCCTCGCCGCCCTTGCGGGCATAGCTTTTCAACTGGCGCGTGATCGCCCCCATCCGGTCGATCAGATCGTCAATCCGCTGAAACGACGACAACGCCTCGTCATGGCGCTTGCGCTGCAACAACAGCCGCGCCCCGGCCAGATAGGTCTTCATTGCCGCCAACGGCTGGTTCAACTCATGGCTGACCGCCGCCGACATCTCGCCCAGGGCCGCCAGCTTGGAACTTTGCGCCAGCGTCAGTTCCGCCACCGCCAGATCCTTCTGCACCTTCTCGCGTTCGGCAATCTCGCGCTGCAACCGCGCGTTCAACTGCCGCAATTCGATGGATTCGCGGCGAAAGAACAGGGTCTGCGACCATGCCCGCCGCGACAGCAGATAGAAGGTCAGCGCCATCAGAATGGCGAAACCCATGATCTCCAGCGCCAGTATGCCGTTGACCGGTTCGCGCACCGAATCATATTCGGTAAAGATCACCATCCGCCAACCACGGAACGGTACCCGCGCCTCGGTCCGCAGCACGGCCACGCCCTTCAGATAGGTGTCCGGTGCATGCCGGGCCCAATCGGTCGTCACGTTCAGCGCCCGGTTCAGCGCCACATCCAGCGATGACGGATCATCCTGCGCCGCAATCGCCTGATCCAGCGGCAACCCGCGCCAGCGCGGCTCGGTCGCCAGCACCACGGTGCCCTCGGAATTGGTCACCAGAACCACGTCCTGCAACCCGGCCCAGGCCCGTTCGTATTTCATCAGATCGACCGCGACCACGATCACGCCGATCGACTTGCCCTCGGCCAGGATCACCTGGCTATAGGTGAAATCATAACCGCCACCGGGCCGGGCAGAGGCGGAAAATACCGTATCCATCGCCCGTTGCGCGTCGAAAAAGAAGTTCTGGCTGCGATAATTGGTGCCCAGCAGGTTGCGGTTGGTCGCCCCCACCGTCCGCCCGGCATTGTCCAGCAGCAGGATCGAGGCGACGCCGATGTCATCCTGCACCTGAATCAACCGCTGCGTGGTCCGCGAGAAATCGCCCTTCGACAAAGCCTCGGAAATCACCGGGTCGCGCGACAGCAGCAAGGGCACCACCGAGGTGCGCTGCAATTCGGAAATCATGTTGCCGGAATACAGCGCCAGCCGCAGCTCGGCCTTGTTGCGCGTGGTTTCGGTGAACCGTTCCGACAGCCAGCGGTTGGTGATCAGCACCACCCCCACCGCCAGCAGAACCAGCAGCGTCACCACCAGTTTCAGCCAGGGCGACGTGCGCGGCACCCGGTCAGGCCTGGTTGCAGGGGAGGCTGGTTCTTTCATCGTCAAAGTCTAGGCCCGCCCCGGACCCACCTCAAGCAAAGGCCAGCCGCCGGGGGTTCAGGCCAGCGCCATCCCGCCCATCAGGCCAGCAAACAGCGCCGCACCATCGATGCCGCCCTGCACCGGATCGACCACCCGTTCGGGATGCGGCATCATCCCCATCACCCGCCGGTTGGCCGACAGCACCCCGGCAATATCGGCCCGAGCGCCATTCGGGTTGCCCTCATAGGTAAAGGCGATGCGATCCTCGGCCTGCAACGCCGCCAGACCCGCCGCATCAATCGTGTAATTGCCATCGTGATGCGCCACCGGCACCCGGATGCTCTGCCCGCGACCATAGGCGCAGGTAAAGGCGCTGTCGGTTGTCGTCACCCGCATCGTCACGGTCTTGCAGACGAATTTCAGCCCGGCATTGCGCATCAAGGCTCCGGGCAGCAGCCGCATCTCGGTCAAGACCTGAAAGCCGTTGCAAATCCCCAGCACATAGCCGCCCCGCGCCGCATGGCTCTGAATTGCGGCGGCAATCGGCGACTGCGCCGCAATCGCCCCGCAGCGCAGATAGTCGCCAAACGAAAACCCGCCCGGCATGCCCACGACATCCACGCCATGCGGCAAGGCACTGTCCTTGTGCCACACCCTGCACACCTTGAACCCGGCGCGCTCGAACGCCACGGCAAGATCACGGTCGCAATTCGATCCGGGAAAGGTTACGACGGCGGCTTTCATCGGGGCCTCGGGTCTGGTTGGGAATTGCCGACCGGATACCCCAAATCCCGCACCGCTGCCAGTGTTCGCAACTCCAGCCTTTCATTTTGGCTCAAATATCCCCGCCGGAGGCATCCCGCCACCGGACAAGGATCCTAAAATGTGGTTACTGCGCGCAACCAAATGACTGTTATATAACGATATTCACGAATGTCCAGTTCTGGACGCTGCCCAAAATCACAACCCCAGCCGTGGAATCTCGATTGCCGGACAGCGGTTCATCACGACCTCCACCCCCGCCGCCCTTGCCTTGCGCGCGGCAGCTTCATTGAAGACCCCCAACTGCATCCAGATCACCTTGACGCCGGGCACGGCCAAAGCCTCATCCACCACCGGCCCGACGGCGCCCGAATTGCGGAACACATCCACCATATCCACCCCGCCACCAATCTCGGCCAGCGACCCGCGCACCACCTCGCCCCAGGCCGTCACCACCCCCGCCTGCCCCGGATTGACCGGGATCACCCGATACCCCCGCCGCGCCAGATAGGCCGCCACCCCATGACTGGGCCGCTCCGCCCGCGGCGACCACCCCACCACGGCGATCACCTTGGTGTCGGTCAAAATCCGGCGAATGTCCTGATCGGAGTTGGTCATCTCACCCCACAAAAAAGCGCCCGAACCAGTTTGGCCGGGCGCCAGTGCGGAACGAGGGACAGTGAACCGAAGGCGGCGTTCCGGGCCTGCCTTCCCCCTTGATATTGGGACCGCAGCGGTCCATTTCCAGACCCTTGCTGCGGAAATCTGATCACTTCAGCGTGTCGCAGCCGCATAAAGCGCCACCGCCGCCGCGTTTGAGACGTTCAGAGAGCCGAACTCCCCCACAAACGGGATTTTCGCGATCACATCGCAAGTCTCCCGCGTCTTGTCGCGCAACCCCGGCCCCTCGGCCCCGAACACCAGTGCCACCGCCCGGCTGCCCGCATCGGTCAGCGCCTGCGCCAGATCCACCGTGCCATCGCCGTCCAGCCCGATCAGCACATAGCCCATGCCGCGCAATTCCGCCATCGCATCGGCCAGATTGGGCACCCGCAGATAGGGCTGCCGCTCCAGCGCCCCCGAGGCGGTCTTGGCCAGCGCCCCGGTCTCCGGTGCCGAATGATGCCGGGGTGCTATCACCGCCCTTGCCCCAAAAACCTCGGCCGACCGCAACACCGCCCCCACATTATGCGGGTCCGTCACCCGGTCCAGACAGACCACCAGCGCATTCCCCTTGCCCGAGATGCAAACCTCCTCCAGCTTGCCCCAGTTCAGCGGCCGCACCTCCAACGCGGCACCCTGATGCACCGAATCTTCCGAAATCGGCACAGCAAACTGGCGCGGCTCGACCACTTCCGGCTCCATCCCCGACGCGGCAACCGCTTCTTGCAGCTTGTCAAACGCGTTCTTGGTCAACACCAGCCGCAGCTTTTCGCGGCCCGGATTGACCAAGGCATCGCGCACCGCATGCAGCCCGAACAGCCACAGCGTCTCCCGCGCCACGGCCCGACGCCCGCGCTCTTTGTCCACCACCCAGGTTGGCTTAACCGTCCCGCTCATCATCCCGCCTCGTCAATGCAAGCCCCCATCTCACCCAAGGCATCTCCCAACGCAAGCCAAAAGCCTGCCCAACAACCCTTGACGCCTGCCGGGTGCGCCTATAATCAGCCCGCAATGTGTGGGCGACGAGCTGCAAGGTGCGGCAGGGGACTGTAACTCCCCCGGGGCGACCCGCGCCTGGTTCGATTCCAGGGTCGCCCACCATTTTTGCCAAAGATTTTCTCCCTCATCGCAATGCCCCGCGTCGTGCAGCTTTGCCGAGTTGCGCAGCTTTGCCGGTT
>JAYUGA010000118.1:0-5795 GCA_043738565.1 Rhodobacterales bacterium
TCACATGACCAACTCCGTCGGGCCAGACCCAAATCCTAAGCTGACAATGGGGTCAAAATTGGATGCCGATAGCGGGTCAGTATTGCATGCTGATTGACAATATATATATGGAAATGGCGGTTAAATCGGCCTCATATCGACGGGGCGGGAGTGGTCAGGGGTGGCAGACCGCATACTGGATTGCCGGTTCGGCTGAGGCAGCGCGGTTCCAGCTGGAGCGGGCGATCGGGCCTGTTGCCGCATGGAGTCCCGAGCCTTGACGGAACGTCAGCGGTAGCCCGACAGCAGTCTGCCGAATTCTCAGCGACAAATTTGTTGTGGACAACTCTGTCCACGGACCTCTTGCCCTCTTGCCCGACCGTCAAGCCGGTGACGGTGTTCTTTATATGTTCTCTTTATCCATTGGGGGCCCAGATGGCGGCCGTGATCGACGAACTATCGCCAGATGCCCTGATGCGGGAAAGCCTGGAGAAGAAGGTGTCAGCGATCAAAGCATTGGTCGAGCTGGTCGAAGGTTCCTCGCCCGGCAAAAAACCCCACGTGATCAGTGACGCAGCGGCCTGGGTGCATACCGCGTTTTACACCTACCGTTCTGGTATGGCTGACAACGATGCTGACCTCCCCCGCCTGGCCCGCATCGAGCACGACTTCATTGCCGCTCTGGTGGCGCTCAACTTTGATGATCAGAAGCGACTGTTGCGTCAGGCCCTGCTTGCTATCCTGGCGTTCCCGAAGCGGCCGGGGTGAATCTGCATCAGGGCGCAGCTCGAATTGGGAAAGATCGTAGGTTAACTGCGATCTGTCGCCTCGTGTCGCCAATTGTCGCTAAATGTCGTAATTACAAAGGCTTGTGCCTGTGATACGCTGGCTGTGCGGCGGCTGGTGGCCGAGGCGCGGAGGGCGTTCATGGACGGCGGACAGCAGCTGACGGTCGAATACCGTCCCCTCGGCGATCTCATCCCCTATGCCCGCAACGCCCGCACGCACGACGAGGCCCAGGTGGCGCTGATCGCGGGCTCGATCCGGGAGTTCGGCTTTGTGAACTCGGTGCTTGTTGATGGTGCGTGCGGCATCATTGCGGGGCACGGCCGGGTGCTGGCGGCAAGGAAACCGGGGCTCGTCACCGTGCCGGTGATCGAACTCGGCTACCTCAGCGAAGCGCAGAAGCGGGCTCTGGTGCTGGC
Source organism: Rhodobacterales bacterium (assembly GCA_043738565.1). Taxonomy (GTDB): domain Bacteria; phylum Pseudomonadota; class Alphaproteobacteria; order Rhodobacterales; family Rhodobacteraceae; genus Stagnihabitans. The sequence goes on from JAYUGA010000118.1 coordinate 1,185, forward strand.
TGACAACAAGCTGGCCGAGCGGGCGGGCTGGGATGCGGAGATGCTGGCACTGGAAGTGGCCGATCTTGGTACTCTGGGCATTGATCTCGTCGACCTCGGCTTCACGGGGCGCGAACTGGATGACCTCTTGCGCCAGGACGGGGCCGATCCGCGCGAGGACGCGGTGCCACCCGTTCCTGCCGTGCCGGTGTCACGCCTTGGTGATGTGTGGCTGCTTGGCCCGCACCGGCTGATCTGCGGCGATGCCACCGATGCCACGACGGTGGGCCGTGTTCTGAACGGGGTACGCCCGCATTTGATGGTCACCGATCCGCCCTACGGTGTGTCCTACGATCCGGACTGGCGCAACCGGGCAGGGGCATCAGAGACCAAACGCGTGGGCAAGGTGATGAATGATGACCATGCCGACTGGCGCGCAGCCTGGGCGCTGTTTCCAGGCGAGGTGGCCTACATCTGGCACGGCGCGCTGCACGCCGCTGTGGTGGCCGAAAGCCTCGAGGCGGCGGGGTTTGCCATCCGGTCGCAGATCATCTGGGCCAAGGAGCGGCTGGTGCTGAGCCGGGGCCACTACCACTGGCAACATGAGCCGTGCTGGTATGCCGTCCGCGCCGCAGGCACCGGGCATTGGTCAGGCGATCGCACCCAGACCACGCTCTGGTCCATCCCCAGTGGTGATCAGGATGCGACCACCGTGCATGGCACCCAAAAGCCGGTCGAGTGCATGCGCCGCCCGATGCTGAACAACGCCTCGCCGGGACAGGCGGTGTATGAACCGTTCTGCGGCTCAGGCAGTTCGCTGATTGCCGCCGAAAGCACCGGGCGGGTGTGCCATGCGGTGGAACTCGACCCCGCTTACGTTGATGTGGCCCTGCTGCGCTGGCAGGCCTACACCGGCCGCGACGCTGTGCTGGAGGGCGACGGTCGCAGCTTTGCGGCCTTGCACGCAGACAGGACCGCAGATCAGCCGTCGCGTGCCGTGGCGGGTGCCCTCTGATGGCCCGCGCACCCATGACCCTGACCGATGCGCAGAAGGCCGAGGTGGAAACGCTGGCGGCGGTGCTGACAGCCGAGCAGGTGGCGGATTACTTCGGCATTGGCCGGCGGACATTTTATGCCATGATGCAGCGCGATGAAGAGATTGCAACACGGTATAAAAAGGGCAAGGCACGCGCGATAGGCGCCATTGCGCAGGGGTTGATCAACAAGGCGCGCGGGGGCGACACGACCTCGATGATCTTTTTTCTCAAAACCCAAGCCGGGTGGCGCGAGACCAGCCAGATCGAACATATGCTGCCCGAGGAGGCCCGTGACGCCAAGGACACCGGATACCAGATGCTCATCGACAGGCTCGGCGAGATTGCAACGCGCCAACGTGCCCATGCCGAGCTGGAAGGGGCAGGCCCGTTGGCGCTTCAGCCTGAGGTCCCCGATGCAATCAAGTGAAGCATCGGCCCACGAGGATCCGGCTCGATGGCGATTTATGACGCTTATCGTGCAATACCAATGACTTGGGGCTACATGCTCCCCTAATTGCATCGTACACACCTGCGCAACGAACGTCAGGCAGGTGTGAACAGGGGGGGTGGCAGTCGATGGCGCAGCGGCTCATCGCGTACGAGCGGGTTTCAACAGCCCGGCAGGGTGCCAGCGGCCTCGGGATGGAGGCGCAGCGGCAGTCGATCGACGGGTTTGCAGTATCCCGCGGTGCCGACGTCATCGCCCGTTTCACCGAGGTGGAAAGCGGCCGCAACCCCAACCGCCCCGAGCTGACCAAAGCCATCCAGCTGACGCGCCTCACCGGCGCCACTCTGGTCATCGCCAAACTCGACCGCCTGAGCCGCAATGCCGCCTTCCTCTTGGCCCTGCGCGACAGCGGTGTCCATTTCCTCGCCGTCGACATGCCGGATGCCAATGACCTGACCGTCGGCATCATGGCGCTGGTGGCGCAGGTCGAGCGGGAAGCGATCTCCCGCCGAACCAAGGAGGCGCTGGCGGTGGCCAAGGCACGCGGAGTGAAGCTGGGCAACCCGAATGGGGCGGCAGCACTGACGCGCGCGGGAATGGGCGCCGTGGCGCTCAGGGCGGCGGTCGTGGCCAATGCGGACGGCCATGCGAATGGGTTGGCGGAGGTGCTGGCCGACATCCGGGCGCAGGGGCACGCCACGCTACGCGCCATTGCGGCAGAGTTGATCCTGCGCGGCATGATGACCAGGCGGGGCGGGCAGTGGCAGGTGTCAAATGTCAGGAATTTGCTGGGAAGGCTTGAGATGACAGTAGCGTGTTAAGGGCCGAAACGGCCGATGGCATGAAAGCGTTTCCACCCGAATTATGCGCAAAAGCGGTCATGCTGCAACCCTCTTAACTTGGATGGCCGCGCGGGCTGTTTCCGCTATTCATCGCCGTGTTCATAGAAGTGGAGAACGCGGGATTCGTCGACACCACCTGCAAATTCAAACTCTCCGTTTTGAAAATCTTCGATGCGCAGGTGCGGAAAGGCAAAATATTTTGGCGCGACATTGGCTTGAGTGGCGGCAAAAATGATGCGGCTGATTTTGGCAAAACGAATGGCCAACAGGCACATCTCACAGGGCTGAAGGGTTGAGATGATGGTACAACCGGACAAATCCGTCTGATCGAGCAAAGCTGCTGCGCGGGTGATCGCCACCATTTCAGCGTGTGTGGTGGGGTCAGAGTGCAGATGCACTTCATTTTCGCCCATCGCGATGGTCCGTCCGTCACGCATTATCGCCGCGGCAATTCCAGCCTTGCCGCTTTGATGCGCAGCCCGCAGGGCCCGCTCGATCGCGTCGCGCATTGCACTTAGTTCCGCGGCAGTCGGATTGATTTGATCTGTGGGATCGGACATCATCTATTGGACATCGACAAACCGGAAAAAATGCGCGTCTCATACGGGAAACGCCTCCAAGTGCGAATTTATGATGATACGAAGTGCTACGGGCAGTACGTCGAGCGGCAGCCGTTAGCGCTGCTTTATGCTAAGAATTGTCGGCTTTCTTTGCCGGGGCTGCATGCAAACCGCTCGCGAGTTTGGACTTCGATTTCGAAGGCGCGATCTTTTACTTCTGACCACCCGCTGACGTCGAATGGGGTTTGGTGTCGGGCATGATCAATTCCTCCAAGGGGCCGCTGACGCGGCATGGAAAAGAAACGCCTGCACATGTGGTTGGTTCCAGCCCCCGGGCTGCATGAGTAGGATTTTCTCGGCAAGATGCATGAGGAGATTCTGAATGAAGACAAGCAGATACACTTAGGCGCAGATCATCGCGATCCTTCGGCAGGCTGAAGGCGGTGTGCCGGTGGCCGGGCTGTGCCGTGAACATGAGATGAGCAACGCTTCGTTCTACAAATGACGGGCGAAGTATGGCGGCATGGATGCATCCTTGATCAGCCAGATGAAGGCGATGGAAGACGAGAACCGTCGTCTCAAGCGGATGTATGCGGATCTGAGCATGCAGGCGGATTTGCTGAAGGAAGCCCTTGGAAAAGTGACGGGGCCATCTCAACGCCGCGAGATGGCCGAGACTGCGGTGGCAGGGCGCGGGGCGGGCATTGCCCTGGCTTGCCGCACATTTGGGGTGAGCGAGACCTGTTATCGCTATGGCCCCAAGCTGTGTGCCGGGAACGAGGAGATCGCCGATCTGCTGGTCGGGCTGACCGAGGCTCGCAAAACCTGAGGTTTTGGCCTGTGTTTCCTGCATTTGCGCAACGTGAAGGGGCATCCCTGGAACCACAAACGGGTTTGCCGCATCTGCTGCGAGTTGGAACTGAACCTGCGGATCAAACCCCGCAAGCGCTTGAAGCGGGATAAACCCGACGCGCTGGCGGTGCCGGAGGCGCCCAACATGACCTCGCCCTCGGACTTCATGGCGGACCGGCTGGGCGATGGTCGTGCGTTTGGGTTGCTGAACGTGCCGGACGATTTCAACCGGGAAGGGCTGGGGATCGAGGTGAACTTTTCGCTGACAGCAGAAAGAGTCATCCGCAGTCTGGACCGGATCATCGACTGGCGGGGCAAGCCTGGCAGCGTTCGGGTTGACAATGGCAAGGAACACATCAGCGAAAAGCTGATGAAATGGGCTGAGAAACAAGGGGTTACCCTGCCATCCAGCATATCCAGCCCGGCCAGCCGCAGCAGAACGCCTGCATCGGTCGCTACAACGGCACGGTCAGGTACGAATGGCTCGACCAATACATCGTCGAAAGCATCGAGGAGGCCCAAGATCACGCCACGCAATGGTTATGGACTTACAACAACGACCGCCCGAACGTGGGCATCGGCGGCATCACACCCGCACAAAAACTGGAAATGGCTGCGTAAGTTCTACGACCGCACCCCGTTAGAAATGGGGAGATTACTCTCCTGCACGGCTCTGTTGCACAAATCCCGTGAGGGATTCATCTCGTGAATCCAGCGTGATAGCTGGGGTGGATGAGCAGACTGAACACACCGACCTACAAGACCCTGAACTGGCCCGCGTATAACAAGGCGCTCAAGCGCCGCGGATCGCTGACGATCTGGTTTGATCCCGGCATGGCATGGGCGGCGAAGCCGACTGGCAAGCGGGGTCGGCAGCCCGTCTACAGCGACGC